>JAEZSL010000293.1 GCA_023443925.1 Bacillota bacterium | reverse complement strand
TATTACAATTCCCTGATTTAATCCTCCGATATTTAACATGCTTCTACCTCCAACAATTTCATGATAAGTGCCATTCTTACATAAACACCAAATTCAGCTTGTTTAAAATAGACCGCTCTGGGATCATCGTCCACTTCTGTGGCAATTTCATTTACTCTTGGAAGGGGATGAAGCACAAGCATATCTTTTTTTGCGTATTCCATTTTTTTAGCATCCAGTATAAAGGAATCTTTTAAGCGGATATAATCTTCTTCATTAAAAAAACGTTCCTTTTGAACCCGGGTCATGTAGAGCAGATCCAGCTGAGGCATAACTTCTTCCAGTACTTTTACTTCCTGATAGGGGATTTTCCCTGCCTCCAGTACTTCTTCCCTTAAATAAGCCGGTATCTTTAATTCTTCCGGAGAAATCAGCACAAAATTAATATTTTCATACCGTACCAGTGCATTAATCAGAGAATGAACGGTACGGCCAAACTTTAAATCACCGCAAAAACCAACGGTCAGATTATTTAACCGTCCTTTTAATCTTTGAATTGTCAATAAATCCGTAAGGGTTTGAGTGGGATGATTGTGACCGCCGTCACCGGCATTGATAACAGGAATGGAAGAATAAACAGAAGCAACTAAGGGAGCACCTTCTTTGGGATGCCGCATAGCACATATGTCAGCATAACTGGAAATAACCCGAATCGTATCGGCGACACTTTCGCCTTTTGCAGCAGAACTGGAATCTGCAGAAGAAAAACCTAAAACACTGCCGCCAAGATTTAGCATAGCGGCTTCAAAACTTAATCTGGTTCTTGTACTTGGTTCATAGAATAAAGTTGCTAATTTTCTGCCCTGGCATATATTAGCGTACTTCTTGGGACTTTCAATAATCTCTCCCGCTAAATCCAAAATATCTTTTAATTCGGAAACAGATAAGTCAAGGGGACTGATCAGATGTTTCATAAGCACCTCCGTAAACTCGGTTATTATATTCAACTGCATATTATACTATAGAGGGGTTGCTAATACAATATAAATTTTTAGATCTGTTTATGAATTAAAGTAATAAATAAGATTAAAAAATATAATAGAAGGGCATCATGGAAACTAAAATATAGAATGATAGATATTGCAATAGGAATCGGATATATTATGAAAACGATATGTATAGTTTATCCATATTTAACTTATAATAGAATAGGTATGATAAAATAGTATTAAGGAGGAAATAACATGAAATCAAGTGTAGATCCGGATCTTTGTATATCATGTGAATTATGCACGAATATTTGTCCTGAGGTTTACAGCATGGGTGACGACGGTTATGCGCATGCCATTGACGGAGATATTCCGGAAGAACAGCTGGCTGAGGCAGAGAATGCACGTGACAGCTGTCCGACCAGTGCAATAGATTTAGATTAATGCGGATTCCCTGCTAAAGATGCTGAAGGAGTATAGAATTAATAAACCGGAACCGGCAATATAACCTGCCGATTCCGGTTTTGTTTTAAGCTATCCGGTCAGTCATAAACTAAAAGCCGAAATAACGTTTTGTGTTATAGTAGGAGATATCTTGAACCATTTGCCCTAAATAATTCATATCATTTGGATATTCACCGTCTTCTACCCATTTGCCGATTAGATCGCACAGGATCCTTCGGAAATATTCATGTCTGGGGTAAGAGATAAAGCTTCTGGAGTCAGTTAACATTCCAATGAAATTAGCCAGCAGGCCAACATTGGCAAGTGCTGTCATCTGAGCTGTCATTCCCATCTTGTGATCGTTAAACCACCAGGCGGAACCGTGCTGTAATTTACCCACGGCGGAAGCATCCTGAAAGCAGCCGATTACGGTATTAATGATTTCATTCTCATTAGGATTTAATGAATAAATAATGGTCTTTGGCAGTTCATCGGTCTGGTTCAGGGCATTTAGGTAATCTGCCATCTGAGCGGAAGAGGAGTAACTGTTAATACAGTCATAACCGGTGTCCGGGCCGATTTTGCCAAACTGGCTGGAGTTGTTATTCCGCTTTGTTCCGTAGTGCAGCTGCATTACCCAGCCGTATTTGTGGTATTGTTTTCCGACGAAAAGCATAAAAGCTGTTTTAAACTTTAACTGTTCCAGAGCGTCCGGTATAATGCCTTCTTGCCTTCTTGCAAAAATAGCTTCGATTTCCTCAGCGTCTGCTGCCTGGTACATAATATAATCCAGAGCATGGTCCGAAATACTGCAGCCCATGGAAGCAAAGAATCGTATACGATCTGCCAGGGCATCGCAAAGAGAAGCAAAATCCGTAATCTTAATCCCGCTTACCTCAGAAAGTTTATTTATGTAATCCGTAAATTCCGGCTTTTCTATATTCAGAGCCTTGTCCGGGCGGAAAGCCGGCAGCACCTTTACTTCAAAATCCTCCTCTTTGATTGCTTTATGCCATTCCAGAGAATCTACCGGATCATCTGTAGTACAGATTAGTTCCACACCGGACTGCCGGATGATATTTCGAACATTCATAGAGGAATCATTAAGTTTTTCGTTGCACAGATTCCATACCTCATCCGCTGTATCTGCACTTAATGTACCGTAATAACCGAAATATCGCTGTAACTCCAAATGACTCCAGTGGTAAAGCGGATTGCCGATTGCTTTTTGCAAGGTTTCGGCCCACTTATTAAATTTTTCACGGTCAGAGGCATCGCCGGTTATATATTTTTCTTGAATACCATTGGCACGCATTAATCTCCATTTGTAATGATCCCCGCCAAGCCAGACCTGGGTTATATTATTAAAACTAACGTCTTCGGCAATTTCCCTGGGATTAATATGACAGTGGTAGTCAATGACCGGCACTTTGGCTGCATAATCGTGATACAGCACTTTGGCTGTCTGTGTTGTGAGTAAAAAATCCTTATCCAGAAATTCTTTCATATTTTATACCTGTTACCTATCGCAGCCATACTGCGATACTGCCACAATTATAAGAGTGAAAGAAGTAAACTGTGGCAGCCTTTCTTTCTTTATATTTTCATTCACTCCGATAGCTTATTACATTGTAAAGCGGATATTTAAGCGGTATGCCGGTATGCAATCTGGTTATAAACTGAGAACGGTTTGTCAGCTGAGTTTTAGTTCTTATGAAATATCTCTACGGGTTTTAATTACGGTTCTTTAAAATTGGTGGTTCCACGGACAATCAGATCCCCTGAAACCGTTGTTTTATTCGGAACCTTCTGTCCCTCCAGAACACGCATCAGCGTGCTTACCGTTGTAATACTTAAGGTCTCAACATGATTATCTACCGAAGTAAGTTCCGGTTCACAGCAACTGGCCAGCAGGGAATTATTATACCCTATGATACTTAAATTTTCAGGAATAGCGATGCCCCTGGCTTTGGCATATTTTATGGCACCGACACCAAGAATATCCTCTGCGGCAATAACAGCATCAAATTTCAGGCCATTTTCCGACAGTTTGAGCAGCAGGTCTCTGGCGCCTTCAATGGTTCCTGGACAACACTGGATTAAATCATCCTTTACTGTTTGCATTGCATCCGATACGGCAGACTGGTAGCCGTTCAGCTTTTGCACACCGCTGTAGGATTTGGCAGTATATAGATACAGGATATCTTTAAGTCCCTGCTGCAGCAGTAGAGAAGCGGCATCATAAGTAGCCTGGTAATCGTCACACATAGTACAGTAAATGTTCGGTTTATTTAGATAACCATTCATTAACATAAAAGGAACTTCACCGGAAGCATTCATAATGTAAGAATTATCCGTCTGGTTGAATTCCAGAAAACCGGAGCCAACCAGGATTATGGCATCAACCCGTTTGGAAAGCAGAAGACTTAAATAATTCTGTTTATTTTTTAATTCATAACCGGTGCAGCACAGAAAGGAATCATAACCGTTCCGGCGTAATTCCCGTTCCAGGTAATAAACGGCATTGGCTAAAAAAGGATCGGAGGAATCCGCACACATAATTCCGATTGTCTTCATGGAATTTAACCCTAAACCCCTGGCAAAGACATTAGGAGTAAAACCGATTTCTTCCATAACAGCAAGAACTTTCTGCTTGGTTTTCTCGCTTACGTTTGAATTGCCGTTAATGACACGCGATACGGTTGCTATGGATACCCCGGCTCTTTCCGAAACATCATAAATATTCATAAATCACCTCCAATGTTGTAAGCACTTACAGGCATTGATAACCGCCTGAATTACTTTCTACATTATACTATAATCTATCGGTTATGACAATACCGTATTTATGTAATAGGGGTTATAATACATAAAATTATTAGTTAGCTGTCTTCACAGGTTGCAAATAAAAGAAAAAATAATTGACATGAGATCAATTAATTAGTAAAATCAATGTAAACGCTTACATAAATTAAAACGGAAATAATGTGAGATAATAATTATAATATATACAAGGAGGCAGCAATGGAACTATTAAATAATGAAATGGCAAAAGGTATTAAGCGTCCGGTCAAGGTACTTCAATTTGGAGAAGGGAATTTTCTCAGAGCATTTGCAGATTATATGATCGATGTTGCCAATGAAAAAGGTTTATTTGACGGAAATATCGCATTAGTAAAACCAATCGCCTATGGCAGTCTGGATGCTTTTAAAAGACAGGATTGCCGGTACACCCTGTCTTTAAGAGGAAAGGAAAACGGCGAAACACAAGTAATTAACCGGGTTATTACAAGTGTAGCAGATGCGGTGGCAGCGATTGAAGAATATGATAAATATGCCGCATATGCGGAATGCGAAACCTTAAGATTTATCATATCCAATACAACGGAAGCCGGTATTGTATTTGATGAGACCGATTCCTTTAAAGCAGCACCGCCGAAGACATTTCCCGGAAAACTGACCAAATTTTTATATGAAAGATATCGGTTTTTTAATGGGGACAGTACAAAAGGACTGATTATGATACCTTGTGAACTAATTGAAAATAACGGCGGTACCTTAAAGCAGTGTGTCTTAAAATTTGCTGATCTATGGAAACTGGAACCAGGCTTCTTAACCTGGGTCAATGAAGCCTGTATTTTCTGCAGTACTTTGGTAGACCGGATCGTTACCGGTTACCCGAAAGAGGAAGCGGCAGAAATCTGCCGTGGTTTAGGTTATGAAGATGCGCTTTTAGTTACGGGAGAACTCTTTGGTTTATGGGTTATTGAAAGCGAAAAGGATATATCAGGAGAATTTCCTTTAGAGAGCGCCGGGCTTCCGGTAATCTTTACCGATAACCAGAAACCGTACCGGGAAAGGAAGGTAAGGATTTTAAACGGTGCCCATACCTCTTTCGTTCTGGCTTCCTATCTGGCCGGCAACGATTATGTGCTGGAATCCATGCAGGATCAGGATGTAAAAGATTTTATGGTCAAGACCGTATTTGATGAAATCATACCTACCTTGACCTTGCCAAAGGAGGAATTACATTCTTTCGCTGATTCCGTAATTGAGAGGTTTGAGAATCCCTACATCAAACATGCCCTTTTATCTATATCCTTAAACTCCGTATCCAAATGGAAATCACGCTGCCTGCCCAGTTTCCGGGAATACGTTGAAAAGTTTGGCAAGCTTCCGCTGCACCTGACATTTTCACTGGCTGCACTGCTGTGTTTTTACAGAAGCGATGAGTCTGCTGATCAGGGGCTGACCGGTCATAGGGGTGAAGATAGTTATAAGATAATGGATGATGATTCTGTCTTGGAATTTTTCCGTAAAAATTCCAAACTCCCAACCAGAGAATTTGTTGGAGCTTATCTAAATAACAAGGAATTTTTCGGTGAGGATCTGAAAAAGTATAAAAGTCTCACGGATATGGTGACTTTATATATTGACACTATTGACAAAGTAGGAATGCGGGAAGCTATCAGAAGGGTAAACAGTCATACTGTGTAAACACGAGTACTACCTTGCATATATAACACTTAATTCAGCACCCGCTATTTTCATCAGAGCAAGGTAGTACCAGCAGATAGGGGGATTAGTGTGAAATAAAGGACATTTCACACTTCCTATTTGGGCAGTACCGCAAGCAGGCTTGTGGTATGCATGGGGATTAATGTGAATTACTGAAAAGATTAATATACATTAATTCCAGAGATTTTTAATCCTCCGGCTTGACCTGCACAAAATATGAAGCTCAGATATTAAGTGAAATTTATGCAATACCCCAGGCTTTATCCTGTGGTATTAGCTTGCGTATTTAAAAATTTTATGCCGCTGCATGCGGTGAAAGGAGTGGTAATTATGCAGGAGTATATTAAAATAAATCAAGGGGATAATGTGGCGGTTGCACTTAAGGAACTGGAAGCAGGGACGGAAGCGGTTATAGGGGATGATAAGGTGATCCTAAGGCAAACGGTTCCGGCCGGACATAAATTTACTTTAAAAGGGATAAAGCAGAACGATAAAATAATAAAATACGGCTTCCCGATTGGCACTTGTCTGGAAGACCTGGAACCAGGAACCTGGATACATACTCATAATATAGTAACTACGCTGGGAGAGGTACTGGAATATACATATCAGCCATCCGGTACGGATATAGATAGAACCGGTAAAGCCAGTTTCCAGGGTTTTCGCAGAACAGACGGCAATGTGGGAATCCGCAATGAAATATGGATTATACCAACGGTGGGCTGTGTCAATTCCATAGCATCCAGTCTGGAAAAACAGGCAGCCTCCTTGAAAACAGGAAGTGTGGAAGCTGTTGTTGCTTTTCCGCATCCCTACGGCTGTTCCCAGATGGGAGATGATCAGGAAAATACCAGGCTGATACTGGCGGATCTTATAAAACACCCCAATGCAGGAGGTGTGCTGGTCTTAGGGCTGGGTTGTGAAAACAGCAGTATAGCAGAACTGAAACCTTATATTGGCACTTATGATGAGAGCCGGGTTAAATTTCTGCAGTGCCAGGATGTTGAGGATGAGATGGAGGAAGGACTGGCGCTGCTGGAGGAATTAATCCACTATGCCGGTAATTTTAAACGGGAAGAGATTGATGCAGGAGAACTTGTCATTGGAATGAAATGCGGAGGCTCAGATGGATTATCGGGTATAACTGCCAATCCTCTGGTGGGAAGCTTTTCAGATATTTTAATCTCAAAAGGCGGAACAACGGTACTGACGGAGGTTCCGGAAATGTTTGGTGCAGAAACTCTGCTGATGAACCGCTGCAGGAATGAAGAACTGTTTTTAAAAACAGTTGCTATGGTGAATGATTTTAAAAAGTACTATACTGATCATAACCAGACAATCTACGAAAATCCTTCACCCGGGAATAAAAAGGGAGGGATCTCATCCCTGGAGGATAAATCCCTGGGATGTACCCAAAAGTCAGGCAGTGCCCCGGTGTCGGATGTACTGGGTTATGGGGAGCGTATTAAGACAAAGGGGCTGAATCTTCTAAGCGGCCCCGGTAATGACCTGGTGGCTGCAACTGCTTTAGCTGCGGCGGGAGCTCATATAATATTGTTTACAACCGGGAGGGGAACGCCCTTTGCCTCACCGGTACCAACTGTAAAGATTGCCAGTAATACTCCCTTATCCCAGAAAAAAGCGAACTGGATCGATTTTAATGCCGGTCAGCTGGTGGAAGGTGTATCTATGGAAGTGCTGGCAAATCAGTTGTACCATTTCGTACTGGAGACAGCATCCGGGAAAAAAGTAAAAGCGGAAGAAGAGGGTTACCATGATATGGCCATTTTTAAAAAAGGCGTAACGCTTTAGATTCTGATTATTTCAGTATAACTTGATTAGTTAAAATGTAAATAGATAAGTAATAAGACAAAATTTATAGAAAGAAATAGATACTATTCTGAAAAAAGTCAGGTTTATAATAGACAGGTAGAAACAGATGTAATAGCCATACATGGCTTTACATCTGTTTTTTTCTTGGGAAATTTCATTATGACGATTCGAGTGTCAAAGGTCAATTTTGTGTTTTGAATGAATACGAGCGTAATATTTACTATCATAAATATATATATTCAATTTAGCTGCCTTTCCCTCGAACACTATATTTTTTACAAGCCTCTAATGTCTCAAAAATCAAGCCGGCTGGCTTGATTTTCGGCCAGAGTAAAATATATAAATATATTTGACAAAATATAAGCAGTGTCCTCGGCCGGCCGACGCAAAATTGGATATATATATACTGTATTCATAAAATGCATGTAGAGAGACCTTTGGACACCCGAATCCTATGACACAAAAAAGCTCGACCGGCAGGATGCACGGGTACACGTAAAAAGTTAATAACCATTCATAGATAGCCACGATTTTGACAGCGTGTCAGTACTAGAGCTTGACCAGCCAGGTGCTTTCTTTTTATTAAATAATTGGTGCCGTTATTAACATAGTAATAAGTCTCACAATTATGTAAGAGCTTACATAAATAATTAGATTTTTATTTATTTTGATTATTGTTAACAATTTAACTTAAATTGGCACTTTAATTATTGGTATTTAACAATAAATGCAAACGTTTGAAAAGATGTTATCGTAAAATGTACAATGTGCATAATAAAAATGTTATAAAATGGTAAAAATAGTGAATTGACATGTTTTTACAGCAATGATATACTGACGTTGTAATGATTAAAGTTACATATTTGCTAAAAAAGACGGGGGAAGAATAATGCAAAACGACAATATATATAAATTCTATTTTAATAGATATTGTCAGATGCGGACTAACAGAGCAAAGTAACTATTAAAAAGAAAGGGAGAAATGAATATGAAAAGGCTTACAAAAAAATCTTTATCCGTTCTGCTGGTTTTTATCATGGTTATATCTCTTGGAGCCTGTGGTAATAACAGGAACCAGGATAAGGCTGCAGTGGCGGAACCAACACCAGCTGCCGAAGAGAAGACCGGTGATGACGCCGCAGCAGAAATACCTGCTGAGACAGCACAGACGGAGGATGTCTCTGCAGAACCTGCAGCAAACTTAACAGATCCTATCGAATTAAGATTTTCCTGGTGGGGCGGAGATACCAGACATGAAGCAACAATTAAGGCACTGGAGGCATTTTCTGCCAAGTATCCGAATATTACCGTTAAGCCGGAATACGGAGCCTGGACCGGCTGGCAGGAAAATATCGCGACTCAGTTAGCCGGTAAAACAGAAGCAGATTTACTGCAGATTAACTGGAACTGGATCTCCCAGTTTTCACCCAAGGGAGATAAGTTCTACGACTTGAATAAATTATCCAATATTGTAACCATATCGAATTATCCAAAAGATCTGCTGGATCTCATGACAGCCAATGGGTCCCTTCAGGGAGTTCCGATTGGAACGACAGGAAGAGTGTTTTATTGGAACGAAGCAACTTTTAAGAAAGCCGGAATCCCGATTCCTGCAACCTTTGCAGATATTATTAATGCCGGTGAGACTTTTAGAACTAAGTTAGGTGAGGATTACTATCCCATCGCCCTTGGTGAATATGACCGGATACTGCTTTTAATGTATTATCTCCACCAGACTTACGGCAAAGAGTGGGTCACCGACAAAAAGGTAAATTATACAGTTGAGGAGGTAAAAGCCGGACTGGATTGGATTAATATGCTGGAAGACAAACATGTTACTCCGACGCTGGCAACCATAGCAGGAGACGGAGCCGAATCCCTGGATAAGAATCCGAAATGGATGGACGGTTTTTATGCGGGTATCTATGAATGGGACAGCAGTGCTTCCAAGTTCCAGTCTGCCTTATCGGAAGGACAGAGTTTTGTAATTGGACAGTTCCCTACGGATTTAGGTCCGAACAAGAGCGGGTTTACCAAAATATCTATGGGTTTTGCGGTCAGCGCCAACTCCAAACACCCGGCTGAAGCAGCCCTGCTTCTGGAATTTTTAACTTCTGATCCGGAAGGTGTTAAGATTATGGGAATGGAAAGAGGAACGGTATCTAACAGTGCTGCGGAAGCAACATTAGTATCCGAAGGATTATTAAACGGTCTGACATATGAAGCCAATAAACAGGTTATGGGCTTTAAGGGTTATGATATCGATCCGAATTTTGAACACTCTGCCCTTAAGGATAGTACGGGATATTATTATGAAGTATTCCAGAACTTAAGTTATGATCAGACGGATGCGGCAACTGCCGCCAGTTATTTGATTGATTGTGTGAATGAAGTTAACGCACAGAATTAAACCATCCGTGTAATAAATAAGTAAAGCGGCTATATTTATAATGCTGATTCATACAAAATGCCGATTATTGCAAAATGCCGATTAATACAAAATGCCGATTATTGCAAAATGCCGATTAATGCAAAATGCTGATTAATGCAAAATGCTGATTCATACTAGAAGGTTTATTAACGCAGCAGCAAAACAGATGAAATAATTAGAAAAATGAAAACCGAAAATTATAACCGGAAGTTTTAAGTATTATAAACTGAATAACTGAAATACAGCAAAAGAATATACAGAATATACATACCCATTAAGCCGTTAGGGTGTCTGCACTCTAACGGCTTTGAATTAAAGGAATGAAATGACATAATGGGAGGTAATGGAAAGGCATGGTGAAGTTATGAAAATGGAACAATACGTTACTTCTTATTTAAAAAATTATCAAAATGCAAAAAATGACTGGAATTACGAGGATGGCTGTGTTCTAATGGGTGTCATTCTTTTGTATCAGATAACGGGGGAAGCAGATTATAAAGAATTTATAATTCGTTATATGCGTAAGTTTATCAATAAGGATGGGAGTATTAATTACTATAGCAAAGAACATTATAACATTGATTGTATTAATACCGGTAAGATTCTGTTTTTCTTATATGAAGAAACGAAAGAAGAGAAATACCGGATGGCTATTGAAGTATTAATGGATCAGTTAAGAAGCCAGCCAAGAACGGAATGTGGTAGTTTCTGGCATAAAATGATCTATCCAAACCAGATCTGGCTGGACGGCTTATATATGGCACTGCCTTTTTATATGGAGTATGAAACGAAATTTAATGGGAAAAAGAATTATAAAGATATCATAAACCAGTTTAAAAATGCTCGCAGATACCTTTATAATGAAGAAAAAAAATTATATTACCATGGATATGACGAAGCCCGTATTCAGTATTGGGCAGACAAACAAACGGGATTATCGGGGAATTTCTGGCTGAGAGCCATGGGCTGGTATATGATGGCATTGACCGATACCATGGAAAAAATGTCGGAAGAAATTTTTGAAGCTTATAAAACACTGGAAATGTTATTTAAGGAATGCGTGAAAGGTATCTTGTTATATCAGGACAGGGACAGTAAACTTTTTTATCAGATTATTGACAGGGCGGATCTTTCGAACAATTATCTGGAAACTTCGGGTTCCGCAATGGTAGCGTGCAGTATATTAAAAGGCTGCCGTCTGGGAGTGTTGAACAAAGAAAAATATCAGAGGATCGGAGAAGAAATCCTGTTGTCTCTATTGGATAATAAGCTGGTGGAAGCAGAAGGAAGGCTGAGTTTAATCGACATCTGCGCGGTAGCGGGTTTAGGACCCGGCGAAACCAGGGACGGAAGTCTTTCCTATTATCTCTCTGAACCAATTGTTTGTGATGACCAGAAAGGGTCAGGGGCACTTTTTATGGCATATGCCCAGGGGACAATGCTAAAGCTGGAAGATGAGTACCCCAAACAGGAATGGAGGAATGGGTGAATGAATCGAAATAATACCGGGGTTAACCATCCGAAAAAGAATGTTTATGATGATCGGAAGATGAATCTGTCGGAGACGGTTCTTAAGAAAAGGGGATTTTCCTATGTTCTTAAAAGCAATGCCGGATTTTTATATATTCTGCCCTGGCTGCTCGGCTTTATGGTGTTTAAATTATATCCCTTTGCAGCTTCTTTATATTACAGTTTTACGGATTATGATTTATTTAAGGATATCATTTCCTTTATCGGTTTGGAGAATTATAAAACCATATTTCAGACAGCAAAATTAAGAAAAGCGTTTCAGGTTACTTTTGAGTATGCCTTTATGACTGTTCCTTTAAAGCTGGCTTTTGCGCTGTTTATCGCTTACATATTAAATTTTAAAATCAGGGGAGTTAACCTGTTTCGAACCATGTATTATATACCGTCCATACTGGGCGGTTCCGTTGCAATTGCTGTTTTATGGAAATTTCTGTTTCAGACGGACGGTTTAATCAATCAGATATTAAGTACGGTTCATGTTACCGGTCCGAACTGGCTGGGAGATTCTAATTATTCCCTGTTTGTGGTGAGTCTGCTGCGGGTATGGCAGTTCGGTTCTCCCATGGTTATCTTTTTGGCAGCATTAAAGAGTGTACCGACGGATCTTTATGAAGCTGCTTCCATTGATGGTGCGGGGAAAGCCAGACAGTTTCTGCGGGTTACCATTCCTCTTATAACACCGGTTATATTCTATAACCTGGTAACCCAGTTATGCCAGGCTTTTCAGGAATTTAACGGACCCTATATTATTACAAACGGCGGACCGCTGGGTTCGACTACTTTGATATCTCTGCTGGTTTACCAGAATGCATTTAAAACTTATCAGATGGGTTTTGCCAGTGCCATCTCCTGGCTGCTGTTCCTGATCGTCATGACACTGACCATCATATCCTTTATGAGTCAGAAATACTGGGTATATTATTCGGATGAGGATGGGAGGTAGAATATGAGCAGAAAACAACGTTATATCATGAATACGTCGATTCGTTATCTCGTACTGCTGGCAGTCGGTATGATCATGATTTATCCAATGCTTTGGATGCTTGGTGCTTCTTTTAAGGCAGATAATAATGAAATTTTTTCTTCTATCGGCATCATTCCAAAGAAATTTTCATTAAAAGCTTATATGGAAGGCTGGCATACCACGGAGTATACATTTCTAACCTACCTCATCAATACCTACAGGATAGTTCTGCCGAAGGTTTTGGGTACGGTTATATCTGCAACGGTTACGGCTTACGGCTTTGCCAGGTTTCAGTTTAAAGGTAAAAAGATCTTCTATGCAGTATTGTTATCTACCTTGTTTTTGCCCCAGGTTGTACTAAATATACCGCAGTATCTGCTGTTTCGGGATATGGGCTGGCTATCACCGGCACTGTCTTATTTTCCGCTGGTCATACCTGCTTTTTTCGCCTGTGATACTTATTTTGTTTTTATGCTGGTACAGTTTTTGAGGGGGATTCCAAGAGAATTAGAGGAAGCGGCCAAGATTGACGGCTGTAACTCCTTAAAGACCCTGTGGTATGTTATATGCCCGGTGTTAAAGCCTGCTATCGTTTCAGCCGCACTGTTTCAGTTTATGTGGTCTTCCAACGACTTTATGGGACCTCTGATTTATGTTAAAACTGTTGCCAGATATCCGGCATCACTGGGACTTCGTTTGTCCATGGATGCGGAAGTGGGTTTTGAATGGAATAAGGTTCTTGCCATGTCCATTGTAACGATTATTCCGTCTCTCATCGTATTCTTTGCGGCTCAGAAACAATTTGTGGAAGGTGTCACAGCCGGCAGTGTTAAGGGTTAAGGGCAAGGAGGTTATCCATGGAGTTTAATATCATCTTAATTACAGCCAGACAGGTCGTTATTGAAGTGCTGAATAAAGGAATTTATACCATCCCGCAGTATGGCATTTATCTGGACGGTGAGTTTCATATGTCCAGCACCAAAGTAATACAGTCCATTAATAACCTCACTCCGGATACCACTTACAGTCTGCGGCTTAAAAGCGGGGATGACTGTTCGGATACGGTGAAGATTAGAACTAATAAAGAATTTGTTACCTTGAATATAAAAGACTTTGGAGCCAGGGGAGACGGTATTCAGAATGACACCGTATTTATACAGAGTGCAATCAGTGCGTGTCCCGTAAATGGAAGAGTTTTGATTCCGAAAGGAATCTTTAAGGTGACCAGTCTCTTCTTAAAGAGTAATCTGATTCTGGAACTTAAAAAGGGGGCGGTTCTCTCTGCTTTAACAGACAGAGACCAGTTTCCGGTGCTTCCGGGCTTAATTGAAAGTTATGATGAATCCGATGAATATAATCTGGGGACCTGGGAAGGAAATCCCCTGGATATGTTTTCTTCCGTTATTACCGGTATCCAGGTAAAGAATGTAATCCTGTGCGGACAGGGCATCCTGGACGGAAATGCAGATTTTACAAACTGGTGGAATAAACCGAAGGAAAAAAAGAAAGCATACCGGCCCAGAATGATTTTTTTAAACCGGTGTGAAAATATTACAATACAGGGTATAACCGTACAAAACAGTCCCAGCTGGAGTATTCATCCCTATTTTTCTTCCTGCCTTAAATTCATGGATCTGGTTATCAAAAATCCCAAGGATTCTCCCAATACCGATGGAATCGATCCGGAATCCTGCAAAAATGTTGAAATCACAGGAGTATATTTTTCCCTGGGGGACGATTGTATTGCAATCAAGTCCGGAAAGATCTATATGGGATCAAAATACCGGACACCTTCTGAAAACATTCTGATCCGCCAGTGTTATATGGAGCATGGACATGGTTCTGTCACCATCGGAAGTGAGATGGCCGGCGGAGTAAAGCAGGTAACCGTAAAGGATTGCATTTTTTTTCGTACCGACCGGGGGTTTCGGTTAAAACTGAGAAGGGGAAGAGGAAAGGATGGTATAATAGATGACATCCTGCTGGAGAATATAATTATGGAGGAAGTCATGACCCCCATCGCGGTTAACTCCTTCTATCATTGTGATCCGGACGGGCACAGCGAATATGTGGGAGCTAAGGAAGCACAGCCTGTGGATGACGGAACGCCATGCATTAATAAACTCACGTTCCGGAATATAAGCTGCAGGGATTGTCATGTTGCCGCAGCATTTATCTATGGTCTGCCTGAGAAAAAAATCGGTAAAATAGTCATGAAAAATGTAGCAATGGAATTTTCTCCTTCACCCCTTCCGGGTATTCCGGATATGCTGGATGGTATTGAAAAAATAACAAATTGTGGTATTTTTGCTGCAAATATAGTAGAATTGGAATTGATACAGGTTGCTGTAAAGGGCTGCAAAGGGAAAGGCTTAAAGCTTTATGGCGTCGATCAAATACATATTGACCAGGTGACCACTGATAATATGTCTGAGGAGAGGAAGGAGCAGTTATGAGAATCGGAATTCGTGCTCATGATATGGAGAAAGCACCCTTTGAGGAACTGGTGCAAAATATAAACAAGAAAGGGTTTTACTGTGCCCAGCTGGCCTTGCAAAAAGCAATACATGATTTTAATGTAAAGCCGGAAGCAATGACGCCTGGAATGGCTCTTTATATGAAAGAAGTTTTCTTGAAAAATAAGGTAGAGGTAGCGGTTCTGGGGTGCTATTTGAATCTGACCAATCCGGTGGATTCGGAACGTAAAGAGATTCTGGAAACCTATAAAACCCACATACGTTTTGCCAGTCTGTTAGGCTGCGGCATGGTCGGTACGGAAACCGGTTCGCTTAATCCGGATTACACCTTTAATAAGGCCAATCATTCCGAAGCTGCATTGGAAGTATTTATAGAAAATATAAAAAGAATTGTTGCTTATGCGGAAAAAATGGGAGTTATCGTTGGTATTGAACCGGTATATAGCCATATAGTATCCGATTTAGAGCGTACTTACCGGGTTTTAGCTGCTGTGGATTCACCCAATCTTCAAATTATATTGGATCCGGTGAATCTTTTAACCTATGATAATTACAAAGAACAGGATGAAATAATAAAAGGTGCTTTTGACTTATTCGGTAAAGAGATAGCAGCCATTCATGCAAAGGATTTTAAAATCACAGATAAAAAAGTTGATGAGCTTGCTGCCGGAACCGGGGTATTTCACTACGAAGTGTTGATGACGCTGATTAAAAAGCATAAACCCTTTATACAGGTATTGCTGGAAAATACCAGACCGCACGAAGCCCTTGCCTCCAAAACTCACCTGGAAAACATATATAATAATATTCACATAGAGGAAATATAAAATGTCAGTTACGATTAAAGATATTGCGAAAGAAGTTGGTGTATCGTATTCCACCGTATCCAGGGCTTTAAGCGGGGAACTGGGGGCGGCGTCTAAAACCAGGGATAAAATACTGGAGGCGGCCGAGAAGCTAGGGTACACTCCAAACCAAAATGCAGTTAATTTAAAGCTGGCGAAATCATATACCATTGGGCTTTATTTTTCCAATATCGGAAGTATGTCTTCGCCTTTTATTCTGCATGACATTGTAAAGTCCGTATATAACAGTATTGATAATGCTTATAATGTAGTAGTAAAAGGTATTGACCGGCATAAATCCAATTCCTTAAGCAGTGCGAAATATGACGGACTGCTGATTTTAAGCCAGAAGCCGGAGGATGATGAATTTATTGAAGAAGCGGTTGTGAAAAAAATCCCGGTAGTCGTATTTAACCGTTCCGTTTATCATGATGTGGCGAATTTGTTAACGGATGAGGCGAAAGGCGAAATGGAGGCCATGGAATATTTAATTCAAAACGGCCATAGAAAAATTGGGATAATTGAAGGAGTACCAAATCTGGCCTCCACCAGGGCAAGACACAGAGGCTGGAAGCAGGCTTTTTTAAATCACAAGCTGGATATTAATTCAGTACCTGTGGTAACAGGGGATTACCGTATTATGAGCGGATACCATGCCGGCAGGGAATTGTTGAAACACGATCTGACAGCCATATTATCCTTTAGTGATGAAATGGCTTTTGGTGCGTCAAAAGCCATAGAAGAAGCAGGTCTTCGCATCCCCCGGGATATTTCCATTGTGGGTTTCGATAACATCGGTTGGCTGTGCAATACGGTATTTCCTTTAACCACAGTTGAGCGGAATATGGGAGCAATCGCTGTCAAAGCAACGGAATTATTATTTGAATTGATTGAAGACAGAAATAAAACCATTGGTAAAGTGTATATGGATACAAAACTGATTATCCGCAATACAGTAAAAGATATTTCACGGCTTTAAGATAATAATCCGTTGATTTAATGTAGTTTACTGAAGACGAATCAGCGGAGCGGATGATATAATAGATTATTATACGTAAAGAAGAATACTCGCAATATACTGGTTTGAAACACAATACCGCTAGGATAACAGTCAGGAGGGTAATATACTCCTGAACCAGTTATCCTTATTTTTGTGGTTTGCTATTTTTATTAATCCATGCTTCCATCTATAGGTTGGATATTTATTTCATAAATCTTTTTATTCAATATGAGTGCAAATATCAAAAGACATCATTATTAAAAGATATCACTATTAAAAGACATTACAATTAAAAAAATCATATTAAAAAACATCATATTAAACATCATTATTAACAACAACATGCTTAAAATTAGAAATAGTATTAAATAAAAAACTTTGATAAAATAGTATAATATAATAACTATTAATATAGGTAAGATTAGATGGATTAATGTAACCTATAATTATTCGAACTTGAATTTTATATTCAAAATGAATATATATGCATTATAAATGAATTATTTTATAAAAATTTAAAATTTCCTTGATTATTTCCCTCATAAATATTATGATTATGAATGAAACAATGATTTTACTTAAAGGAAGAACAGCGCCTTTGATAAAAATAAAGACAAAAGAAGGAGAGACACTATGATTAAATTATATGAAAAAGGTGCCTATGTAATAAACGGTACTGAAATAATGGATGAACAAAGTACATCTGCTGAATTGCTTTCCTCTAAAACCGGTGAAGTCTGTACCAGGGAAGCTGCCGCTGCCAATACCCTGGCCTACGAGATATTAAAAGCTCACAATACTTCCGGTAATATGGAAAAGTTGAAGATAAAATTTGATAAATTAACCTCTCATGACATAACTTTTGTAGGCATCATACAGACTGCTAGAGCCAGCGGGCTGGAGAAATTTCCGGTTCCCTATGTACTTACCAACTGCCATAACAGCTTATGTGCGGTGGGCGGCACCATTAATGAAGATGATCATATGTATGGATTATCCTGTGCCAAAAAGTACGGCGGTGTATATGTGCCCCCTCATCAGGCGGTCATTCATCAATTTGCCCGTGAAGAACTTGCCGGAGGCGGCAGGATGATCTTAGGTTCCGACAGCCATACCAGATATGGTGCTTTAGGAACCATGGCAATGGGTGAGGGCGGACCTGAAATTGTTAAGCAGCTTTTGTCCAGGACATATGATATTAATATGCCGGAAGTAGTCGGTGTATACTTAACGGGAGCACCCAGAAAAGGGGTAGGGCCGCAGGATATAGCCCTGGCAATTATCGGAGCCGTATTCGCTAACGGCTATGTTAATAACAAAGTTATGGAATTTATCGGTGATGGTATTAAAAACCTGAGTGTGGATTACCGGATTGGCATCGATGTTATGACAACAGAAACTACCTGTCTGTCCTCCATCTGGATCACGGATGAGGCGGTAAAAGAATTTTATGAAATTCATAACAGGATTGAGGATTATAAAGAGTTAAAGCCGAAAAAAGTTGCATATTATGATGGTCTGATCTATGTGGATTTATCCGAAATCAAGCCCATGATAGCCATGCCTTTCCATCCCAGCAATGTGTATACCATTGATGAGTTAAATGCCAACCTGTCCGATATTTTGGCGGAAGTGGAAAAGAAGGCTTTGATCAGCCTTGGAAATAATAAAATAAACTACAGTCTTCAGGATAAAATCAGAAATGGAAAATTATACATTGAACAGGGTGTAATCGCAGGTTGTGCCGGCGGCGGCTTTGAAAATATCTGCGATGCTGCCGATATCTTAAACGGTAAATATATCGGTGCCGATGAATTCTCACTAAGTGTATATCCGGCCAGTCAGCCGATTTTTATGGAATTGGTTAAGAATGGTTCGGTGGCCAGATTAATGGAAACCGGTGCAACCATAAGAACCGCTTTTTGCGGCCCCTGCTTTGGCGCCGGCGATGTACCTTCCAATAACAGCCTGAGTATCCGCCATACTACCAGAAACTTCCCGAACAGGGAAGGCTCTAAGGTTACCAGCGGCCAGATTGCTTCCGTAGCTTTAATGGATGCCAGATCCATAGCCGCAACGGCAGCGAATAAAGGTTATTTAACCTCGGCTGAAAATATTGATACGGAATTTATGAAGCCGAAATATTTTTATGACAGCAAGATTTATGAAAACCGGGTTTATGACGGAACCGGAAAACCGGATCCGGATGTAGAAGTGAAATTTGGCCCCGGAATCGTAGACTGGCCGGCTATGGCTGGCTTAACCGATGATCTGGTATTAAAAGTGGTTTCCGTAATTCATGATCCGGTTACTACAACGGATGAATTAATCCCTTCCGGTGAAACCTCTTCCTACCGCTCCAATCCTTTAGGTCTGGCGGAATTTACTTTGTCCAGAAAAGATCCAGCCTATGTGGGAAAGGCGAAAGAAGTACAAAAGGCCGAGAAAGCCAGAATTGCGGGTGAGGATATTTACAGTGCTAATCCGGAAGTAAAAAGTATCTTTGATATTATCAATACGAAGTTTAAAACAGATGCATTAACTACGGAGATCGGCAGCGTTATTTATGCCGTGAAACCGGGGGATGGTTCGGCCAGGGAGCAGGCGGCAAGCTGCCAGAAGGTTTTGGGAGGACTTGCTAATATTGCCAGGGAATATGCCACAAAGAGATACCGTTCCAATCTGATTAACTGGGGTATGCTTCCCTTTATCCTGACAGAAGATCTGCCCTTTGAAGACAGTGATTATATCTTTGTAAAAGACATAAGAAAATCTGTAACTGAAAAAATATCTGAAATAAAGGCATACGTAGTAAATAAGGATATGAAGGAATTTACCTTAAAACTCGGCGATTTGACAGAGGATGAAAGGGTCATTATTGAAAAGGGCTGTTTAATTAATTATTACCGTGATTTAAATAAATAAGAAATAATTTATCGGAGTAACAAAGGGGTTGCCTGCATAAGCATAAACAGCCTCATATTGTTACCTGATTGAAAGGCGTAGGTGCATAGCATGGCATTTTTAATTGATGGTAAAAGGATTTCCCAGGATATCAAGGATGAGTTAAAAGCAGAGGTTTCTCTTTACCTTTCGGAAGGAATTCAGATTACACTTGCGGTTGTTCAGGTTGGCAACGACCCGGCTTCCAGTGTTTATGTGGGGAATAAAAAGAAAGCATGTGAATACATCGGAATTCGTTCTTTGGCTTATGAACTTCCGGAGGTGACAACAGAAGAGGAATTGCTTAACCTGGTTAAGGAACTTAATCTGCGGGATGATGTAAATGGAATTCTGGTACAGCTGCCTCTGCCGAAACACATTAATGAAGATCTGATTATACAGACTATTTCACCGGAGAAAGACGTAGACGGTTTCCATCCCCAGAGCGTGGGTAAATTAAGTATCGGACAGAAGGGATTTGTATCCTGTACCCCTGCCGGAATAATCCAGCTGCTGAAACGTTCCGGTATCGAAGTAGAAGGAAAAGAATGTGTTGTTATCGGAAGGAGCAATATTGTAGGAAAACCTATGGCTTTACTGCTGCTGCATGAAAACGGAACGGTTACCGTCTGCCATTCCAGAACCAGGAATTTAAAGGAAGTAACCAAAAGAGCCGATATTCTGGTGGCTGCCATTGGGAAACCGAAATTCATAGACAGCAGTTTTATAAAAGAAGGTGCCGTTGTAATAGATGTGGGTATTCACCGGGATGAAAATAATAAGCTGTGCGGTGATGTGGATTTTGATGATGTTACCGACAAAGTAAGTGCAATTACACCAGTTCCCGGAGGAGTAGGGCCAATGACCATAGCCATGCTTATGAACAACTGTGTTGAAAGTGTCCGGATTAAATAATTATTAAGGAGATAAGATATGGATGCGCAAGACACCATAATTTCTGAAAATATGCCATTTCTGATACTAAAATGCGAGAAAAAAGATATATTTGATCCGAATCACTTGGGTATTTCACCGATCTGGTCGGACGATATGAATTTTGGATACAGCAGTATCTATGAAATAAAAGAGTACCAGTTATATTTAAAGAATCTGATTCTTACTTCTGACAGGGTGTATCCGATAATAGGCGGAGTTGAACCTAAATTATTATCCTCAGAAAATGGGGTGGAGACAGTGGAATATGATGAAATAATGATTCCTGTTAAATTTACCGGTGCTGTTATTATCGGGGGTACTTTCCTGAAAAGCTATGGTTCCGAGGAGGAAAGCCCCTGTTATTGTTATAAGACCGTCCGTGAACTGATCTTTCAGGAGGGAAAAGTAGTTACTTCCATCGATCACAGCAAAGCCATGTTAAGAATTCGGAAAAATCTTGATTTAGGATTAAGGGATTTAAATAAAAAAAGAGATGTGAACTGCATCCGGCATTTCTTAAAATCTTCGTTTGTTGGAGACTATGAAAATCCGGATAAACAGAGTAAATCCAGCTCAAAAAAGAAATTGGAACTATCTCCTTACCTGCAAAAAATAAAAAGTTATTATTCCCGTATAAAAGAATTTTAATGTATAGTAAGCAGAAGCGGTAGTTGGTAATGCCTGGATTTATATAAAAATCCAGAAGAGATGATCATAATAAGAAAAAAAGGGGTGTTGTAATCAATTGATACAACACCCCCTTTATATATAGAAGAAATTAGTGTAAGAATATATTTGTTAATAAAAAATTAGTTATAATCAATTAGAGCTAAAATCAATTAGAGCTAAAATCAGTTAGTGCTAAAATCAAATAATAACCACTGCTGAATAAGATAGTAATTAGCCTGCAGGTAAAACATTTTATAGATAACCCGGTTTATTCAACACCCAGCACCGTATTGGAACCCGTACTTTCTGAATAGGTAAAGGTAATCGAATCTCCCACATTGTATTTGATAATGTTAATAAAATTAACTACTTCTACATCAAAGATAGCGCTGCTGTTATTAAGAAGAATGTAGTAATGGGAGTTACCGTCTACCACGCCTTCCGCAATTTTGGTGATTGTTCCGGTTACTTTCGGTAGCTTGGTGGTATCCTGAACATTAATATTATTTGCTTTCATTAATTCCAGATAGGTCTTTTCAGAATCGCTGACGGTATTTCCAATTGCAACGATCTGATACTGGGCAATGTTAACCATGGCGTACATCTTTACCAATCCGGCATCGTCCTTTAAGGCGATAAAGTAAGTGGGCTCTCCGCCGATATTTAGTAACAGGGGGAAGGTGGCACGGTATCCAAGATGTTGTACCTGGCCTTCGGCAGAAGCCATAGCGGAATATTCTTCGGCTCCGGATATGGAGTAATATCTTGTTTCGGCAGTACGCTGGTTCATAAGGACAAAACCTACATTGGATTCGTCTCTGGCTACACTGGTAACACCGGTATAAAGCCAGACATCATCATCCAGTGCTACGTAATTATAACCGTCCGTGGTCTGAAGAGCATCCTTTTGGCTGAATACGGAATTCCAGTAACCATGCCGTAGTGTGCCATAATAATCATAGAGAGAGATTAAAAGATCAGCGGAATATACCCGGTCAACCCACTTTGGAACATCGGCAACCGCATAATCCTGATACTCACCGGTGACCGCATTTACAATGACCACACGTCCGACGGTCTGACCGCCGAATAACCCGATGGTATAATCTTTAACCGGACAGATCCAGTAGGGGATACCCTCATCGTCAATCTCGAAATTTAAAGTATCAAATATATAGGTGGGAAAACGAAAACGCAGATAACGGTTTATGTTTCTGCCGAAATATTCTGTTTCGGAATAATGGATTCCCTTTGTCAGTTTCATTAATTTAACTTCCTGAGTAGTCATATCAATCTGCATGTAAGCGGGGATACCTTTAGAACGATTGGTTATCCATTTAATAAAACTTCCATACTCAAGGGGAGTAACCCTGGTCGGAATTCCCTTAAAATTAATTTGTGTATAGTTATTACCCACTTCAAACTGGGATACATACTCAACAATGCTGCCCATCTTTCTGGAACCTAACAAAGAAGCTGAATCTTTATCCAAAATGGGAATTTTATTTAAGGATATTTCCTTAATGTCTTCTGTAAAATTGCTGTCATTGATTTTTAATATTTGCTGGTATTTCTTTGCATTTACCATGGGAGAAGACAAAATACTTCCTATTATATAGATAATAATTACAAGTCCGGTAACCGATGCAGAAATAGCAAATAATTTGTTTTTAAACACCGGCCCGGGAATTTTTCGTCCTTTGCTGTCTAAATTGGCTGTAAACAGTGCGGTAATAATACAGATCACTGCCAAGGCTCCTATTATGAAAAACCAGAATCCGGGTGAATGGATATTAATGGCCGGAAGCGTCACATAATAGTAAACATAGGCAGCCACTATTATAATAATCAGGGGTATAAAAACTTTCAAAAACTTTTTCATATAAACCTCTTTCCTGGATTGTCTGCCTGTTAAAGCAAACTGTTTTAACATAAGACATTCATTTTTTTATAAGGTGTCTTTGTTTCTTTTATCATAACAAAACTGATTTAAAAGTCAATTATAAATAGATTAGAAATACATAAAATCTCTATAAAACGTATGGTTCCGTAAGGGAAAATAAAATAATGGTTTCCTTTTTAATTAAAAGCTGTTAAAATGACAAGGATGATATTTTTTAAATGGAAAATTTTTATCATTAAAAATATACGGAAATATCTGAATTTATAAAAAACGATAACTTAAAATTTGGAGGTACACATGAATATATTGTTTGTTTCACTAGGCTGCGATAAGAACTTAGTAGATAGTGAAGTAATGCTTGGACTAATAAAGGAAAAGGGATATCAGATAACCGGCGAGGAAAAGGAAGCGGATTTCATAGTGGTGAATACCTGCTGTTTCATTAATGATGCAAAGGAAGAAAGTATAAATACCATACTTGAAATGGCTGAATATAAGAAAACAGGAAAATTAAAAGGCTTAATTGTAACCGGATGTATGGCACAGCGGTACAAGGAAGATATTCTGAATGAAATCAGCGAAGTGGATGCAATACTTGGAACTTCCAGTTATAATGAGATAGTAAAGGTCATGGAGGATGTGTTAGCAGGCAAGAAGACAGTTTCTGTAAAAGAGCCGGAAGATATTCAGGCTGTGAGTACATCCAGAATTAATACGACCGGAGGCTATTTCTCCTATTTAAAAATTGCAGAGGGCTGCGATAAACACTGTACGTATTGTATTATTCCGAAAATAAGGGGCAATTATAGAAGTGTACCCATGGACAGGCTGGTAAAAGAAGCGGAAGATCTGGTACAGGGTGGTGTAAAAGAACTGATCTTGGTAGCACAGGAAACAACTTTATATGGTAAAGATATTTACGGCAAAAAATCTCTGCCCGGATTATTAAAGGCACTATGTAAAATAGAAGGTCTGGAATGGATTCGCCTCCTGTATTCCTATCCGGAGGAAATCACGGATGAATTAATCGAGGTTATGAAATCGGAAGATAAAATCTGTAACTACCTGGATATGCCCATACAGCATGCCAGCGATAATATACTGAAAAGAATGGGGCGCAGAACCAGCAAAGAGGAACTGACAGGTATGATAACAAAGCTTCGCACCAGCATCCCTGATATGTCCTTAAGAACTACATTGATTACAGGGTTCCCTGGTGAAACGGATGAAGAACATGAGGAGTTAATAGAATTTGTTAAGGAGATGAAGTTTGACCGGCTGGGGGTATTTACTTATTCAAAAGAAGAAGATACACCGGCTGCCAAAATGAAGAACCAGATCCGAAAACACATTAAGAAGCGCAGACAGACTGAAATAATGGAATTACAGCAGGGAATTGCCTTCGAACACGCAAAGGATATGATCGGCAGAAAACTCAAGGTAATGATTGAAGGAAAGATACCGGAAGATAATCTGGAAGAACACCAGGTAAAAGAGAGGGACAGAAATGAAGTAAACGGCAGTCCGTACAACATTTATATAGGAAGAACTTATATGGATGCACCGAATGTGGACGGCTATATCTTTGTCCGGGCCAGAGGTGAATTGATGTCGGGAGAGTTTGTAGATGCAATGGTTACGGATGCGAAAGAATATGATTTGATCGGTGAATTAATTTAATCCCATAGGGAGAAAGGTTTAAGCTTATGAATTTACCTAATAAAATAACAATTGCAAGAGTCTTCATGATTCCGGTGTTCTTATGTATCTATTTGATACCGGGAATTGCTTATGGAAATTACATTGCTGCAGCCGTATTTATTGTGGCATGTCTGACAGATGCCCTGGACGGTTATCTGGCCAGGAAATATCATTTGATTACCAATTTCGGAAAGTTTATGGATCCATTAGCTGATAAGCTGCTGGTAAGTGCCGCTTTAATCTGTTTTGTAGAACTGAAACTGGTACCCGCCTGGATTATTATTATCATTATATCAAGAGAATTTATTATCAGTGGTTTCCGATTGGTAGCATCGGACAACGGCGTAGTCATTGCAGCCAGCCCCATAGCTAAATTTAAGACATCAGCCCAGATGATTATGTCTATATTATTAATTGTTAATTTTAACCTGCCGGTTTTTA
>JAEZSL010000261.1 GCA_023443925.1 Bacillota bacterium | reverse complement strand
GTCTCAATGAACTTCCCAGTTTATTGAGTTGTGCTATCTCGGTTGGGAAAGAAGGGGGATTATGGGACAATACGCATATTGGACCTGAGTTAACCTCAGGTCTTTTTTTTCGCATTTGACTGCGGTTCTGTTTTAAAACCAGGACAAAAGAATAACAAATTAGATTTTATAAAAAAAGGAGAGAATAAGTTATGAAGAAAAAACTAATTGCATTATTAGCAATGTCTTTATCTGCAGTTATGCTGCTGGCAGGCTGCGGTACCAAAACCACTACGGATGGACAGACTCCGGCCGGTTCATCAGAATCTACCGGTGCGGCTGAAACATCAGCTGAGGAAGAAACATTTAAAGTAGGTATGGAAGCCGGATATGCTCCATTTAACTGGACTCAGATGGATGATTCCAACGGCGGGGTAGCAATTGAAGACGGTGCAGAATTCGCCGGCGGCTACGATGTAGAGATTGCCAAGAAAATTGCAGATGGCCTGGGTAAGAAATTAGTAATCGTTAAGACCGAATGGGACGGCCTTGTTCCGGCGTTAACTTCCGGTAAAATTGATGCTATAATAGCCGGTATGTCTCCCACCGCAGAAAGAAAAGAAACCATTGATTTCTCCGATAATTATTATAAATCCAATTTAGTAATGGTTGTTAAAAAGGGCGGTCAGTTTGAAAATGCAACTTCCATCCAGGATTTTAAAGGTGCTAAGATTACAGCCCAGTTAAATACATTCCACTATTCGGTTATCGACCAGATTGAAGGCGTTAAAAAGGAAACTGCCATGGACAACTTCCCGGCTATGCGGGTTGCTTTGGAATCCGGAATCATCGACGGATATGTGTCAGAAAGACCGGAAGGTGTCAGTGCTTCCGCTGCCAATGAGAACTATGCAATGGTTGAATTTACAGACGGTTTCCAGACTTCAGATGATGATACAGCTATTGCGGTAGGTGTTGCTAAAGGCAGTGAATATACTGCTAAAATCAATGAAATTTTAGCAGGCATCTCAGAGGAAGAACGTAATAGCATTATGGATACTGCCATTGCTAATCAGCCGGCAGCCCAATAATGACTGGATATCAGAAACCGGTTGTATAGCCATGCAGCCGGTTTTATTTTGAAGAAATGCAATGTACTTAAGGAGGTATTTATTATGAGCCTGGATTGGCTTATGAAAATTATAGCAAATAACTGGCCCATGTTTTTACGGGGGGCCGGGGTTACTCTTTATATATCCATAATCGGTACCATACTAGGTTCCCTGATTGGTTTACTGGTGGGTATCGTGCGTACAATACCCGTACCTGAAAGAAGATTTAAAAAAATAATATTTAAAATTATTAACTTTATTCTTTCCGCATACATTGAGTTTTTCCGCGGTACACCCATGATTGTGCAGGCGATGGTTATTTATTACGGTTCTGCCCAGGCTTTTCATTTGGATATGAATAAATCGGTAGCCGCTATTTTTATTGTTTCTATTAATACGGGTGCCTACATGTCAGAAATTGTCCGCGGAGGAATTGTTTCCATTGATAAGGGACAGTTTGAAGCGGCAGCTGCAATCGGTATGAACCACATTAAAACCATGCTGCATGTGGTACTGCCACAGGTTATACGAAATATCCTTCCGGCAACCGGCAATGAATTCGTTATTAACATTAAAGATACATCCGTACTTAATGTTATAGCAGTATCAGAGCTGTTCTTCCAGACAAAGTCCGTAGCAGGCAATAATTTCAGATATTTTGAGTCTTTCGCAGTTGCCTGTGTGCTTTATTTTATTATGACATTTACGGTAACCAGAATATTACGAGCCATTGAGAAAAAATTAGACGGTGCGGATAATTACATCATGATGGGAAATCAGATGCAGGTTGAAAAAGCAGAATCGATGTTAAAAAGAACGAAAAATATAGGATAAGAGATTCATTTTTCAGCAAAGCATTTAAGTATACGAATAATAGAATTATCGGAAACTTTCTTTCGATATATAGGAAAAGAGGTTATGAACGAAACGATGGAAAAAGTTATTGATATTCAACATCTGAGTAAGTCCTTTGGCACTCATGAAGTGTTAAAAGATATTGATTTCTCCGTAAATAAAGGCGAAGTAGTCTGCATTATCGGTTCTTCCGGTTCCGGTAAATCAACGCTTCTTCGCTGTGTTAATCTGCTGGAGAAACCCTCCGGCGGCCAGATTATTTATAACGGAGAAAATATACTGGATAACAAACACAATATATATGCATACCGGACCAAACTTGGTATGGTATTCCAACAATTTAATTTATTTAACAATCATAATGTCCTAAGTAATTGCATGGTAGGTCAGATAAAAGTATTAGGCCGTTCCAAGGAAGAAGCGAAGGAAGTATCTATGAAATACTTAAAAATCGTTGGTATGGAGCAATACGTTAATGCCAAACCCAGACAGTTATCCGGCGGTCAAAAGCAGCGTGTTGCCATTGCAAGGGCGTTGTCAATGGAACCGGATGTAATGTTATTTGACGAACCGACTTCGGCACTTGACCCGGAAATGGTAGGAGAAGTTCTAAAAGTCATGAAAGAATTGGCAGAAACAGGTCTTACCATGTTAGTGGTTACTCATGAGATGGGTTTCGCAAAAGAAGTATCTAACCGTGTAGTATTTATGGATAAAGGTGTTATAGCAGAAGAGGGAAGTCCGGAACAGATTTTTAACAATCCGAAAGAAGAACGTACCAGGGAGTTTTTAAGCAGAGTGTTAAATGCAGTGTAAGAGGATAATTGATTAAAGCCGGGAAATAGGGTATAGGCGGCAGCCTTTACCGTGTTTCCCGGCTTTTTGCTCTATTTTTTAAACTTTATCTACGGTAAAAAGTTGATTTACTACCAGCCAGGACTGAGGGAAGAAGTTCATAATCTGCCATATACCGGCACCACGGAGATTTAATTCCGGTATTAATCGGTATTTTGCGTTCATGCTTCTGGCATCGTCAAACCAGACTACATGTGCAGCCCCCTGGTCATCGGTATAATAATAAAATGGTGACTGGGACTGTTCATCAAACTGAATGGTTACACCGTGTTCCACAGCCCGTTCTATAGCCTGAACATTGCTGATGGATTCTGCCTTTGTCTCATTTCTTATAAAGGGTAGGGGCCAGTCATAGGCATAGTTTGGCATACCCATTAAGATTTTATCCGGATCAATAACCGAGACACCGTATTCTAAAACTCTGCGGACACTGGCGAGTGGAGAGGTTGCCATGGGAGGTCCGAATGTATATGCGCATGCAAGTTATAGGTTGTTATATCTGAGTCGTTTTAGGGAAGATATCTATAGTAAAATTGCGGTTTTCACGCTTTCCTTTCTTATTTGGTTCTGTTTTGGTATAGTCCACTTTTTCTAAAACTTCCTTAAGAAGTTCGTTCCGGGAGGTGGCATC
>JAEZSL010000195.1 GCA_023443925.1 Bacillota bacterium | reverse complement strand
ATATGATGAGGCGGATAAAAACTAGAGGTTCCAATATCTCCAATTGTACCAGTCAATTTTTCCTCTCCGTTAATTGTATAAGTAGTACCTAATGCATCACAATTATCTTCTATAAGCCAAAGGTCATACTTATCACAAAACGATTTTACGGCTTCTAAATCAAAAGGATTGCCCAAAGTATGTGCAATCATAACTGCTTTCGTCTTTTCTGATATAGCATTTTCCAGTTTTGTAACATCAATATTGTATTGAGGAATTGTCATATCTACAAAAACTGGAATAGCACCATATTGAACGATTGGAGTTACTGTAGTTGGAAATCCTGCTGCTACAGTTATAACTTCATCTCCTCGATTAATTCTTCTTTTCCCTAAAAGTGGTGAGGTTAAAGCCATAAATGCTAATAGATTAGCAGAAGATCCGGAATTAACTAACGAACAATACCTAATCCCTAAGTAATCAGCAAATTCTTTTTCAAATTTGTCAGTATAATATCCTGAAGTTAGCCAAAATTCTAAAGAGCTATCTACAAGATTTACCATTTCTGCACTATCATAAACTCTAGAAGCGTAAGGAATTCTGTCCCCTTCTTTATATTCATCTTTTTTATGATACTTGTTACAATACTCAGCTACTATATTCAAAATTTCATTTCTTGCTTGTTTTTCCGTTTTATTATCAAACATATATTAACTCCTATGTAATTAATTTAATCTAAAAAAATCCTTAATCTGTTCATCCATACATTTTGATATATCTCTATGTTCAATATAACATTTTGACCATTCAACAGTCTTTTCTACTGCAGTTTCTACATTCCAACGAGGTTTCCAATTAAAAGTATTTTTTAATTTTGAACTATCTAATTTAAGAAAATTAGCTTCATGTGGACCTCCCTCAAATTTATCTTCCCATAATAAGCCATCGCCCCACTTTTCACAGAACATATTAACCAGATTCCCAGTCGATATGCAATCAATTTCATCTGGACCAACATTATAACACCCTTCATACTTCTTGTTTTCAAATTGTTTAAGTAATATCATTAAGTACACATAAAGAGGTTCCAGTACGTGTTGATACGGTCTTATTGAATTAGGATTTCGTACAATAATGGATTCTTTTCGCATCGCTGCTCTAACGCAATCCGGTATGATTCTATCATTAGCGAAATCACCGCCCCCAATTACATTCCCGGCTCTTGCAGTTGAAACTCGTATTAAATTGTTATTAAAGAATGAATTTTTATAGCTATGGGTAACTAGCTCAGAACAAGACTTACTATTTGAATACGGATCAAATCCATCTAGCGGCTCATTTTCTCGATAACCCCATTCCCACTCATTATTTTTATAGACCTTATCCGTTGTTACATTCAAAACTGATTTCGCACAATTCGTCAGTCTAATACATTCCATTACATTTACAGTACCCATTACATTAGTATCATATGTATAAACAGGGTTTTTGTAACTATCGCGGACAATTGGCTGTGCTGCAAGGTGGATCACAATATCAGGTTGAACATCATTAAAAGCATCGTATAAATTATCTAAATTTCTAATATCACCAATAACAGAATTAATATCTTTTTTTATATTTGAAATACCGAACAAGTTGGGTTCAGTAGGCGGATCAATTGAATATCCAGTTACATTTGCGCCTATCATAGTTAAAATCTTGCAAAGCCATGTACCTTTAAACCCAGTATGACCAGTTATAAATACCTTTTTATCTTTAAAAAATGTTAAATCCATCACCACTTCCTCCAAGGTGCTTGTCCACTATTCCATAATTCCTCTAATCTAATTTTATCTCTTTGCGTATCCATACACTGCCAAAAACCTTCATGCTTGAAAGCTTTTAACTCCCCCATTTTTGCAATATATTCTAATGGTTCTTTTTCAAACACCGTATTATCACCTTTAATGAAATCAAATACTTTTGGCTCTAATACCATAAATCCAGCATTAATCAAACTACCATCATTTTCACTTTTTTCTCTAAATGATTTTATTGTGTTGTCGTCTTCAATATCGAGGACGCCAAATCGTTGTCCAATATTAACTGCCGTTATCGTAGCAAATTTACCATGAGTTTTATGATATTTAACTAATTCAGATATATTAATATCACTTACTCCATCTCCATAAGTAAGCATAAACGACTCATCACCTATATAGTCCTGAATCCGTTTTACCCGACCACCAGTCATTGTATTTAAACCAGTGTCTACAATCGTAACTTTCCATGGTTCCGAAAAATTGTTATGTACTATCATATTATTATTATTACTAAAATCGAAAGTTATATCACTTCTATGTAAATAATAATCAGCAAAATATTCTTTAATTACATAAGCTTTATAACCACAGCATATAATAAAATCATTAAATCCATAGTATGAATACATTTTCATAATATGCCATAATATAGGCATATCACCGACTTCTATCATTGGTTTAGGTTTTAGATGAGATTCTTCACTTATTCTTGTTCCAAAACCACCAGCTAACAATACTACTTTCATGTATATTCCTCACTTTCTTTTTATCTTACAGTTCTATCTTTCCTAATTATTAAGATGACTATAATTATGGTTATTAAAAATATAACTCCGCCAATGATTATCGTTGAAGGGATATATACAAACTTTATACTATGCTCACCACTTGGTACTTTAATACCTTGTATTAATCCATTAACCATATATATTTTTGTTTCTTTTCCGTCTATATATGCTTTCCACCCTGGATAATAATTTTGTGAAAAATTAACGAATGTATCATTATCTGCCTGTACCCTAGAATATATAGAATTTCTTTTCCAAACAATATCGCTAATTGTGGTAGAAGCAGTTTCAAAGTCTTTAATATTTTCAACATAACTAACATCATCTAAATCATAATTATAAGTATGTTCATATATATCATTAGTATCATTTATATTGATAACCTTTGACGGGGTGAATAATATATCTCTTGCATTTGTATTTTCAAATACACGTTGGTTTTCATCTATATAATACGGCTTATATATATTAGTAGAGATATCTGCATTCATTTTAATTATTTTTAAATCAGTAATGTTTATATCCGAAATAGATGTAGTAACAATTCTTAAATATATGTCACTTATATTATTACTTTGTTCTGAATTTATTAATGCTTCATAATGATTTTTACCTGGTTCAATTAAAAAGGAGGATTGTTGTGCATTATTATCATAAAGTTCTCCACCATATAAATCCATATAAAATAAAGGTTGAACTCTATCGGTTTCTGCAGTAAATGAGATTTTATAATAAGTTTCAGACTCAATATCAATTTTCTCACAAAAAACAGATAACTCTCCATTTGAATTTATTATAGGTTCATTATCTTTATTATAAATAACTTCTTTTTCTTTTAATGAAGTAATTACTTCATCATTACCTGAGAAGAAATTCTTAGGATCTAAAATAAACTTAACTCCTAACATCGATAATAGGTCATTTTGCCTGATAAGATTATTCTTAATATCAATAAATCCTGTAAAGAGCCCGGAAAAATTATAATAAGGTTTCATTATATTCTTGTTAGTAAATAGTCTAAAAAGTCTAGGATTATTAAACGCAATATATGAATTAATTGCTGGTATTTCCATAGATACGTTTGAATTCTCTTGGATGATACTTTCAACCCCTGCATCAATCGCATCAGAAGCAAACAGTAATTTATTATTGTTTATATTATCTTTGATATTTTGTTCTAGTCCGGTTTGAGATTTAAACTCATTGATAGACATCGATCTAGTTATGGAACTATAAGGTAAAGTTTCAACTATTGTAGTTAGTAATAAGAATGCACCTATTCCTACATATATTTCATTAATCCTTTTAATATATTTATTGCTTATAATCATCATCATTTTAATAAATATCAAAATTATTAAAATAGTTATAGCCGGTTTTAAAAAGATAAGTTTTATTGATCTGAATTTTATAATTAATTCATCTAGTGTTAAATCGGCAAAGAACAAATGTCCAAAAGGCAGAATAATTATTAAAACTCCTAACACAAATTTAATAATTATTGAAATAAATTTATATAATTTTGATAAGTCATTAGCTTCTTTTAATTTTGTAAAGGATACTGCAAATAAAACATAAGCAAAAAATATAAAAATAAATAATGATCGTGAAGGACATCTAAATCCGCCTAATACAGGTAAGTGATAAACTATCTTATTGAGAACAGGTATATGTGCAATTGAAGCATACATTAATGCACACAGCATAAAACTTATCGATAATTTTACTCTATAATCACATAAATAATTTTTTAAAGCAAAAAGAATAAATAACAGAACACCAATACCAAGATACAATTCTATGTCAAATCCAGATGAATAAAAACTGCCTAAAGATTCATATATATTATCCCCAAATGCATTTGGGAATAGCATCATTATTATTTTAATTGGGTGAATAGAGTATGAGCTAAAGGTTTGAAAAGTAGTCTCTCCAGCACCAGCGGATTTATAATTAAATACTAACTCAGCAGCAGGAATTAATTGTATTGAAACCATGCCTAGAAAAATTAATCCCCATATTGTTATATTAAATAGTATGTGTTTAAGGTGTAATTTCTCAATAAACATTCTGGTAATGAAATAAAAAAATGTGCAGACAGCTAAATATACTACTATTTGTATATGCCCCCCGCTCAAAAAAGAAAGTGCCAGTGCAAGACTTGACCCAATTAGAAATTTTAATTTAAACGTCACCATGAATTTTTCAATGAAATATAATACAATAGGCAAATAGACAACCACGGTTATAATTACTATGTGATCTTTGCGTAAACCACCTAGATGAATTGAAAAAAAATAAATGAAACTAGTACAAATAGAAATAAATCTATCACAATTTATTTCCTTTAAAAACAAATAGGTAAAAAACGCTCCAAATGCCATATGCAGCGAATAAAAGCTATAAACAAACAACTTAATTGGCAGAAAGGATAATAATATAGATATTGGATAAAAAACTCCATTAAAATCACTTCCATAGGGAACTCCATTAGATAAATATTTATTCCATAACGGGAGTTCACCATCATGTAAAGCATTATTAAGAAATAGCCTCATTGAAAATGTAGCCAAACCATCACCAGAAATTGGCACCATATCATTTATAAATAATTTAAAATAAATGATAAAAGGAATGATAAAATAACTAATGAAGAGTATTATATTAAAATATTTACTATTATAAAATTTTGCAATTTTTTTCATACCATCACCTCAAATGCATCTAGGAACTTAAATTTCTCCAATAATGCACTGTTTCTTCTAACGTTTTCTTAATATCTATCTTAGGTAACCAATTACAATGCTCATATATTTTTTTATTATTACATATTAACTCAGGTATGTCAATTGGCCTGAATTTATTAACATCAATTTCTATAGTAATCTCCATTTCAGACAATTCAATCATATAGTCTAATAAACTTCTTATTAAATAAGATTTTCCATTGCCTACATTATAGATTTCTCCTGAATGGCCATACTTAATCAATAATAGATACGCTTTTACAACATCTCGTACATCTGTAAAATCTCTTTTTAAATTTAAATTTCCTACTCTTATAATAGGTTCTTGTATATGCTTTTCTATTTTTACTATGGATGATGCGAAATCAGGTATAACCATACCAATTTTTTGTCCTGGACCAATATGATTAAATGAACGGGTCAATACAACATCCATATTTCTTTTATGAGCAAGTGAAAGTATTAAATCTTCTTGGGCCTGCTTTGATATACCATAGGGATTTACAGGTTTTGTAGGTATATTCTCATCGACAAACTTATTTTCAGCAGAAATCATACCATATTGTTCAGAAGATCCAATGAAAAGTAATCTCACCTCTTTGTTTAAATATGATACTGCATCAAGTACGTTGATGCTGCTTAAAGTATTTAATTGCATAGTCTTAGCGGGATTATTCCAAGAATCATGAACCCGCGTTTGTCCTGCCAAATGAACTACCGCATCAGGGTTTATATCTTTTATAACAGAAAGTAACCTCTCCCTGTTTAAAACATCACATACAACTATATTTTTACGAGGTGTTTTCCCAACTCCAACCACCTCGTAATTGTTAGCATGAAGTTCACTTTCTAAATATTGACCTACAAATCCACTGACTCCAGTAATTAAAACTTTCATTTTTTTCACCTGAATTACAATATTTCTCTCTTTTTTATTATATAGTATGCAGTAACAGCACCTATACAACACAATATATTAATCACAAAGATAATTGGATTATTCAGTATTTCAAGCTTTAAGGACATCTGAATTCTTTTTAAGTTATTATACTCATAAAGGATGCTAAATGTATCAAATCTTATATCCTTATCTGTCGAAAACCAGTATTGATTCTTTTCATCTACTAGATCATATGTTATGTAAAGTATTTTTTCATTTTTCAATTCTTTAATATCATTTAATGTAATATTTAGTTTCACTCTAGATTTCCCGTTGCTATCAAGGTTAATTGGTACTCTTTGATTTTCAGGAACTAATAATTCATTATTTTGATTAAATATATGATAAGATAGATATACTTGTTCGTTATATAGATTTTCATTACTAAAAATAATTTCTACTTCAGATTCAAAATCTTTATTGTAGACTTCAGATTCAGTAATTGGTATTATTTGAACATCGAAATTATTCTCAGCTTTTACTTTGTTAAAACCAAGTAATAATACGAAAAAGATAAGCATTCCTAATCTAATTTTTGTTTTCATTATAACACCTTAATCTTTCTTACTTAATTTTGTAAAATATTCAAATGCCTGCACATACTCCTGTCCTACTTCATCCCAAGTCCTTTTTGATAAATAATTATATAATGGAGTCTGGCATTTAATTAATTCTTCTCTATTTTGTAAACCATAAATAATCTTATTAGCAATGTCTCTAAAATCGTATGGATTGAAAATAAATTTTTTCAAATGAAATGCATCTGTTACTTCTGTTACTTGCGGAATATTACTCATAATAGATGGGGTCCCTACAGACATGCCCTCACCAAATGTAAACGGAAACCCGCCTTCATAAAGTGTAGGATTTACTACTAATTCAGCGCACATATATAATGATGCTAACTGCTGATTGTTTACACTATGAAAACATAAAATGTCGTACTGTAATCTATTATTATATATATAATCTTTAATTTCCTTGTCAGCATCCAAATTACATGTTAGAAAGAGTTTTATAGGAATAAACTTTTCTCTTAGGATATATTCATAAGCTTTTATTAAGCTCATAATATTTTTATTTGGCCTTAATTGAGATGAATAGAAAATGTATTTTACATCTTTGAAGGAAAAACCCATTTCAGGATATTGCAAATAATCATGCATATAAGCTGCATTTTGTGTTACTGACCTTAGTATAATATTCCTTGCATAATATAAATTCACATCATATTCAAGTTCTTTTCTATTAAAATTTTTCTTTAAATTTATAAAATCCAGTGTTTGATTAACTGCATGTTCTATTGATATTATATTATCAGAATTTTTCCCAAATCGATCTATCAGTAATGATTTTTTAACGTAATCACAATAAGTAATAAAATATTCTGCCCCATCTATCGTTTTTCTCACTTCATCAGTAGCCTTTGAAAAGCGATTTAGTGAGAATTTTGTTGAAAATTCTGTTGTAACTAAATCTGGGACACACAAAACTTTTGTTCCTGGCAATTTATTAAATTCAGGCCAAAAGGCCATAGGACAATACCATGTCTCAGGAGGATCAATGATATATTTCATTCTACCTATCATATCATTAGCGCTACTGATTCTAATTTTCTCTTTTATTATCTCTGGTCTAAATATTCCTGATAATTGATCATATACAAATGCAGCTAATTTAAATCTTCTTCTAATTTTACCCATTAAATTCCTAAATGTAAAAACCGGATTTTGATTTTTAAAAATAAATTTAAAAATACTACGAGCTAATTTTATTATAAGAAAAGCAACACATGCTATTAAGGCAAAAGGTAATAATATTATACCAATAACTCCAACTAATATAATAAAAAAAGAAAAAATTAAAATATTCTTAGTAGAGATTAAACCTGTTATCACTTTATCCATAAGCCTAAAAGCTGCATATGCCAATTTGCCTCTTTTACGTTTTTTAGCTTTAGGTTTTTTAATAAACAATCTAACATACCAACTATATAATATTGGCTCAGATTTAGGTATTAAAAATTCGATGTAAGTTTTGTCAATATTTTCTTCTTCTAGTAACTCTTCAATACTACTTAATATCCATTTTGGGCATGCGATTGTAATTTTATGACCTTTACTAACAAATGCTTTAATTAAAAATGACATATATCGGCCAAGACCTTCTTGTTTTAATGAATATGAAACTGCAGAAGGAGGATATGCTAAATATAAACCTATTTTCATTTTTACCTCCAGAATCTTATAAATAAGTATTATTTTTAGTTATTTCGTAGATTTGATTACATAAATCAAAATTTTGAACCGTAAATTTTTTCAATTCATCAAATGAAGGTAACTTACTCTTATAAACTTTACAATTATTTTGTGCATCTATTAGAAGATTTTTCAGATCTTCTGAATCATTTTTATTAAAAAATCTAATGCCAATTTTTAATACAGATTCTATATTTCTCATAGCCGGGTAATCACTTGAGATCGTAGGTACACCCAACATAGCCGCATCAAAAGCAGTCCCGTTGCCATTATCACCAAATCCCGCATGTAACAAAAATTCAGCATTTTGTAAGAGAAATATATAATTGTTTTTAGGTAAGTTACCGTAGAATATAATATTTTTTCTTAATAACTTATCGTTTCTGATTATATCCCTTATTTGATTAACATAATCGTTATGAGTTTCTTTGTTTTTTAAATCAAATAAATCAGTATGTACACCTGTTACGCAGCACTTCATATTTCCGCCATTAGCATAATATTCGGATAGTGCACGTAATGCAATTTTATGATTTTTGTGTTTACTTATATTAGTAGACCAAATGAAATAGTTATCTATCTTTTTTTCAATATATCCATTTTTTACCTTAGAAATAGTATCGAAAAATAATGGTACAATCATTATTTTATTTTCACGTACACCTGCATATTGCACACAATCCATTTTTGTAGTTTCTGTTGTTGTTAATACTACTTCAGCACCTCTGACAAGTTCAATAACAGGCTTTTCATAAATATTTCCCAAATGAGACGGTAAATACCTTTGTATATAATCATGTATAACCACACCATAAGGTTGATTAATATATAATTTTTCCGGTACTCTATCAGCCATAAATAATATAAAATCACAATCTTCAAAATGCCTGATATTATCATTGGGAACAGAGTATGTTTCATTATAAAATGGCGTAGAATAGCCCAAAATTTTAAGAGATTCTTCTACGCGCTTAAAACTTATACTTTCCCACTTAAATTTTCTCATTGTTATATTAAGGTCTTTTAGCTTTTTGAAATAATCATATTCATCATAGTTTGCATGATCTAAATACCCAAAAATAATCTCTATATTATCATTATGTAATTCAATACCTTTTTTTAATGCATAAATAAAACGTACGGTATAATCTAATACTCCTCCAGTATATTCTGCTGGTAGCAGAATACCTAGTTTTTTGGTCCTTGAATATCTTAAATCAGTATTCTTAGAGATATTTTCTATTATACTCATAGATTTTTTCCATACTTCCATGCAATACTCATATGACATTTTTTCAAGAAGAATTGCTTGGGTATTTCTTAACTTATCGGCTAATTTAATATCTCCCTTAATTATCCTTTTACATTTACTCTTTGCTTCCTTTATGCTTTTACAGCGTCCTGGAAGGTTTTCCCCTCCTAATTTATCCAGCAAGCCTCCGGCCATATATACTAATGGTAATCCACATTTAATAGCTTCAAATGGATGATAGTGTACATGCCTTTCTTCTTGCGAATGATAAAACATAACACTATGTGATGGGTATAAGTTTTCATAATCTTTTTGATTTAAAAATCCAATCACCGTATTATCATTTTCTACATCAATAGGTTGGGCTCCGCCTATTGAATGTGGTATATCAGCAAATTCTTTTTTAAATTCTCTATAGATTTTTTCGTAATATGAATTGATTTTTATTCTAGGACATATAAATAGCATTTTTTGTGCATTTCCTGTCCATCTATCACTAATTGATATATCTTTCATCCCTATTGGAAGCGAAATAGCTCTCTTTTTAAAAAAATCACATTCAATTTCCATTAAATTGTCATAAGATTGACCGAACCAGAAACGGTTACCTAATTTTTCAATTTCTTTAAGCAACCAAACACCAGCTCTCAATTCAATTATATCCGTATATGAAGTGCCATTTTCCAATCCAAAAGGATGAAATATAAGTATACCATGAAATCCCATAACTAAAGACTTCAGTGGCTCAATAAAAATTCCAAATATTACAGCATCAAAGTTCTTATTCATTATATCCATTGCTTCTCGTGGTATCTTTTGGTCATAAAAATCTATTTTATTTAAAATATCTATTTCATCTTGAGACATTGTTAACTGATTATCTAAACTCCAATCAACAGCTATACTTACATCAAATGGCGGTTTTTTCGGCACATAAACTTCATAACCCAATTCAATAAGCATTGGAACTTCACTTTTAATTAATGTTGAATGATTGTATAACCAAGCTATTCTTTTAGTTTTCATTTCAGTTTACTCCTCTTCCAACTATCGGATGTATTTATAATATTCTTCAATGACCTCTTCCGGTTTTCCGTCAGCTACAATTCTTCCTTGATTTAGCAGAATTGTTCTGGTGCAAACAGCTTGTATGGTACTCATATCATGTAATACCAACACTAAAATTTTGGCATTGTCCATTACATCAATCATACGTTTCTTAGCTTTGGCTTGAAAATTTATATCACCAGCACTCAGCACTTCATCAACCAGAAGTATTTCTCCTGCTACAGAGGTAGAAATCGCAAAAGCTAAACGAACTAACATACCTGAAGAATAAGATCTTATAGGATAATCGATAAATTGACCCAATTCTGCAAACTCAATAATTTCCTGTTCCTTTTCCTTTACTTCTTTTGGTGTACTTCCTAGCATTAAACCTCGATACATGATATTTTCACGACCAGTAGATTCTATATCAAAACCCAGTGTTAACTCAAACATGGAACGGATTTCACCCCTAGTTTCTATGGAACCAGACTTAATTGGATATAATCCACCTAATGCTTTTAATAGAGTACTTTTTCCTGCCCCGTTAAAACCGATAACTCCAAGGCGTTCACCTTCTTTTATCTCCAGATTAAAGTCTTTTAAAGCATGAATATCTTCCAGATATTCCTTACGTTTCTCTAATTTTAAACGCGAGAATATTTCTTGTTTTAATGTCATTGCATTATATAAATTTGACGGATAATATAAATTTACATCCTTCATCTTAATATAGCATTCACTCATTTAATTACCTCTATCTATTCTAAATTAAAGTTGAAATTTAACATCCTTGTATTAAATTTATAAATAAAATATAATCTTTTTTTGATTCTTTTTGTTAAGTTGATATGCCCAAAATAAGAAAATTAATATAGTAGCTATTACAAACAAATAACTTATTGCCCCAGGCATCTTACCATAAACAAATGGATCTCGTATAAGATTTAGCAAATGAGTTATTGGATTTAACTGAAACAGTATATTTAATGCAGGGGACAAAGTAAACATATCTTTTTTAAAGAACACCGGAGATAGGTACCAAATTGTTTGCATTACTAAACCCATCATTTGAGGATAATCTCTATATTTGGTATTCATATAACCCGCTATAGTAGTTATCGACCAAGATAACATAAAGTAAAGCATTAGAGTTAGGGGTAAAGTAAAAATAGCTAGTATTAAGTTTTCCGGCCGCATAAAAAGAATCCATATTATCAAGGCATTAATCTCCAATAAAAACAAAACAATATATAATAATGCCGATCTCAATGAATAAATTGTTATTGGATGATTAAACTGACGTATGTATTGTTCAGCACTCATAATACAACCACCGCCAGCGATAGTACTCGAACTAATTAAATCCCATACAATAATACCTGATAAAATATAGACTGCATATTCGCCTAAAGGTTGATTAAATACTGTACTAAACACTACAGACATTATTGTAGTTAACAATAGCGGTTGTATAAGAACCCAGAGCATACCTAATTTTGACCTTCTAAATCTCGATTTTAAATCACTTCTGACTAAATGTAACCAAAAATATCGTGTTTTATATAACTTAATCGCATATTCTTTCATATCTTGTACCACTAATTTTCTTTCATAACTATTCTTTTTAAGTTGTCACATATGAAATTTACATCTATCTCAGTAAGCAGCGCATGTGAAGGCAAACTTATCCCTCTTGAACCTAACATTTCCGCCACCGGATAACTAACTGAGTTATCAAAATATGGAGGCATTATATGCATAGGATAAAAGACAGGCCTCATCTCAATATTGCAGTCTTCCATTTCTTTCATAACAATATCTCGTTCTTTTTTTACATTATCCTGTAATATTACATTACTCATCCAATAAACATGCTTATATGATTCAGGTTCTTCTTGCAGCACAACATAATCTGTTACATCTGACAAATATTTTCTATATAAATCTGCAATACGTTTCCGTTGTTCCATATGCCAGCCTATATTCTCTAACTGTCCTAATCCGACTGCTGCCTGCATATTAGTCATTCTGTAATTGTAGCCGACATCGACATGCCAGTAACGCTTTTCAGATGATACTGCTTGTCCTTTTAATAATTTCATCCTTTTATATAACTCATCATCATCGGTAGTTACCATACCACCTTCACCACTAGTAATGACCTTGTTACCAAAAAAACTAAATGATGCAGCTTTTCCAATTGACCCTACTTTTTTACCTTTATATTCAGCCCCATGAGCTTCAGCTGCATCTTCAATAACATGCAAATTATATTTTTCAGCTATTTTCATTATGGGGTCCATATCTGCTGATAATCCGTATAAATGAACAGGCATAATAGCCTTTGTTTTATTTGTAATCTTTTCTTCTATTTTATTTGGATCAATATTAAAAGTATGTAAATCACTATCAACAAAAACCGGTGTAGCACCACAATATCTAACGCAATTAGCTGTTGCAATATATGTTAAGGTAGGCATTATAACCTCATCACCAGGTCCAATCCCAAGTCCAAGTAATATCAGATGTAAGGAAACCGTACCGTTTGAACATGATATAGCATATTTGCTACCACAAAATTCAGCAAATTTATCTTCAAATTCTTTAATAAATCGCCCATTAGCTGAAACCCATCCTGTGTCAATACATTCATTTAGATATTTTTTTTCATTCCCATTAAAAACGGGATTTGCAATAGATATTCTATTCATTATCTTTTCCTCTCATTTCATTTCTTTATTTTAGCCGGTATGCCAACAGCTAAATGGTTATCTTCGATGTTATTTATAACTACAGCACCAGCACCAATTATTACATTGTTTCCAATTTTAATCTGATCAATTACCCTGCATCCCGTACCTAAAAAGCTGTTCTCACCAATCGTAACTCCTCCAGCAACTGCTGATCCAGGCGCTATATGTGTATATTGTCTTATAATTACATCATGATCTACTGAAGAATTAGTATTAATAATACATCCATCTTCTATTTTAGCAAAAGCATTAATAATCGCTCCAGGCATAATTGCAATACCATCTCCGATTGTAGCATTAGTAGAAATAACAGCATGTTTGCTAATTACATTAATAAATTCATAACCTATGTTTTTTAAATTGTCTGACAATTTTTTCCTTAAACTATTTGATCCCAAAGCAATAAATGCCTTTTTTATACCTCTTATAAACAATGCTTCTAAACAACTATCATCACCTATAACAAATAAATCCATAAAAGATTTATTTTTGTCTGAATCAATAAGTCCAATTATATTATACTCTCCATTTTCTAGGAGGATATCAGCAATTACTTTAGCATGTCCTCCAGCACCAATAATAATTACATCTTCCATTGATAATATTGTCCTTTCTACATAAATATATTTCGCTCAAAGAAGTTATTAAATGATAGATTATACTGTACACCTTATTTAATTTCTATTCAATTATAAAAATCCAGACACTAAAGTAATAGTAAAATCTATTTTATTATTGAATAATGAGAGAGAAGTCTTTCTTTATCACAAAGTTAATTTCATTACCTATAATTCATGAAATATTTCATTTAATCTTTCTACCGAATAATTCCAATTAAACAATTTTGATCTTTCTAGTCCTCTATTTGATAAATTTTTTCTTAATTCTTTATCAGCTACAAGAATTTCCATCCCATCTCTAATTTCTTCTACTGAAAAAGGGTCAACTAAAATACCAGCATCACCAACAACTTCTGGAAGTGAAGAGAGATTAGATGTTAAAACAGGAGTACCGCAAGCCATTGCCTCAAGAGGCGGCATCCCAAAGCCTTCATATATAGACGGAAAAAGAAAAGCAATAGCACCCTTAATCAATAGCGGTGTATCAACAGCTTCAACATATCCTGTAAATATAATATCATCCATTAAATTTAGTGATTTAACCATTTCAAATATACCATCATACATCCAGCCTTTTCTTCCTGCCAAAACTAATTTGGGATAATTTGGTACATTTTCAATTAGCTTTGCATAAGCTTTTATTAACCTTACTATATTTTTTCTTGGTTCCAGTGTTCCTAAATATAAAAAATACTCTTCTTGTATTTTATATTTACTACGCACCCTATGTATATGTTCATCTGTATAATTTTGATGATACAATGTTGAGTCTACACCACAAGGCAATATGGATATTTTTTCTTCCGGTATATTTAAATATTTTACTATCTCATTTTTGCTAAATTGTGAAATCGTAATAATATGATCAGCTCTTTTACATGATTTTTTTAATGCTATATTTAACAATCGTCTTGTTCTTTTACGAACAGTTTCCGGATATGCCTTATATGCCATGTCATGTACAATAACTAATTTTTTACCTTTCACTCCTGGTGGTATAACATAATTAAAGAAAAAAGTTATATCATCGCTTTTTCTAAAGAATAAAGAATACGGTACAGAAAAAAAATTCCACATCATTCGATATAATACATCGTGGAACCATACACATTTATTTATCCGGTATCCTAAATCAGCATATTTAAATGCATTACTTAATTGCTCTTTCGTATATCCTAAAGTGAACAAATTTAATTGGTATGTATCCTCTTTTAACCCAGGCATTCGCATTAAAATATTTTCTGCATACCATCCTATTCCTGTTTTTTCACCTTTTATTAACACTTGAGCATCAAATGCTATTTTCACAACAATTCCCCATTTCTAGTCAATAAGAACTATTAATCCCCAACATTAGATAATTATAACTTACTTATTTCATATATACAATATAAATTATAACATTTTCCAACAATCATCTAATAATTTTAAACATTTTGATAAACCTTTAGAACCTTATTAAGCATACTATCCATCATATAAAATTCTTTAACACGTTCTTTCGCTTTTCTACCCATGTCAATTCTTTCTTCTTCATGATCCACCATCCACTGAATGGCATCTGCCAGAGCTTGTACATCACCAGGTTGTACTGTTAAACCAGTAACCTGATCTACGCTTACAAAAGGAACCCCGCTAGAAAGATTTGTATTAATTACAGGTTTACCATATGCCATTGCTTCAATTTGCACTAATCCAAACGCTTCGCTTTTCATTATAGATGGCAATACAAATACATCGCATTCTTCAAATGATTTATAAAGTTCTTGCTCATTTAGATTACCACGGAAGTGTATCTTATTTTGAATTCCTAGCGTGGCAGCATCTTCTTTAAGTTTAGTCTCTAATTCTCCGCTCCCAACCATATTTAATTCAATTCCATCAACTTTACTGACAGCTTTTAAAAGTACCTCACAACCCTTATAATATACAAGGCGGCCTACAAATAATAATTTTATTATATCCTTATGTACTGGAACTGAATTGTTATAATATTGGTCACCTCTTTGTTCAATTAGGGGATCTACACCAAATGGGATAATCACACACTTTTCCCTATACCTAGGGAGATAATCAGAACCATCTATATGACCCTGAGTAGCAACGATGATAGTATCTGCCCTTCTTAAGAGCCACTCCATAATCGGTCGATATAACTTCATTAATTTTTTTTGCCTAACTATATCACTATGATACCATACTACAACCTTGCCTTTATATCCAGATAATAGACAAGCCAAATCCCCCAAAGGAAAAGGCATATGAAAATGTAGAATATCTTTATCTTTCGATAATCTCCTTAACCTTCTGATGAAAGCAAAGGATATTGGCATAGAAAATAACACACCATGACTGGCTGCCCGTATTACATTTACACCATTAATATCTTCTTCAACGGTTTTTCCTCGCTCCTGACACGCTAATACTTCCATGTCAGTAACTCCTTTTAAACCTTCCGCTATCTGTTGTACTACCCTTTCAATTCCCCCTGTAACTGGATAGTATAATTTATTGACTTGTAATATTTTTAATTTCTTCATTATTCCTCCAATTAAGGATTATATAAATCACTTACAACACACTACCTAAACGATTACAAAGATTTATCATAATAAAAATCACCAAACATTTTACGAAAAACAATAAAATCTTTCTCTACGAAAAATTTTATAACTCCATTCAAACAATGAAATAATATTGTTTCTTTTCCTAGATTTTTACGTATCTTAACTACCATTGCTGAAGTATTAATATACTCTTCATCCTGCGGAAAAAAATAACCAGAATTTTCATTTTGTATTAATTTAATTAGATTCTCCAACAAAGTATCAATATACAACATACTTCTTTTATTATGATATTCAGGAAATATTAAGGTAAACCTAGCCAGTTGTTCAAGTTTCGAATAATTTCCCTTACAGTCTTTACCATATACCATTGGCGGTCTTACAATTGCAATTTTATAATCTTTATCTTGTAATTGTAATATATCTCTTTCAGCCATTAATTTTGATTTTCCGTAATAAGTATTTGGATTAGGAACTGTATCCTTTGTTATGCAGCCATAATACTTTCCATACACAGCAGCACTACTCATAAATATAAATTGTTTAACTTGATTATCTTTTGATTTTCGAGCTATTTCAAATGCAAGTTTATGATTCACTTCATAATATAGTAATTCCATATTATTCTTTTCTTTTTTATGTACGATTCCTGACAAATGCAATACTGTATCATAATTCTCTAAATTCACAAGCCTCCAAGACCCATCAGAAGCACTTACCATATCTACTTTAATATCATATATATTCTTCCTCGTAATATATTCTTTAAATTTCTGCCCTATAAAACTATGAGCCCCTATTACAAGTACTTTTTTCATCTCCACCCATACCTTTCATCACTAACGATGGAACAAATACCTTTTATTCGCTAATTTCAATTGTACCTTCCTTTAACCCATCACGTCTAATAACACAACTTACCGTTTTTATAATACATCTTATATCAAACAGAAAACTAACATTTTTTATGTATTCTCCATCTAGTTTAGCTTTTATGGTAATCGCCAACTCATCTCTGCCATTAATTTGTGCCCATCCGGTTAGTCCCGGTCTTATGTTATTGGCATTATATAAGTCCCGTTCCTGTATCAGATCATCTTGGTTCCATAAAGCTGGCCTTGGACCCACAATAGACATATCACCTTTTAATATATTTATTAATTGAGGTAATTCGTCCAAGCTGGTCTTTCTCAAAAATCTTCCAACAGGAGTTATAAATCTTTCCGAATTTCTTAAAAGATGCGTAGGCATATCTCGGGGCGTGTCAATACTCATCGTGCGAAATTTAATAATACTAAACTCCTTTTTATTCCTTCCTAACCTTTTCTGATGGAAAAAGACTGGACCCGTTGATGTAAGTTTTACTAATAACATAAGAATTACAAAGAGCCATGAAAACAATATAATTGCTATAAAGGATAATACTAGATCAAAAACTCTTTTCAGGTATTTGTTATACATAATTTAATTACCACCATTTCATATATATTAGTTATTATAGTTAATAAAACTCTGTTATACAAGAGTTTTATTAACTATAACTTTATTGTACCATACAATCGTAACATCTTCCTTAACTTTTTATTAATTTGCTTGTAAATATTTGAGATACATATTAAAATAAATAAAATAGTTCTTAACGATCAATGATTAAGGAGATACATATGAAAGCAAAACCCTCAAAATATAACCAAAAAGGTCCTCAAAACCAAAAGCATTCTGCAATAAAGAATCCCTCAGAAAATAAGCTTTATTTATTACCTCTAGTATTTATTACAGCTTTTTTACCCCTTATAATGCGTTTTCATGAATATAATCCCAAATTATCAAGTTATGCATGGTTTATGAATAAAGAATCTTTTTCTGATGCTTTTTTATATTTTAAACAAATATTTTTATTACTCACCTGCTCAATTATGATATTATTAGTTTGCTATAAAGTATATAAAAACAAGCAATTTTTAAGGTTTTCACCAATACTAATCCCACTATTTATTTATGGTGGATTGGCTTTATTATCTACTATATTCTCCAAACATTTATCTTATGGATTGACGGGAATATATGAACAATTCGAATCTGTTTTTGTTTTATTAAGCTACTGTCTCATTGTATATTATACCTTCTTATTTATTCATACTGAGGAAGATATACTATTTATCTTAAAATATCTTATTATTAGTATTTTAATATTAAGTATATTAGGTATTACTCAAATAATAGGTAAAGATTTTATCGGATCTAAAATAGGTGAACATCTTGTTTTACCCAGAAAGGATTGGGGTAATTTGGGTTTAGATTTTAAATTCGGTCTCCATAGAGTTTATTTAACGTTGTATAATCCCAATTATGTTGGTGTATACGTTTCACTGATTCTACCTATTTTGCTAGGTTTGCTATTTAATGAAAAAAGAAGAAAACAAATTATTCTTTATATAATTGCTATACTAGGTTTAATTGTCTGTTTAATTGGGTCTCAGTCTAAAACCAGTCTAATCAGCCTTTTTATTAGTATTATATTTATAATAATATTTTTTAGAAAATATATATTTCGTAAGTCTAAAATAGTGATTACTATCATTGGAACTGCTGTTGTATCAACCATTTTATTAATTATCATCAGCTTACCTATGATAACAAATATAGTTAATCAGTTTACGCATATTGAAAAAGCTATACCAGCATTAACAGATATAAAAACTGAAGATGAATTAGTTATTACTTATAAGGGTAATGATTTGGAGGTTGACTTTACTAATAGCGACAATAATATGTCTATAGTTTTAAAAGACAATAGCGGAAACATATTACCATATAATGTAAATGAGTCCGGATTATTAGCAGCGGTGGATCCCCGCTTTTCCGATATTAACTTTTCTTTAGCATCCTTAGAAGATTTACTCTGTATACAATTCACAATAGACGGTAAAAATTGGGTTTTTTCCAACCAGCTTGGCGATAACACTTTCTATTACTTAAACGCAAATGGCAAGTTTGATAAAATTAACAGTACTGATTCTAAGCTTTTCAGCGGTTATGAGAAGTTTGCATCTGGAAGAGGTTATATATGGTCAAGAACCATTCCTTTATTAAAAGATAACATTTTACTAGGCTCTGGAGCAGATTCCTTTGTCTTTACTTTTCCACAGCAAGACTATGTAAATTTATATAATTATGGATTTGATAATCAATTAATCACAAGGCCCCATAACCTTTATCTTCAGATGGGTATACAAACTGGTTTGTTTTCATTGATTTCTTTCCTATTATTTTATATTATATATTTTGTGTTTAGTATAAAATTATATTGGAAAGCTGATTTTAAAAATTACTATTATAAAGCAGGGGTATCTATTTTCATTGGTACCGTATCCTATATGATTGCAGGTCTTACAAATGACTCTACTATTACAGTCGCACCGGTATTCTGGGTATTAATAGGAATTGGAACAGCAATTAATTATAAACTTATGAGCAATTTAAAAGCTGTCAAATCCAAATCAATTAATGTGTAAATTGCAAATTAGAGTTAGATAATATATATAGTTATGCACAAAGAAACAGCTCATTCGAGCTGTTTCTTTGTAATTGATCATTCTATCCTTTTATACTTCTAGAGCTGAATTAGCTGCTTTTCACTTTACTTCGTCTTCTCCGCATAAATCTCACTAACTTCCTCTATTCCACCATTGGCAATAATCTTCCCATGTTCCAGCAAAATGGCCTTATTACAGATTTTCTGCACCTGTGGCAGAGAATGGGATACAAACAAAACCGTAACCCCTTTATCAAACATAGACTGAATCTTTGCCTCACACTTCTTTTTAAACTTTGCATCACCGACTGCCAAAACTTCATCCAGAATCAATACTTCCGGTTCCACAACAGTTGCGATTGCAAATCCAAGCCTGGATTTCATTCCAGAGGAGTAATTTTTAAGAGGTACATTTATAAATTTACCAAGCTCAGAGAACTCAATAATCTCATTATATTTCTCTGCAATAAATTCTCTCGGGTAACCTAGAACCGCTCCATACAGATATATATTCTCCGCGCCGGTGTATTCCGGCTCAAATCCAGCTCCCAGCTCCAATAACGGTGCAATCTTCCCTTTAACGGTAACAGATCCTTCCGTAGGCTTTAATACGCCGGCTATAATCTTAAGTAAGGTACTTTTTCCGGCACCGTTTAATCCCAGAATACCCAAACGGTCACCTTTATTTACTTTAAGACTTACATTCTTTAATGCCCAGAATTCATTATATTTAAGTTCTTTTCTTACAAGTTTTATAAAATACTCTTTCAGATTATCTACCTTTTGAGAAGATAGATTAAACCGCATACTTACATGTTTTACTTCAACAGCAACTTTTTCCATGGTATGCCTCCTTTTTACGTATAAAAACTATTATCTTAAATTTTTCCTCTTATTCGATATTACGAATTCACATACTAGTCTATACATGAAGTATAAATTCGTCCTGCTTTTTGACAAACATCAAAGTACCTAAAAGCAAAAAGCCAAAGCTGTATAATAAGGATAATGAAAATGCTCTTTGATCAAGGGGCAAACCAAATATCGAGTTTCGGAAATTAACAACAATTGAATAAAGAGGATTAATCTCTAATAGCCATCCATAACCGGCGTCAATAATTTTGGCCGGTTTATAAAAAATTGCCGAAGTATACATAACCATCATTAAGGCTACGGACCATATATATTCCAGATCCCGGAAGAATACGGATAAGGTTGCCAGAACCAATCCGATTCCATACGCCATAATCGGCATAAGAATCAGAGGTATAACTGCCTGGAATAAGTAAAAAGTTGGCTTAACTTTTAAAACAATTCCAACCAATACCAATATAATAAGAGAAATTAAAAATATGATATAGTCGGTAAGTATGCTTGATAACGGGTACATGTATTTCGGTACATATACTTTCTTTATCATACCGCTATGTGTACGAATTGATTTCATGGCTACTTTGGTACTGTTTGAAAAAAAGGAATAAAGTAATCTTCCAGACAATATATATACCGGAAATTGTTTATCTTCATTTCCAAATAAGGTACCGAATACAAGTGTTAATACAACCATCGTAAGCAAAGGTTCTATCAAAGTCCATAGAATCCCGAGGTAAGATCTTCTATATTTTAAGGTGATTCCCTTCTTAACCAGCTCACCTAATAAAAATCGATATTTCGCAAAATTATTGATATATTTTTTCAATTTTACTCCTATCTGCCTATCCACATAAATGCAGGCATTCCAAATATTGAAAAACATAAATATTATTTCCCAGCCAAGTACTTATGATTTTAGCAACAGAATTAATAAGTTAATGGGATATTAAATAGCAATAGACTTCTATCCTAAAGCAATCTTTTTATAATAATGATAATATTCGGATAGATTCATCAGCAGCTGATTTTGTACTTAACTATCTATACGAGCCTATTCTAAATGGAATAGGCCCGTAAGAATTATATTTTATATTTTCCATCTATTATTTTACTTTTTCAGATCATTATATTCTTGCAGTAAATCATCGATTGGTTCCTTATCCAATCGGTCGAATACATCCATTCGTTCCAATTTGAACGGACTTGGCTTATTATGATTTTTCTTAAACGCGGTTGTCATATCACTCTCCTTATAAATAAATTTTTCTTTAATATTATCCCATATTTTGCTGCCTTTGTCATCATTAATGGTGATTAAACTTACACCTTTATCATCAAACATGGAAGGATCTATATCTTTAATCCCCCAGAAGTCACCTAGGGTAAGATCACCGACCCTGTTTTTATAGGTAAATTCGCAGGAGCTGCAGCTTGGTCGGGAGATATAGTCATTTAGGAATGCACGGAAATAGTTGTTTTTTCTGGAATTTACACTTAAGTTCTTTCCATTTTCAAATTCGATGACCATACTGCATTTATGAATCAGCCAGCCTGTACTTTTATTTCTGAAAGTCAGATTAACTACTCTGGACTTGTACTTCTTTCTTAGGTAATTCAGATACTGTTCAAAAATCTTAGGCGAAGGGGCTGCATGACACAAGATTTCACTTATATATAAATTCTCGTAATCTTTCTTTAAATAGGAACGAAGTGCAGCACACTCACAAGGCAGACCGGAGTATAACACCGTCTTATTATCCTTTAAAAGCTCCTTTATCTGAGGGAATATACCGTCAAAATCACTCTTAACATATTTTGAGCCATAAAAGGCTTTGACATCCTCCATATTATCTGCTATGGAAGAAACCACCTTCATATCTTTATCATATTTAACACCGACAACATAGCCTTTTTTTTCTTCAATGACATATTTTGCAAGTTCGGGGAATATTGCACCCGAAGAACTCTTCATACGGACTTCTTCCTGCTTATTCATAACAGAATAAACCTTGGGATACTGTTCGGTATATTCTATTTTATGACTGGATTTACGGATACAGGCTTTACTACATGCACCGCAGTCTATGCATTTTTCTTCGTCAACCACCGGATAACGGAATCCTTCATTATCCTCTTCCATGACAATTGCATTGGTAGGACAAATCTCTTTACAGGCATAGCAGCCGTAACACTCATGCTTCTTAATCTGTGTAGGACAAGCCACTATTTTCTGACGGTCGTTATTTCGTAAGGCATCCAACAAAAATAATAGTGAAGTCTGTCTTAGTTCCAGGATCTTCTTTCTTAATTTTTCCGGCTGTTCGATTTGAAATTTTGAGAAATCATCAAAATCTCCTGGTTTATTGAGCAGATGAGACTCCAAATTTAAAGATCTAAGTAAGTCAACTGTTCTGCTGCCTGTATTGGAATGGAGCATGGATACAAACGGTGTTTCGTAAATGATTGAAAACACCGTTCCATGGAAGGAATTCGTGATAACATATTCCGCATTTTCGATTAAACCGAGGAAATCCCCCGGATCCGAGGTATAGCAGGATGCAATTTCATTCTTAAATATTTTATTTGGTCTTCTCTGAACAATCGGCAGACCCGTTGCAGTTGATACTTTGTTTGCAAAAGCTACCACATCCGGGTTATGCTCCATCATATATACAAAAATATATTTATCTTTAATATTCGGAATTGTTTTAATCTCATTGTATTCTTCTCTTGGCAATAGCAAAGTAGGATCCAGAACAACATCCACTTCTTTTTTGGTTAGAGCTTTTACCGGTTTCTTCGCACTTTTTTCCCTCACGGAAATAGAGGTAAAACTCTTAAGACTGTTTTTTATCTCCTCATGGTAGACTGGTAACAGAAAATCCCTGCCGATGCTGGCTGCATAAGATATCTTAAGAGGGCCGGGCTCTACAAAGTCCAGAAAATAAGCAGGATCAAAACCTCCGATATGCTCACTGTTCCATACCTGATCACTGCCTACTATATAAGCGTCCAGTTTAAGATTAGCTGCCTTAAGCTCTTCATACGTACTAAAATCGCCCAGTAGATTAAAATTCTTTTTAATGAACCTGGAATAATTTTTATATCTTTCCAGACTTTTAGGATTTTGGCGGCGGAGGTTAAATTGCGCGACCCTTCTCTCAAATCCATATTTGCCTTTAAGCGGATTATATAAATCATCAATGATACTCGGATGATAATTAATAACTGAGGCTTCTATCTTATAATTTTTAAGAACCTTTTGCAGGGCCCAGGCCTGCAGGCTTGCTCCGAAGTTATGGGCACTATGAAATGTAATAACGCCAGCTTTCACGCTATTTTGCCTCCTTTAGTATTGAGTCAATTGATATCGTGGCAGTATCGCTTACCACAATTCGGATTTTGTCTTTCAACTCTTTTACTTCCTCCAGATTCTTCATATTGGAAGGAATAATAACAAGAGAATAATGTTCCAGATTTTTTAACACATATCTGACATTCCGGCGGTATTTTTTTGAACTATTATATTTTCTCATATCAAAATCATGAAAATTAAATATTTTCTTACCACCAAAGGAATCAAATACATGAAGCAGCATCAAATCCATTCCGGAATAATAAATCACATACTCAAAGTTTGTCTTGCCATAATACTTTTCTTTTTCCCTCTTAGCCAGGCTTATCAGCTTTCTCTTAGTGTATGTATTTTCTATTCCAAAGCGAAATGTTAATGTGAAAGCAATATACTCGGATAACCCGTAATAGTTTCTGCCAGGGGATATCGGTAAGTATCCAATCTCTTTATCAAGTAGTGATAACATTCTTGAAGATTTCTTCATGGCGCCTGCTTTAAAATTAAGAAAATAATTCTTCTTTGCTAAATCCAATTGATTCATATCCTGTATAAACAGGTTATCTTCATCATTATCCTTCAAGGATTTCACATAAATAAGCACATTATCTGCCGCTGTCTTTTGGTATTCTTCTGTTCTTACTAAATTTTCTTCATTCAAAAAGACCGT
>JAEZSL010000241.1 GCA_023443925.1 Bacillota bacterium | reverse complement strand
TGGAGGAGGATTGGATATGAAATACGAAAATCAAACGAAACGAAGTGAAAGAGTCACTTTCGGTATGTACTTTATTGGGCAATTGTTTATTTACACATTGGTCAGCGGTTACCTGCAGCTTTATTTTACAGATATAGGTATTCCGGCTATGGTTGTGGGAGTCATTTTTATGGTGGCAAAGATATGGGATGCGGTGAATGACCCGGTTTTTGGTGTTCTCATCGACCGCACAAACCCGAAGGGCGGTAAATTTACTCCGTGGATCAAGGTGTCGTCATTCCTCATTCCGGCCGCAACCGTACTGCTGTTTGCGATACCTAACGGGGCATCGATTCAGGTCAAGACAATCTGGGCAGTAGCGGCATATCTTCTTTGGGATACAGCTTACACGCTTTCTGATGTGCCGATTTACTCGCTGTCAACAGCCATAACTTCCGTAATCCCTGAACGTAACAAGCTTCTCTATGTAGCAAAACTGTGCGGATTTGTCGGTGTAATTCCGGTATCCGTTGCCATTCCGATATTGTATCCGAGTATCGGCTGGTTCGCAACTGCGCTTATACTCGCGTTCTTTGCCCTTCCAACGATGGTTCCAATTGGTTTTCTTGCGAAAGAACGCACACATGTGGCATCAGACGAAAAAGTGTCTGTGAAAAAGCTCGTTTCCTACCTTTTTAATAACAAGTACCTAATTACATATGTGTTGGTGGTACTGGTAATGTCACTCACAGGATTTTCCGGAACTGTGAGAAACTATGTGGCACTGTACGTTCTGGGCGGTTCAAAATGGATTGCGGTCATGAACCTTACTTATGTCTTACCGCTCCTGTTTGGTCCGTTCCTGTACCCGCTTTTGAATAAGTTTATGAGCAGAAGCCGTCTATTCGGCATTAGCGGCATTGTATTGTACGCACTTTGCCTTACACAGTTTTTCTTCGGATACTCGAATGTGACTCTGTTTCTCGTGCTTGATGTATTAAGGTCAATCTTCTCCGGCATAATCGCCGTTGGGCTTACTATGTCAATTGCAGACTGTGTTATCTATGGTACCTATAAGACAGGAGAACGCGCAGAAGCTATTACATTCTCGGTACAAACATTTTGTGCAAAAATCACCTCCGCAGTAGCCGGAGCGATTGGTATGTTTGCGCTGGGCGTAATTGGATTTATTGCAGGGGAAGGAGTTGCTCAGACGCAAAAAGTTGTGGATTCCATCTTTTTTATGTACAGTGGAGCACCATTTATCTCTGGAACCATTGCTATGATAATATGGCTCGTGATATTCCGTCTGAAAGACAAGGATATTACCACTATGTCAAAGTGCAATAGCGGGGAAATTTCTCGAGATGAAGCTGTGAAGCTATTGTCGTGCAAGTATTGATTCATTCAACTGTAAATTAATATCAGACGATAAAGGCAGTTATTTATAATAGTTATCTAATTTTACATCGATGTTATGGAGGATGACAAGACAATGGAAGAAAAAAGCAAGACTCAGCAGCCTATATGGAAAAGTTTTTTATTTGCAATCGTAGTCCTGGCTATATTAATACCTATTGTATCAGGCTTCTCGGCGGTTAAAATTCCATTCTGGTCAATTTTAGTATTCATGTTTTATTATGCGGTAATCCTTCATCTAGAGCCGTCAAAATTTTATACTACAGCAGTTGGAGGACTTATCGGCATACTAGTATCTTTTTCTGGTGCAATTTTTGGACACTTAATGGGAAAAGCGGTTGGAGAGTTAATTTATTTGGTTTTGCTTGCTGCCCTTATAACCGTATTGATTGATGGCAGGATTAAATACGTTAATGATTCGAGTAATTTATTTTTAATAAGTTTAACTTCAATTGCTTCATCGGACGTAAAAATAGAAAACTTTTTGCCTGTCCTGGTTTCTTATTTAATTGCGGTGTTAGCCTTCTTTCTGTTTGTTAAGGTCATAATGAAATACTTTTCTGGTAGTGTTTCTATATTAACTTATCGTAAAGAAAATTTATAAACTTAATAAAATTGAATTGGAGTTAATGATTGATTTAGCCAATGCAGCCGGATATTTGCAATAATTCAAAATGATAATAATAAAATCAGGGCAGGTGAACCTTATTCGGTACACCTGCCCAATTAATGTGTTAATCCCCCTGCCGCCTTGTTAATTTGGCATAGCGTCAAGAAGTGCCTTAGTCCGGACTTTGATCGGATTTTCTACTTCCCGGTCGGTGAGAATGTAAAGGGCATTTTGCTGAACTGCCTTTTTGACCATCTCACCTACGGTGTCAATACTGACACCATACTGATGAAGCATTTGGCCTGCCAGGGCAATACCCTCTGCTATCTTCTTTTCAAGGTCTTCCGATAATTTAACCCCGGACTTAGGAGTAGCGTCCACCGATCTCCGGACGATATCCGTAGCTACGCGGGCTGGGCAAAGTACGCTTACGCCGATTCCGGCAGACTTTAGCAGCGGGTCTATGCTCAATTCCTCCGACAGCCCCACCACCGCGAATTTGGAGGTAGTGTACAAAATTCCTGAGCCGGTTGCCACAAGACCCGCACCCGAAGAGGTATTTACGATATGCCCGCCCTGGCCGTTCCTAATCATTCTCGGCATAAACGTCTGCAATCCGTTGATAACACCATAGAGATTTATACCAAGGTACCAATCCCAAAGTTCATAGTTGATTTTCATCAGAGAGTCACCGCCGGCAACACCGGCATTGTTAAACAGGAGAGTTACGGGACCCAGTGCGCGTTCCACCGCGTCTGCGGTGGCCGCGTAGGCGTCCCGGTCACGTACATCGAGTATGTATGTTTCGACCTGCGTAATGTCCTGCAGTTCTTCTTTTGCACGTGCAAGGGCAGCAG
>JAEZSL010000171.1 GCA_023443925.1 Bacillota bacterium | reverse complement strand
CCCTGTATTATTTTTATCGATGAAGTTGATGCCATCGGTAAAAGCAGGGATACCCACTACGGCGGAGGTAATGACGAAAGGGAGCAGACCTTAAACCAGCTGTTATCAGAGATGGATGGTTTTGATACCTCCAAAGGTCTTGTCATCCTTGCTGCCACTAACCGTCCGGAAGTATTGGATAAAGCCCTGCTTCGTCCCGGTCGTTTCGACCGCCGGGTTATCGTGGATAAGCCGGACTTAAAGGGACGTATTGATATCTTAAAGGTTCATGCAAAGGATGTATTAATGCATGATTCCGTAGATCTGGAAGCAATCGGCCTTGCAACCTCAGGAGCCGTAGGTTCCGATTTGGCCAATATGATAAATGAAGCCGCTATTCTGGCGGTTAAAAAGGGAAGAACCGTTGTAACCCAGGAGGATCTGTTTGAATCCGTAGAGGTGGTAGTTGCCGGTAAAGAGAAAAAAGACCGCATACTTAATAAGGAAGAAAAACAGATTGTGGCATATCATGAAGTCGGCCATGCCTTAGTAACCGCTCTGGAAAAGAAAGCGGAACCGGTACAAAAGATTACCATTGTACCCAGAACCATGGGTTCTTTAGGCTATGTAATGCAGGTTCCGGAAGAAGAAAAATATCTTATGAGCAAGGATGAGCTTCTGGCAAGAATCGTAACTCTCTATGGCGGACGTGCCGCGGAACAGATTGTATTTAATTCTGTAACCACCGGAGCCTCCAATGATATAGAAAAAGCCACCCAGCTGGCAAGAGCCATGGTAACTCAGTACGGTATGTCCGACCGATTTGGACTGATGGGTCTGGAATCCATAGAAAACCGTTATCTGGACGGAAGAGCGGTATTAAACTGCGGTGATGCCACGGCAGCGGAGATTGATAAAGAGGTTATGGCCATCTTAAAAGACTGTTATAAGAGGGCGGAGGACCTGCTTGCTGATAACAGAGAAGTCCTGGATAAAATCGCGGCCTTCCTGGTAGAGAAGGAAACTATTACCGGTAAGGAATTTATGGATATTTTCAAAGAAGTGAAAGGATTGCCGGTAGATGAAACAGGTACTGCAATCGGTGATAAAACAGAAAATACCGAAACCGTGGAGATGCCGGTTCATGTAATTAATATGGATTCAGATGATAATTAAACCGGAGAAGCCGATACCAAGTTAAGGCTGTAAGCTAAACTGATTATAAATAAAGAGGAAATTGAAACTAAAATTTATCGTTTCATTTCTGGATTTTAAAATAAAATTGGTGTTATCAGAAAATTTGTATTATTAAGAAATTTGCATTATAAGAAATCTATATTATAAGAAATTTGTATTATTAAGAAATTTATATTATCAGAAATTTGTATTATAAGAAAATTTATATTATATATGCTATAGAATTAGTAAATCATCCTGTCAGATAACGGACTTGATATTTTTATATATTCAATCTTTACCGGATACTGTTTTTTTTCCTGAAAAGGTAATATAATAGAGGAAAGCAGTAAACCTGGGACAGGATTTTGAATATCCATTAAATATCAGGTCCGTTTTAGGCACGTCCTGTGGGAGATTAAGACTTTGCATGTCTTATGTTCTCGGTCTGTGTTTCGAATGCGTAAACCATTACCCCGATAATACGGCCTGCATTTACGTTAGTGTATTCTGAACCGGCAAGGTCTTTATAAACACACGCTGCTTTTAACATATTTAGAAGGAGTATGCCATGTATTTTAACATAGAAGAGGAATTAAAGAAGCTTCCTGCAAAACCGGGTGTGTATATCATGCATGACAAGCATGACACCATTATTTATGTGGGTAAGGCCATAAGCCTGAAAAACCGGGTAAGGCAGTATTTTCAAAATAGCAGGAATTTAACTCCTAAGATCCAGCAAATGGTCACGAGAATCCAGTATTTTGAATACATCATAACGGATTCCGAATTAGAAGCCCTGGTGTTGGAAAGTAATTTAATAAAAGAACATAGACCGAAATATAATACCATGCTTAAGGATGATAAAAATTATCCCTATATTAAGGTTACCGTTCAGGAAGCCTATCCCAGGATTTTGTTTGCCAGAGAAAGGGGTAAAGATAAAGCCAAATATTTTGGTCCCTATACCAGCGCTAAATCCGTTAAGGATACCATCGAGCTGATCCGCAAGATATATTTTACCAGATCCTGTAATCGCAACCTGCCAAAGGATATCGGCAAAGAACGGCCTTGTTTGTATTATCATATCAAGCAATGCAAAGCGCCTTGTCAGGGTTATATCTCCGAAGCGGACTACCGGGAATCTGTAAACCAGGTACTGGAATTTTTAAATGGTAACTTCTCCCTTGTAACAAAACAGCTGGAACAGAAAATGTCGGAGGCTGCCATGAATATGGAATATGAATCTGCGGCAGAATACCGGGATTTAATTAACAGCGTGAAGCAGATCTCAGAAAAGCAGAAGATTACCAGCGGGGAGTTTGAGGACAGGGATATTCTGGCCAGTGCTTCGGCCGGAGACGAAGCCGTGGTACAAGTCTTTTTTATCCGTAACGGCAAATTAATCGGCAGGGAGCATTTTTACCTGACCGGAGTGGAACATGAAACAAAAAACAGCATTATGACCAGCTTTGTAAAACAATTTTATGCGGGAACACCCTTTATTCCCAGGGAACTGATACTAAGCGAAGCGCTGGAGGATCAGGAGGTTATAGAAGAATGGCTTTCTTCCAAACGGGGGCAGAAGGTATATATTAAAGTACCTGTAAAGGGAGAAAAGGAAAGACTGGTAGAACTGGCCAGAAAAAATGCTTCCATGGTACTGCAGCAGGATGCGGAAAAAATTAAAAGGGAAGAAGCAAAAACCATTGGTGCCCTTGGAGTAATCGGAGATATGTTAAACATACCGGGCTTGTCCCGTATCGAAGCATTTGATATCTCCAATATAAGCGGCTTTGAATCAGTTGGTTCCATGGTTGTTTATGAAAATGGCAAACCGAAGCGGAATGACTACCGGAAGTTTAAGATAAAAGGTGTAAAAGGCCCGGATGATTATGCTTCCATGCAGGAAGTTCTGACAAGGCGCCTGACCCACGGCTTAAGAGAAGAGGAAGAACTTAAGGAGAAGAATCTGGATGCGGAATACGGTAGTTTTAACCGGTATCCGGATCTGATTATGATGGACGGTGGTAAAGGACAGGTTAATATTGCGGAAAAAGTACTTGATAGTTTAAAGATGAATATTCCGGTCTGCGGCATGGTAAAGGATGACAATCACAGAACCAGAGGCCTGTTATATCATAATGAAGAAATTCCTTTAGATCATAACAGTGAAGCTTTTAAATTAATTACCAGGATACAGGATGAAACCCACCGTTTTGCCATAGAATACCACAGGCAGCTCAGAGGTAAGAAGCAGGTGCATTCCATACTTGACGATATCGATGGTATCGGTACGACCAGAAGACGGGCACTTATGAAACACTATCAGTCGCTGGAATCAATAAAAGCCGCAACTATAGAAGAACTGGCAGCCGTTGCAACTATGAATATGAGGTCTGCAAAGCAGGTTTATGATTTTTTTCATTCGTAAGCTTAGAAAGTTAAATCATTGTAATAGAATCCTCCGTAAATGTCATGCATATCATAAATACTTTAGTGATAAGAGGTTCGAATAAAGCTATTTACAGCATAGGACGGTCTGTGTTAGAATAAGTCTAGACTTTGTGTTTATATATGCAAGAGTGAGCGTTTCAGCTGTCACTTAGGAAATTTGTGCCTGCGAACCGTCATCAGCACCAATTTTATTTGCGCAAATGAACAGGCGCAGGAATGCGAGGTAATTATGTATACGGTACAATTGTCAAAGTTAATTTCAAAAATGAATCTTGAAAATGTCACACCGGATATTGATATCAGACATATCAAACTGTGTCAGCCGGATGTGAACCGGCCTGCATTGCAGCTTGCCGGATTTTTTGATTATTTTGATTCCGAACGTGTCCAGGTTATCGGACATGTGGAATATGCATACATGCAGAAGATGGAGAAAGACCACGGACATGGTATTATGTCCAGGTTAATGGACTATAAGGTACCCTGCATCGTATTCTGCAGAAATATAGAAGTAGCACCTGAACTGATCCAGATGGCAACAGAAAAGGGAATTCCCATTCTGCGTACGTCAAAAACCACTTCCTCTTTTATGGCGGAAGTCATCCGCTGGCTTAATGTGGAATTGGCACCCAGAATCTCTATCCATGGTGTATTGGTGGATGTATACGGGGAAGGAATCCTGATCATGGGGGAAAGCGGCATCGGTAAAAGCGAGGCAGCGCTGGAACTTATTAAGAGGGGCCACCGTCTGGTTACGGATGATGTTGTTGAAATAAAAAAAGTCAGTGACGATACCTTAATCGGAACTGCTCCTGATATAACCAGGCACTTTATTGAATTAAGAGGTATTGGTATTATTGATGTCAAGACCCTTTTTGGTGTTGAAAGTGTTAAAAATACCCAGTCCATCGATCTAGTCATTAAACTGGAGGAATGGAATAAGGATCAGGAATATGACCGTCTGGGACTGGAAGAACAATATACGGAATTTTTGGGGAACAAGGTAGTGTGCCATTCCATACCCATAAGACCCGGCCGTAATCTGGCTATTATCTGTGAATCGGCTGCCGTTAATTACAGGCAGAAGAAGATGGGATATAATGCGGCTCAGGAATTATATAATCGTGTAACAAATAATTTAATGAAAAAAGCAAAACATGAGGAAGAAGTTTGAAGTTCCTTTCAAACTTCTTATTAAAGCAGTAACGCAGACAGGTCTGCGTTATGCAGGAGGAAGAATAATGGTATTCCTTTACATCTGACTGTCTTTGCAAAAATTTAAGATGACGGTCCAAGGGAAGGCTAATAAAATAAAAAAAGAGGATAAGTATATGGAAAGATTGTGTTTTGGTATTGACATCGGCGGAACCTCCGTTAAATTAGGACTTTTTTCGGATCAGGGGAGTCTCCTGGATAAATGGGAAATTCCAACAAGAAAGGAAGATAGCGGCAGTCATATATTAGAAGATGTAGCGGAATCCATTAACAAAAAGATGGCTGCGGACAAATTAGACCGGGAACGCATTATCGGTATTGGAATCGGTGTGCCCGGGCCGGTAACAGAAGACGGAACGGTTATTAACTGTGTTAATTTAGGCTGGGGTGTTTTCAATGTGGCAGAGGAAACCAAACGTCTGACCGGCTTTGAAACGAAAGTAGGAAACGATGCCAATGTAGCTGCACTTGGTGAAATGTGGCAGGGTGGCGGCCGCGGCTATAAGAATTTGATTATGGTTACTCTTGGAACCGGTGTCGGGGGCGGTGTCATTCTAAATGGTGAAATCTTAACCGGCAGTAACGGAGCAGCAGGTGAAATTGGACATATCACAGTTAATTTTAAGGAAGAAGATAAATGTAACTGTGGCAGAAACGGCTGTCTGGAACAGTTTGCTTCTGCAACCGGTATTGTAAAAGAGGCCAAAAGACTTCTGGAAAAATCCGAAGAGCCCTCTAAATTAAGAGATGTGCAGCATTTATCCGCTAAGGTTATTTTTGATTATGCAAAAGAAGGCGATGCGCTGTCTGTCGAATCGGTAGATCAGTTATGCAGATATCTGGCAATTGCCATGTCCCACATTGCGCATGTGGTAGATCCCCAGGCCTTTGTTATCGGCGGCGGAGTATCAAAAGCCGGTACTATGTTAACTGATTTAATTAAAAAATATTATGAGAGCAACGTACTATTTGCATTACAGAACAAAGATTTCAAGCTGGCCGAGTTAGGCAATGATGCGGGAATCTATGGAAGTGCTAAGCTCATTATTGGTAAATAAGTTCTAAAAAAAGGTATATTATACTAACATAGAAAAGTGAAATGACAGCATATACTAAATAGCATAAGAAATCAGAATAAAATTTAGCAGAAGGTACCGTAAATCATGTTTACGGTATTTATCGGAGCAGGATTTATATAATCTGTGCCGGCTTATATGCTGGCACTGATTTCAGTTGTTCCATAATAATGCTCAGAAATGAGGAAATATATGAAAGAGGCATTTTATCATAAATTAATAACAATACTACAGGATAAACAGATACTGATAGAAGAACCTCTTGCAAAGCATACAACTTTTGAAATCGGCGGACCTGCAGATTTTCTGGTAGTGCCGGAAACTGTTACCCAGGTTACCCAAACCATAAAGCTATGCCGGGCTATGAACATACCTTTTTACATAATGGGAAACGGAAGCAATCTTTTAGTCAGTGATAAAGGATACCGGGGTACCATTATTAAATTAGGGAAAGACTTCAGCAAAATCACATTTGAAGAAGACCATAAGGTAAAGGCACAGGCGGGAGTTTTATTGTCAAAGTTAGCCAATGAGATAGCAGAACACAGCCTCACAGGCTTTGAATTTGCTGCCGGAATCCCGGGAACTCTGGGAGGTGCAGTTACCATGAATGCCGGCGCTTATGACGGTGAGGTGAAACAGACAATTCTGGAAGCGGTAGTTTCTGATCAGAACGGCAATGTAATACACCTCAATGCGGAGGATCTGCACATGGGTTACCGTACTACCGTAATTCAGGAAAAGGATTATATTGTTCTGGAAGCTTTATTTGGCTTTCAGACAGGCAATAAAGAAGAAATTATAGGAAAAATTAATGATCTGAATAGAAGAAGGCGTGAAAAACAGCCTCTGGAATACCCCAGTGCCGGCAGTACCTTTAAAAGACCGGCCGGTTTCTATGCCGGTAAACTGATTATGGATTCCGGACTTCGCGGATACCAGGTCGGCAATGCCCAGATCTCGGAAAAGCACTGTGGTTTTGTCATTAATAAAGGTGGTGCGACTGCCATTGAGGTAAAAACATTAATTTCTGATGTAATTGAAATTGTTAATCATAAATTTGGAGTTGTGTTAGAACCGGAAGTTAAACTTTTAGGTGAATTCTAACAGATTGAGAGGGTGCTATGAGGATGGTTATTGTAACAGGCATGTCCGGAGCGGGTAAGAGTTCGGTATTAAAAATGCTTGAAGATGCCGGGTATTTCTGTGTAGACAATCTTCCTATCCAACTCATTTATAAGCTTGTGCAGCTAACCTTTAACGGTACGGAGAAATTCGACAAGGTAGCCTTGGGAGTTGATATCCGCAGCGGACAGGCATTGGGAGAACTAGATGAAGTTCTGGAACAAATGAAACG
>JAEZSL010000157.1 GCA_023443925.1 Bacillota bacterium | reverse complement strand
ATGTCAGAGAAAGATTATAATGATGCTATTAGTATGGCAAAAGAAAGCTATCTGAATAAAGTTGGCGAACTGGAAACGAAATCCTTTGGATTCCAATATCAGACCATCTTAGAAGCTTATAAAGATGAGTTGGGCGTGGCAATGCCAGAGTTTGAAAAATTGCTAACTGAATCCGTGAATGAGTCGATGGAAAACGTATCTCAGGATGGCTTATGGGGTAAAATGCTCCCAATGTTATACGACGAATTGGACGGTTTTGACGGCTTAGGTAAAACGGAAAAGGCTAACTTATCTATTTTATTCGAAAAAATGTTACCGACTCAGGAAAGCTTAGAACAACTTAGAGATAGCTATATAGAGAGCGGAAAACAAATTCCAGACTGGCTATCACAAGGATTACTTGACAGTGCTACTTTAGGCGCTCTTGCAGGTGATGCAGACTCTATTTTAAAGATGGTTGGTTCTCAAATTGCGGATTCTCCGGAATATACCAAAATGACACAACAAGCATACAACAGTGGTGTTAATTTAGGAGGAGAAATAATTGATGGGATGGGCTATAAAATCCCGGAATTACAGGTATCGGCAAATGGCATGCTTGAATCAATTAAGTATGAACTTGAAAAAGGTTTTACAGCAAATATTCCCATTAACTTAAATATAAGTACTGACTCACAAACTGGTGTAGCTGAAGGCGGATGGAGAAAATTTAATTATAAATCTCTTCAAGGATTAGGCGGTCATAAAGATGGTGGTATTTTTAATAATCCTCATATAGCCTGGTTCGCTGAAGATGGCCCGGAAGCAGCCATACCTTTAGACGGATCCTCAGAAGCAATACGTTTATGGCAGATGGCAGGACAGATACTGGGTATGTTTGATTTAAGCAATGAATACGGAAAACGTAGTATTTCAATTCCAGACACCTATCGGCAGCTAGTAAACAATACTTCATCAAACAGCACAGTAACCAACAGTCCTAATATCAAAATTGAATACAATGTAAAGGTTGAAAAGGGAGCCGATATTGAAAAAGTGCAGCAGGCAATAACTATGTCGCAGGCCCAATTTAATTACATGATGGGTCAATACGAAAAGAGCAAAGGAAGAGTAAGCATGTCGGGAGGTAGTCGATGAATACATACATTACAGTTCAGGGTGATACCTGGGACTTAATATCTTACAAAGTATACGGCACATCCAGGCACATCGGTCTATTGATGGTAAATAATTATGATCTCCTGGATACCTTTATATTTAGTGCCGGTATCGAAATTATGGTACCGGAGCTTACCGAAGATCAAACGGATGATTTACCGGAATGGAGGAAATAATGAACAGCCCTAGACGAACAACTCTTTCATTGGATTACAACGGTAAAAATGTTTCGACTGCAATTACAGATCAGCTTGAAAGCTTTACCTATACAGACGTAGCGAGTGGAGAAACCGATACACTCGCTATTGTTTTGTCTGAAATAAAGCACAAATGGATTAGTGATTGGTTCCCGGATGAAGAGGATTATATTGAATCTACTATAAAGGTAAAAGACTGGAATACCCAAGGGGATAACCGGCAGTTAAAATGCGGGAAATTTATGGTTGATGATTTTTCTTTTCGTGGCCCTCCGGATGTTTATAATTTAAATGCTATATCCTGTCCTATTAATAGTGATTTTTCCTCTACATCCAAAAGCAAAACATGGAGTAAAACAACCGTAAAAGGTATTGCCGCCACAATTGCCAAGAATGCGGGTATCACGCTCTATTATGATGCAACAGCCTATAATATAGACAAACTGGAACAGTCAGGCGAAACCGATATGTCATTCCTTTTCCGCACCTGCGAAAATTACGGGCTAGGCATGAAAATTTATAATACAAAGTTGGTGATATTTCGCGAGGAGGACTATGAAAAGAAAGCGTCAATCGGAACGATTGATAAAAAGAATTGTGATAGCTATGATCTAAACGGTACCTTAATAGGTAAATATCACGGGGTCATAATGAAATATACCGTGGCGAAAACCAACAAGACCTATTCCTATGAATATATGGCTTCTAAGGGAAAACGAATACTGAAGGTAAATGAAAAAGCGGACAGCCTGGCCGATGCTGAGATAAAAGCAAAAGCAAAGTTAAGGAAAAGCAATAAGGATGCAAGAACTATAAATCTGCATCTGAAGGGGGACGTTAAATATGTTGCCGGTACCTGTTTTGAGGTTACCGGCTTTGGAAAATTTAACGGCAAATATTATATTGATAAGGCAATACACACCCTGACTGGCGGCTATACAGTAAATCTGCAAATGCACATGGTTTCGGCAGACAGTAAAAATAAATCCAAGTAAGAATGTGAGTTGATAAAATGAATGATTTAATCCGTAGAGGTACCGTGGAAAGTATCAATTATATAGATGGTACCGTCAAAATCGTACAAGAGGATAGAGATGATGCCGTTTCTTTTGATTTACCGTTGTTTAGTTTTGAGTATGATCCGCCGAATATCGGTGATATGGTTGTGGCCGTGTTCCTGTCCAATGACAGTACCCAAGGTTTTGTATTGGGAAAACCTTATAATACCAACAATCCCCCGATAAACGGTAAAAAAAATATCATACGCAAAGATTATGATGTGGATGCTTACATTGAATATGATAAAAGCACAAAAACACTTACCTTTAAAGCACAAAATGTTATTGTTAAAGGGAATTTTACCCAGGGCGGTGAAATATGAGTGTAGGAAACTTTGGCAAGATAACATTTACAGTCAGTCAGAAAAAGGCTTATTCGTTTGACAATTTTAAGCGCACCAGGACAGCGGAGTGGAAAGAGCATAACAGATATAACAACAAACCTTTATCAGAATTTAACGGCCCAGGCTTGGAGAACATTACTTTAGATATATACCTGGATGCAAGCCTCGGTGTAAACCCCAGAAATGAAATCGAACGCTGGGGCAAGCTCGTTGACAGCGGTCATCATGATATTTTAGTTATTGGCGGGCAGCAGGTGGGTAAGTATGAATGGAAAATCGAAAGCATATCCGAGGACTGGAAGGACTTTTTAAATAAAGGAGAGCTTTTGACAGCAACCATTTCTGTCACATTATCTGAATATGTAACGGATCCACCCAAAAAGAAAGAAGTGGTTAAGAAAACTAAGGGAAAAGCATATTTGGCTGCTCCTAAAACATCTGTAAGCAGCCTGGTAGTAGGTGGATCCTATAAAGTAAAGGTCTTAGTGACCGGGTATTATACTTCAATGGAGGCAAAAAACCAGCATGCCACAAACCGAACCGGCAAAGTGTATCCGGGAACTTATTATATATTTAATCTGGCAAATGGAATGGTAAATGTAACAAAAGTTAAAGGTTCTCCTGGCTCCTGGATTAATCCAAGTAAAAATAAATAGGAGGTACTTATGTATGATGTGACGGAAATTGAAGCATCTGGGGACATATCAGAAACGGATATCATTGATTTAAGAAATCTATACCGGACGCCGGTTGGCACCATCCCAATGGAAAGGGAAAAAGGAATTGACATGGAATTTCTGAGCATGCCGCCAGAAACTGCAAAAAATCTATTTGCAGTAGAGGTAATTAAAAAGACACGGCTTTATATGGATTTAGAGGTAACAGATATCATATTTACAGAATATGAAGACGGGAAAATAACAGCAAAGGTGGTGGTAAGTAGTGGCGAGTGATATACAGAAGCTTTACAATCTGTCGGATATCAGCTTCATTGATGGAATAACCGCAGATACGGTTTTAGAAGATATGATAAGCGATTTCCAGGAACGGTACTACGAATTAACCGGAGAATATGAAACCCTGGGAGAGTTGGACAAATACCGGATATTGATGAATGCGGCCACCTTAAAAATTTATCAGGCATATCAGTATATTGAAAAGACCGGGAAAATGAATTTATTAAGATATGCCTCCGGCGATTACCTCCTGCATTTGGGAGCCACCAGAGGCGTTGAAATAAATGAGGAAAAGGCGGCGGCCTGCCAGGTTAAATTCATATTAAGTGAACTTCAGATAACTACGGTTCCAATACCGAAAGGCACCCAAATTACGGCAGGGGATGGGGTTTATTTTGAGACAGAGGACTATGCCGAGATATCTCCGGGAATGCCAGATATAACGGCCAGAGCAGTATGTCAGGTAACCGGCACCGTGGGGAATGGTTATGTTATAGGGCAGTTAAATGTATTAG
>JAEZSL010000143.1 GCA_023443925.1 Bacillota bacterium | reverse complement strand
TGATTAGTAAAATTAAGCCCTTCCGGCATCTGGATTATGAAATTAATAAAATACTGGATTTCAAGTTTACAAAGTTCCGGTTTGGCCGTATATCCCGGGAATATTTTACCCGGTTCTCCAAATATGTTTATGAAAATCTGACCACTCTGTTTTTTGAGTGTGACAGCGATGAAGAATACATCTGGGGCCTGTATTTTGTTCCCGCCGCTTATTCCGTAAAGATTGATGCCATTTACTCTTCTCTTCATTTTGAACGGATCTTTCTTCCGGATGAATATGAAGGAACCCCGGAAGAAGCCTGCCGGCGAATTGAAAACAAATTAAATACCATCCTGGAAAAAATAAAAAGAATTTCAACCCGGGAAAAAGAGAAGCTGGTAGGCCGGTCCGGGGATATATTACTTGCCCACGAAACCTTAAGTACTTATTCCAAAAACTTTGACGTACGCAAACTGGCGGCCTGTACCAAATCCTCCTCCGGCAGTGATTTGTTTTACTTTATCCTGTGCGGCTGGATGACGGAAGATAACACCTGGGCTTTTTTAAGGGAAATCGAAGAAGATCCCAATGTTTACTGCCTGTCGGAAGACAGCCATGAGGACCTGACTGCAAAACCTCCGACAAAGCTTAAAAATATAAAACTGTTCCGGCCCTTTGAAATGTTTATCCGGATGTACGGACTTCCTGCCTATAATGAAATCGATCCTACCTCCTTTGTAGCCATTACCTATTCTCTGCTGTTTGGAATTATGTTTGGTGACGTGGGCCAGGGCTTATGTCTGGTCATCGGAGGAGTACTGATTTATAAATATAAAAGAATGAATCTAGCTGCTATTATAGCCATTGCCGGTATCTTTTCCACTATTATGGGGTTTCTCTATGGAAGTGTGTTCGGCTATGAAGACTTGATTCCTCATCTCTGGCTCAAACCCATGGATAATGTGATGACCATACTGTTTACGGCGGTGGGCTTCGGCGTCGTTCTGATTATCATTTCCATGATTTTAAACATCATTAACGGAATTCGGGCAAAAGACCCGGAAAAAATATTTTTTGATACCAACGGCATTGCCGGGCTGGTATTTTACGGCGCCGCCATTGCCTGTGTGGTTTTATTATTTTCCGGCAAAACCCTGCCGGCAGCTATACTGTTAATTCTGTTTTTTGGTATTCCTCTGGTCATTATATTTTTCCGGGAACCTCTGGCCCACCTGGCTGAAAAGAAAACCAAAATATTTCCGGATAATAAGGCCATGTTTTTCCTGGAATCCCTGTTTGAACTGTTTGAGATATTGTTAAGCTATGTGACAAACTCCATCTCTTTCCTCAGGGTTGGCGCTTTTGCCTTAAGCCACGGAGCCATGATGGGTGTTGTTTTATTACTGGCAGATGCACAGTCGTCCCATCCCAATCTTTTCATCTTAATTCTGGGCAACGTCTTTGTTGCGGGTATGGAGGGCCTTATTGTGGGAATCCAGGTACTGCGTCTGGAATATTATGAGATGTTCAGCCGTTTCTACAAAGGAACGGGTAAAGTATTTAAACCATATAAGAATAAATAATTTCTTTAGGAGGATCTGATTATGACAGTCAAACTTTTATTGGCGGCAGCCCTGATTTTAAGTATTATTATTCCTTTTGGCGCTTTTCTAATGGGGGAAAAGAAAAAAGGTAACTTAAAGGCCGCCTTAGCCTGCAACGCCCTGCTTTTCTTTGGTACTTTAATTATTGGTGACATTTTGTTATTCACCGGGAAAGCTTCTGCTGCCGAAACCCAAGCGATAACAGCTTCCGCAGAAGGCTGGCGTTATATGGCGGCCGCCCTTTCCACCGGCCTGTCCTGTATCGGCGGCGGTATTGCCGTTGCTTCCGCCGCTTCCGCGGCACTGGGGGCTTTAAGTGAAGACTCCGGCATTATGGGCAAGGCTTTGATTTTCGTTGCCCTTGCGGAAGGAATTGCCCTATATGGATTAATTGTTTCCTTCACGATTTTAGGGTAGTAAACCTTTTGGAGGTAAACCCATGCGTATGTATTTGATTAGTGATAATGTGGACACCTACACCGGAATGCGTTTGGCCGGTGTAAACGGAGTTGTCATACATTCCAGAGAACATTTAAAACAGCAGCTTGACTTGGTTTTTGCCGACAAAACCATTGGAGTTGTTTTAATAACGGAAAAACTCAGTGCCGAGTTTCCCGATGTTATCAATGATGTAAAATTAAACCGCCGCCTGCCCCTCATTGTGGAAATACCGGACCGTCACGGAACCGGGCGCAAACCGGACTTTATTACCGCCTATGTCAATGAAGCCATTGGCATTAAAATATAAACCGAGGTGATATCCCATGAATCTAAATGAAAAGCTGGATCAGTTCTATCATGCCGCCATTGAAAGTGCAACCAGTCAGAATATACAAATCGTAGAGGAATACCAGAAATCTCTACAGGCTGTCTTTACGGAACACAAAATTGAGACCTTAAAAAAGGCAGAGGCTGCTTATCAGGCGGAATCGGATAAACTTTTAAGAAATAAAAACCGTGAACTGTCTGCTGAAGCAATAAAACTAAAACGGAAAATCAGTGCGAAATCAACGGAGCTGACGGATAATTTGTTTCAGGAAGTAAAGAAAAAACTGATACAGTTTAAAACAACTCCCTCTTATTATGAACTTTTATGCAGGCAGATAAAAGAAGCACTGGAGTTTGCACGGGGCGATAACATAACCATCTATATTGATCCCTCCGACCAGGCTTTAAAAACTTCCCTGGAAACAGATACTGATACGGTCCTTACTATAAGCGCAAGAGAGTTTACGGGCGGAATCCGGGCAGTGATAACGGATAAAAATATTCTGATCGATCATTCCTTTTTAACACGGTTGGAGGAACAACGCAGTTCCTTTGTTTTCTGACCTATAAATTTGCTTTAATATTTAGGAGCCTGCAATCCTTTTCCAACCTGGTTCTATCCTTATGCCTGCTCCGCAGGAATTAAATAAAAATCTCAAAATAATAAATAATTCGGGTTCATAAAACCACCCATATAGGACATGAAGAAAGGGGATTTTCTCCATTATGAATATAACAGGACAAATATACGGCATAAACGGGCCGATTGTATATATTGACGGAAACCAGGGCTTTAAAATGGGTGAAATGGTTCTGGTGGGAACACAGAATCTGGTGGGAGAGGTAATCGGTCTTACCAAAGCAGAAACTACCGTTCAGGTCTATGAAGAAACCACCGGTTTAAAACCCGGTGAAACCGTAACCGGAACCGGTGCAGCCATCTCCGTAACTCTGGCTCCCGGTATTATCGGCAATATTTTTGATGGCATCCAACGGCCTTTAGAAGAAATCTCCGCCCGCTCCGGAGCCTTTATAACCAGAGGCATCAGTGTGAATTCCCTGGATCAAAAAAAACTCTGGGAGGTACAGATTACAGTAAAAGAGGGGGAGGAGCTTTATGGCGGAGCCGTAATCGCAAAAGTTCAGGAAACCGCCGCCATCGTACACAAATCCATGGTTCCCCCAAACCTGTCCGGCACTGTCATAAAAGCACTCCCTGACGGCAGCTATACCATTAATGATCCCCTTGTCACCTTAAGAGATTCTTCCGGCACGGAACATATACTGACCCTTACCCAGCAATGGCCCATCCGTATCCCAAGACCGACGAACCGCAGATATGCTTCGGACCGGCCTTTAATTACGGGCCAGCGTATCCTGGATACCCTGTTTCCCATTGCCAAGGGTGGAACCGCCGCCATACCCGGCGGTTTCGGCACAGGCAAAACCATGACCCAGCACCAGCTGGCCAAATGGTCCGATGCCGATATTATTATCTATATCGGCTGCGGAGAACGGGGCAACGAAATGACCGAAGTACTGGAGGATTTTAGTAAACTGGTTGACCCCAGATCCGGCAATCCGCTGCTTAACCGTACCACCCTTATAGCCAATACTTCCAATATGCCGGTGGCTGCCAGGGAAGCCAGTATATATACCGGAATAACCTTAGCCGAATACTACCGGGATATGGGGTATCATGTGGCCATCATGGCAGACTCCACCTCCCGCTGGGCGGAAGCCTTGCGGGAACTATCCGGACGTCTGGAGGAGATGCCGGCGGAAGAAGGTTTTCCGGCTTATCTGGCTTCCCGTCTGTCCTCTTTTTATGAACGGGCCGGGTTTATGGAGAATTTAAACGGAACGGAGGGCAGTGTCTCCATTATTGGGGCCGTCTCTCCCCAGGGCGGTGACTTTTCGGAACCGGTAACCCAGAATACCAAACGTTTTGTGCGCTGCTTCTGGGCTTTGGATAAATCTCTCGCCTACGCCAGACATTTTCCGGCTATCCAGTGGCTTACCAGTTATTCCGAATATTTAACTGACCTGGGTCCCTGGTATACGGAACACATCGGAACGGATTTTGTGGATTGCAGAAACCAGCTCCTTAGTATCCTGACCCAGGAAAGCAAACTGAATGAAATTGTTAAATTAATCGGCAGTGACGTGCTTCCGGATGATCAGAAACTGATTCTGGAAATAGCCCGGGTCATCCGTCTGGGCTTCGTCCAGCAGAATGCCTATCACCCTTTTGACACCTACGTTCCATTAACAAAGCAGCTTAAGATGATGCGCACCATTCTCTATCTGAACACCAGAGCAAAACAGCTGATTGCCATGGATATGCCTATGTCCGTATTAAAACAGGAGGATATTTTCGAAAAAATAATCGCAATAAAATATGATGTGGGAAATAATGAGCTAAATAAGTTTGATAACTATAAAAAAATGATTGATGATTTCTATAACCAGGTTCTGGCTAAAAATGCATAAAGGAGGCGGATTCCATGTCAATTGAATATTTAGGCTTAAGCGAAATCAACGGGCCTTTAATCGTCCTGGAAGGTGTCCGGGATGCCTCCTATGACGAAATTGTAGAACTGTCCGTAGAAGGCAGAAAGAAACTGGGAAGGATTATCGAGGTTTATGATGATAAAGCAGTCATACAGGTATTTCAAGGCACGGAGGACATGTCCTTAAATAATACCCATACCAAACTCACAGGACGTCCCATGGAATTGGCACTTTCCGAAGATATACTTGGCCGTGTCTTTAACGGCACAGGTAAACCCATTGACGGCCTTGGGCCGGTCTCTGCCAAATTAAAACGGGATGTTAACGGCCAGCCCTTAAATCCCTGTGCCAGAGAATACCCCCGTAATTATATTAAAACCGGTATTTCCGCCATAGACTGCCTGACTACCCTGATCCGGGGCCAGAAGCTTCCCATCTTCTCCGGCAACGGTCTGCCCCACGACCTGCTGGCTGCCCAGATTGTCAAACAGGCTGCCCTGGCAGAAAACAGTGAAGAGGAATTTGCCATTGTTTTTGCCGCCATGGGGGTAAAGCATGATGTGGCTGATTTCTTCCGGCGAACCTTTGAAGACAGCGGCGCCAGTCCTCATGTTGTGATGTATTTAAATCTTGCCAATGATCCGGTGGTGGAACGGCTGATAACACCGAAACTAGCTCTGACCGCCGCGGAATATCTGGCCTTTGATAAAGGAATGCACATTCTGGTTATTTTAACGGATATGACCTCCTATGCCGAGGCTATGCGTGAAGTCTCCTCCTCGAAAGGAGAAATTCCAAGCAGAAAAGGGTATCCCGGTTATCTATACAGCGAACTTGCTACAATTTATGAACGGGCAGGTATTATCAAGGATTCCAAAGGTTCCGTTACCCAGATCCCCATCCTTACCATGCCAAATGATGATATTACCCATCCGATACCCGATTTAACCGGATATATTACGGAAGGCCAGATTGTACTGGACCGGGGGCTGCACCAAAGAGCGGTTTATCCTCCCATCAGTGTACTGCCTTCCCTGTCCCGCCTAATGAAGGACGGTATCGGGAAAGGTTATACTAGGGAAGATCATCAGGATCTTGCCAACCAGCTGTTTTCTTCCTATGCCAGAGTGGGTGAGGCCAGAAATTTGGCCAGTGTAATCGGTGAAGACGAATTATCCCCGGTTGATAAGAAATACCTGGAATTCGGCAGCGCCATGGAAGGGGAATTCATAGCCCAGGGCCGTAATGAAGACCGTTCTGTCCTGCATACCCTGAACAAAGGCTGGTCTCTTTTATCCCTGCTGCCAAAAGATGAATTGGACCGGATAGATACAAAAATATTAGAGAAATACTATCTGCCGGCGGAAGTTTCAAATAACGAGGAAGAATAAACGGAGGTTTTCATGGACCCTAATACCTTTCCCACCAAAGGCAATTTAATACTGGCTAAGAACTCCCTGTCCCTTGCCGGTCAGGGTTACGAACTGATGGACAAAAAACGGAATATTCTGATCCGTGAATTGCTGGAATTGATTGATAAAGCCAAAAACATTCAATCCGAAATCGATATCACCTTTTCAGAAGCCTATCTTGCCCTTCAAAAAGCAAATATTGAAATGGGAATCCGAAATGTAGAGGATTTAAGCAGTACGGTCCCGGAGGAAAATTCCATAGTAATAAAACAGCGCAGTATTATGGGAACCGAAATCCCATTAGTTGAGTTTAATGAATCCGATAATAAACCCTCTTATTCTTTTTATGACACCAGAATATCCCTGGATGAAGCCGTAAGCCGCTTCAAAAAAGTAAAGGAATTAACGCTGCGCTTGGCCATGATCGAAAATTCTGCTTACCGGCTGGCAGCAAATATCAAAAAAACTCAAAAACGTGCCAATGCACTAAAAAATATTACAATACCCTACTACACCGATTTAGTCCACGATATTCAGAACTCTTTAGAAGAACGGGAACGGGAAGAATTTACCAGGTTGAAAGTTATCAAGCAACGGCGTTTGTAATTCACCGAATTAGAATTGTAAGATTCGTTAATCTGCTGTATAATATGTTTAATAAGGGTGAAAAAACATGTTTTTTGTATAAAAGCGTCTAAAATAACAGAATTTCATCACACAGGAAAAGAGGTAACGAATGAAGCTTGGTTTATCAAAAAGAATCGGATTATTTATCGGACTCCTTGTATTATTTATAGCTTTTACCATGGGTTTTATCGGAATTTCCTACAGCTCCGAGGCCATATTAAGTAATCAGGAAGACAGTATGAAACTATTGGCCGCAGAAGGAGCACGCCGTGTTCAGTCCACTATTGATGCACGTTTACAGGTTTTAAATGAACTGGCCAGTTCAGACGGTGTAAAAACCATGGACTGGGAAGCTCAGAAGGCCGCCTTAAGCGACGATGTAGAGCGCCTTGGATATCTGGATATGGCTGTCGTTACTCCTGATGGTACAGCCAGTTATATTAAAAGCGGAGAAACCGCAGAACTTGGTGAGCGGGATTATATCAAAAAAGCTTTACAGGGTGAAACCAATGTCTCAGATGTACTTATCAGTAAAGTGACCAATTCGGCGGTACTTATGTATGCCGCACCTATTAAGAACGGAAATTCAACCGTGGGCGTACTGATTGGAAGAAGAGATGGTGCTGCTTTAAACGATATCACTGATGAACTTGGTATCGGCGAAAAGGGTTATGCCTTCATTCTTGGTGCGGATGCTACTTTTTATGCCCATCCGGACAGGGATCTGGTGATGAACCAGACGAATGTGTACAGTGAAATGGAGTCAGGCGGTGCACTTAAAAATTTCGGTCTGGAATTAAAGAAACTGGGCACCGGTAAAGAAGGTATTGTCAAATACCAATACAACGATGAGAACCGGATTACGGTTTTATCTCCGATTCCAGGTTCCAACTGGACACTAGCACTGGGTAATTATGAAAGTGAAATCCTAAAAAGTACGAATACTCTGCGTACATTAATATTTACTGCTACTGTTCTGGTTCTGATTATTGGCATAGCAGTCGGTGTGGGGATTGGTTTATTTGTTACCAGGCCGGTTATTTATTTACAAAGAATAATCGAAAAAATGTCTGCTTATGACTTCACCCCTGATACCGGGAAAGGAATCGGCAGATTACATAAAAGGAAGGACGAGATCGGCAATATAACCCATGCACTTGAAACCATGCGTTCTAATGTAACCGGATTAATAAGAACGGTAGCAGCGAATACGGAACAGGTAGCTGCCTCCTCGGAGGAATTGACTTCAACTGCCAGACAATCTGCTGCCTCTGCCGGTGAAGTGGCAAGGACCATTGAAGAAATTGCAAGAGGCGCCTCCGATCAGGCGAAAGAAACGGAAACAGGAGCATCCAGTATACAGGAACTGGGCGATTTAATTTCAAAAGATCAGAAGTCCTTAAAAGATTTAAATGATTATATCGTAAACGTAAATACACTAAAAGACAAAGGCCTAAAAGCCATAAGAGATTTAAGCCTAAGAAATGAGGAAAGCGGAAAATCTGCCAAGGAAATACAAGGCCATATCAGTGAGACAGCAAAAAGTGCGGAGAAGATACATACTGCCAGCCAGATGATAAAAAATATAGCCGCACAGACTAATTTGTTAGCCTTAAACGCCGCCATTGAAGCCGCCAGAGCCGGAGACGCCGGAAGAGGTTTTAGCGTTGTTGCTGAAGAAATCCGTAAACTGGCGGAGCAGTCAAACCTCTTTACGGACGAGATATCCGTTGTCATTCAGGATTTAACAGATAAGACAACTACTTCTGTAACTGCAATCGAAGCTGTTGCAGCAACTATGGAAGCCCAGACGGAAAGCGTTAATGATACCAGTGATAAATTTAACGGAATTAATCAGGCTCTGGAGATTATGTTGAATCTTATCTCTGACCTTAATACTTCCGGTACCCGTATGGATACCAAAAAGGAAGAAATGATCGCTACCATGGAAAATCTTTCTGCCATATCCGAAGAAAACGCCGCCGGAACCGAAGAAGCTTCCGCTTCCGTAGAAGTCCAGACTTCATCCATGGATGATATAGCCGGTGCAAGTGAAGCGCTGGCAGAATTAGCCCAGAATCTCCAGACGGAAATTAATAAGTTCAAGTACTGATTGCTTTTTTATAGTGATTTAGGCACTCCGGAAGGTCTTTAAAACCATGTTATTGTAAACACAAAAAGGAGGGATCAAATTATCTCTCCTTTTTTGATTTACTTTTAAAATGTGAAGCACATATATTATTATCTTCCACTTATTTTGCCGTTCATCCAACCCTCCAAAGCAACTTTGCTAAAAACATATGAATCACCAATTATTAGTTAATTTGTATTTATATGAGGACTCTATATTCCTCTTTTAAAGTATCCTCCGATATGCAACATAACCTTTGTTTGTTAAATCCAAAATCTCTACTGTCCTAGTAGATACTTTACCTGTACTTCTTGTGGCATCAATTATCAATGCCTTAGTTTTTGTTTCGTCTGTAAAATCCGAAAAAATCATTACATGGCTTCCAGGTAAAAGCAGCACATCACCCGGTAAGAGGCGCTCCGTTGTTTCTAACGGGGCTGCTATATCAGGAATCGTACCGGTGGTTACCCTTATCTTAGTATTCCAGCATACCGTAACCAATCCGGAACAGTCGACACCTACACATTCCCTGCTGCTGCCATTACTTCTAAGCTCCGGTACATTCCCTGCAAATTTACCTTCCATTATTCCCTGTCCAAAAGCCTGAAGTGAGGAATAACCACCCCAGTTATAAGGTATTCCCTTATTTTCTTGATTTACCTGCCACCAGCCGCAGTGATAGCTGGTACTTTCATAGCAGAAATCCGGAGTATTAACTGCAATTCCTTCTCTGTCATATCCATGATAACAATTTTTTTCCGTAGGTGTCCAGACATAATTAACGTATTCATTTGCCAGCGATATAACACTTTTTCTCCAGTTAATATCAGCAATAAATTTCTTTATCATGGTCATTCTCCCTTATTTATAACGGCAAATTAACTTTGAGGCAGCTTTAATCCTAATCAATGGTTTTTTTAATATCTTGGCTTTATTAATTTATTACGCATACGAGTTTCACTAACCCTGTTATACTTGTATTTACAACTTACCAAATATATAGTAAAATAATACAATACCAATTACTGATACTCAGAGAAAACGGGGCCAATATGATTCAGAATGAACTTTCCAAACATGCTGTACTCAGCCAGTGGATCAAAGATAATATTGCAGACGAAACTTTTAAAGTAGGTGAAAAAATTCCTTCCGAAAACGAATTAGCCACCCGTTTCGGTATAAGCCGCCAAACGGTCAGGCAGGCCATCGGAACTTTAGTGTCCGAAGGAATTTTAATAAGGGAACATGGAAGCGGAACTTATGTATTGCCTGTCAAAAAAACTGTCACTGAAAAAACTATGCGGATTGGCGTAATCACCACCTATCTGGATGATTATGTTTTTCCGGCTATTATACATGGTATTGAGGAAATCCTAACTCAGGGCGGTTATACCCTTTCCCTGGGTATCACTCACAATAAGCCTTCCGACGAAGAAAAAAGCCTGCTCCAGATTATGCAGAGCGGTGTGGATGGCCTCATTGTGGAAGGTACGAAATCAGCCCTGCCCAATTCCAATAAACGGTTATATGAGCAGTTAAAAGAAAAAAATATACCTACCGTCTTTATCAATGGATACTACCGGGGTTATGACGATTCCTATATCATTTTGGATGACGTGAAAGCCGGTGAGATGTTAACGGACGTTTTAGCCGATAACGGACACACCCTTATCGGCGGAATATTCAAATCCGACGATTTCCAGGGAATCGGACGTTACGAAGGCCTTCAAAAATCAGCCGGTAAGCACCAACTGACTGTAAATGACAACTCGATTATCTGGTATACAACGGAAGACTTCCATTATTTTTTTGAAGGCGGAATGGATAAAATTATACTGGACCGCTTAAAAAACGTGACCGGAGTTGTATGCTATAATGATCTGGTGGCTGCTGCCTTAATCCGCTTATTAAAAAGAAACGGCAAATCCGTTCCGGAGGACATATCGGTTGTAAGTGTGGACAATTCTTTTCTGGCCAAACAGTTAGTCTGTAATTTAACCTCCATAATCTATCCAGCCAAACGAATCGGTAAGAAAGCCGCCCAGTTATTACTTCAGCAGATTAATAATTCCCATAAGCCGGAACATATCGTATTAGAGCCTTATATAAAGCATCGGGAATCTGTTAAAAAGATAATAGAAAACGACTGATTCTTATGAAATGCATGTTAAAACGAATTTAAGCAAATATTATGCCTGGAAAATAGCAAAAGCTCTGAAAATTGTATCAGGCACAATAGAGAGCAATGACCCGTTGTCTTCTATTACCTCCACCGTTTTGTTTATTTTCTCTTGCTTTTTAATATAATATCATATAAAATAAAGTTACATTAACTTGTACGTACATCTTTTGAAATAAAATACTTATTTAATAACTTTTTAATCTATAATTCATAAGAAGTACTTACATCCTTGATTATATCAAATATCATGAAATTTAGGAGGTATTATAATGCCAAAATATTCAATTGGGGTTGATTTTGGAACATTATCCGGCCGAGCATTATTGGTTAATGTTGAAACCGGAGAAGAATTAGCAGATGCAACACTGGATTATGCCCATGGTGTTATGGACGAAGAATTGCCCGGCGGCAAAAAACTTGCGCCAGACTGGGCTCTGCAGCATCCGGCTGACTATTTGGAGGTGTTCGGCAAAACCATTCCCGCCGTTTTGGAAAAGTCCGGTGTTTCGCCGGAGGATGTTATCGGGGTGGGAATTGATTTTACGGCCTGTACTATTTTACCCGTAAAAGCAGATGGTACTCCCCTGTGCCTGATGGATCAATACAAAGAAGAGCCCCATGCCTACATAAAATTATGGAAGCATCACGCAGCACAGGATAAAGCCAATAAATTAAACCAGACGGCAATGGATATGAAGCAGGATTGGTTAGCCAGGTATGGAGGCAAAATATCCTCCGAGTGGATGTTCCCTAAGATCTGGCAGGTTCTGGATGAAGCACCACATATTTATGAAGAAGCTGATTATTTTATAGAAGCTGCGGACTGGGTAATCTGGCAGCTGACCGGAATCCAGACCAGAAATTCCTGTACTGCAGGTTATAAAGCTATCTGGCACAAAAAGGACGGCTATCCCGATAAATCATTCTTTAAGGCTTTGGACCCCAGACTTGAGAATGTGGTGGAAGAAAAATTAAACTGGCCGGTGACTCCCCTTGGTGCGAAAGCCGGTGAAATAACAGAACCTGCCGCAGAGTTAACCGGACTGAAAACCGGAACTGCTGTAGCGGTGGCTAATGTGGATGCCCATGTAACCGTTCCTGCCGTGAAGATTGACGGCCCCGGTAAGCTTCTCGCTATCATGGGAACTTCCACCTGCCATATTTTATTAAGCAGAGAAGAACAAAATGTACCTGGTATGTGCGGTGTTGTTGAAGACGGTGTATGCCCCGGCTTTTTCGGCTATGAAGCCGGACAGTCCTGTGTAGGTGACCATTTTGCCTGGTTTGTAGAGAATTGTGTCAGTGCCGAATATTATGATGCGGCAAAAGCAGAAGGTCTCTCAATCCACCAGTACCTGACAAAAAAAGCAGAACAGCAAAAAGTCGGTCAAAGTGGTCTGGTTGCCCTGGATTGGTGGAATGGTAACCGTTCTGTTCTGGTGGATGTTGATTTGACGGGTATGATTCTGGGTATGACCCTGCAGACAAAACCGGAAGAAATCTACCGCGCCCTCATAGAAGCTACGGCATACGGTACGAGAAAAATTATAGAAACCTTCCGTGAAAGCGGTGTAGCCGTGGATGAATTTTATGCTTCCGGCGGGATTTCCTTAAAGAATCCCATGGCAATGCAGATCTATGCGGATATCATTCAGATTCCTATTAAAATCGGCGGTACTACCCAGGGTCCGGCGCTTGGCAGTGCTATCTTCGGCGCTGTTGCAGCCGGTGCCAAAAACGGCGGCTATGACGATGTATTTAAGGCAGGCAGTGTAATGGGTAAGTTAAAGGATACTGTATATACCCCCATACCGGAAAATGCAAAGGTCTATGATTTACTATATAACGAATATTCCAAACTACATGATTACTTCGGCCGGGGAGAAAATGATGTTATGAAACGGCTGAAAGAAATTAAGAAACAGCAAAGCAAATAATTTCATTCATAAGGAGGTATTTAGCTATGTCATCTTTAAAGCGTTATGAATTTTGGTTTATCACCGGTTCACAGCATCTTTACGGCCCGGAAACCTTAAAGGCAGTTGCCGGTCATTCTCAGATAATGGCCGATGTATTAAACAAAGCTTCTGTAATTCCCTGCTCCGTGGTTTATAAGCCTATTGTAACCACACCGGAGGAAATTACAAAGATCATCAAAGAAGCCAATTATGATGAAAACTGTGCCGGTATTATTACCTGGATGCACACTTTCTCACCTTCAAAAATGTGGATCGGCGGTTTATCCATATTGGAAAAACCATATTGCCACTTCCATACTCAGTTTAACCGTACCATTCCAAACGAAGGAATCGATATGGATTTTATGAATTTAAATCAGTCCGCACATGGTGACAGAGAGCATGGTTTTATCGGAACCAGAATGCGCATGCCCCGTAAAGTGGTAGCCGGTTACTGGGAAGATGAAGAGGTTCAGGCAAAAATCGGAGGCTGGATGCGGTCCGCTGTGGGCTGCCTGGTTAGTAAAAACTTGAAAGTAATGCGCTTTGGCGATAATATGCGCCAGGTTGCGGTAACGGAAGGTGATAAGGTTGAAGCTCAGATCAAACTGGGATGGCAGGTAAATACAACTGCTGTCGGTGACCTGGTAGAGATAATTAACTCCGTAACAAAAGAAGAAGTGGATGCCCTGTACAGAGAATATGAAGAAAAGTATACCATTGCTACCGATAATACGGATTCTGTCCGTTATCAGGCAAAAGTAGAAATTGCTTTAAAGAGAATTCTGACAGAAGCTCGCTGCGGAGCTTATACCAATACCTTTGAAGATCTCCACGGTATGGAACAGCTGCCCGGTCTTGCCAGCCAGAGATTAATGGAAGCCGGTTTTGGCTACGGCGGGGAAGGCGACTGGAAGGTATCTGCCATGACCCATATTATGAAGCAGATGGCGGAAGGTTTAGAAGGCGGTACCGCCTTTATGGAAGACTACACCTATGATTTAACCAAGGGCAGCGAATTATCTTTAGGTGCCCATATGTTAGAAGTCTGCCCTACCCTGGCAGCAGATAAACCAAGAATTGAAGTTCATCCGCTTTCAATCGGCGGCAAAACAGATCCGGCCCGTCTGGTCTTCGAAGGCCATCCGGGCAAAGCAATTGTGGTATCCCTGGTTGATATGGGCGGTCGTTTCCGTATGATCGTACAGGATGTGGAAGCGGTAAAGCCAATTTATGAAATGCCCAATCTGCCGGTTGCCAGAATTATGTGGAAAGCCCTGCCGGATTTAAAAACCGGCGCGGAATGCTGGATTTTGGCAGGCGGTGCACACCATACTGTGTTCTCCTATTCCCTTACGGCGGAACATATGCAGGATTTTGCTGAAATGATGGATATTGAATATGTTCATATTGGCAAGGATACCAGTGTGGAAGCATTAAAACAGTTATTATTCCTTCAGGATATGGCCTGGAAGCTAAAATAATTGCCCGAAAGGAAGTTTACCTATGTTAGAGCAACTGAAGCAACAAGTTTATGAGGCAAATATGTTATTGCCCAAATATGGCCTGATAACCTTTACCTGGGGTAACGTATCCGGAATTGACAGAACTGCCGGGTATATTGTAATTAAGCCCTCCGGTGTGGAATATGAAGATATGAAGCCTGAGGATATGGTAGTCGTAGATTTAGACGGAAACCGGATTGAAGGCAGTTTAAACCCATCTTCCGATACCGCTACGCATATTGAATTATATAAAGCATTTCCTTCTGTCGGAGGTATCGTTCATACCCATTCCCGCTGGGCCACTACTTTTGCCCAGTCCGGAAGAGGTATACCTGCCCTGGGAACTACCCATGCCGACTACTTTTACGGCGAAATTCCCTGTACACGCCAGATGACACCGGAGGAAATTGCCGGAGCTTATGAAAAAGAAACCGGTACGGTTATTATCGAACGCTTCAAAAAGAATAACCTGGATCCCCATGATATACCTGGTGTTGTAGTATACAGCCACGGTCCCTTTACCTGGGGCAGTGATCCTGCTAATGCCGTACATAACGCCGTTGTTTTGGAGGAAGTAGCATTTATGGCATGGCATAACCTGGTTTTATCCGGAGGCAATATACCGCCCATGCAGCAGGAGCTGCTGGATAAGCATTATTTACGCAAGCACGGAAAAAATGCCTACTACGGACAAAAAAAACCTGAATAATATTTTAATTATGAAAGCATAATAAAACAGCCTGTTAAGAATAAGCCGGTATCCTGATATCCTTTTTCTTACCGGCTGTTTTTAATTTACCTCTAATTGAAATCGTAATACGCCTGTTCCCCATTAATTATTACAGAACATCAGAATTACTCGAAATATGAATATTTAATTTTTTCTTAATATAGTATTTTTTCTTGATACAACTGGTGAAATAATCTATAATATAAGTATTATTTTCATATACTACATTTATGTTTATTAATAAATAAAACAAGCAACCGTTTACCGTAAATTCAATAAACCCTTCGCGTAATCTTAACAGAATAAATACCGCACGGTTTTATATAAAGGAGCAATCATGAAAAGAACATTCGCTGTATTAAGCGTTATCTGCTTACTATTATTTAATACCTCCTCTGCTTTTGCACAGCCTGTCAATAATTCTTCCGCCAATAATAGCGGAACTTCCAATAAATCTGAAGAAACTAATATAGAGTGGCCCGATAACAAACCCAGCGTAAACTCCGCTGCTGCAATTGTAATGGAAGCCTCCACCGGTGCCATATTATATTCGAAAAATATCCACAAAACTTATTATCCGGCAAGTATAACCAAGATACTGACCGCTTTGCTTGCTATTGAGAATTCTTCCTTAGGAGAAACGGTAGACTTCTCGAAGAAAGCCATCTATGACGTTGATTTAGACAGCAGCCGTATCGGTATTGATGTTGGTGAAAAACTTACCATGGAACAAAGTTTATATGGAATTATGCTGGAATCTGCCAATGAAGTATCCTATGCCATCGCCGAACATGTTTCCGGCAGCGAGAAGGCATTTGCAGATCTAATGAATAAAAAAGCTAAAGAACTTGGCTGCACGGATTCTAATTTTGTAAATCCCCACGGCCTCCCTGACCCGGATCACTATACTTCTGCTTATGACATGGCATTGATTGCCCGGGCAGCTATTAATAATGATATATTCCGCCAGATAACCGGTACCAGGACATATGTAATCCCTCCAACCAATATTCAGGAGGAAACCAGATATTTGGCAAATCATCATAAATTTGTTAACGGCGCCAGAAAATATGATGGTGTAATCGGAGGTAAAACCGGTTATACCTCCAAAGCCTTATATACCCTGGTAACCTTTGCGGAACGGGATGGATTAACCCTCATCAGTGTTATTATGCACTGTGACAGTATCGCCAATGAATATTCTGATACGGCTAATTTATTAAATTACGGCTTTGATAATTTTTCTATTTATAATATAGCGGATACAGAAGACCCGGATTCAACCGAGATGGCTCCTTTATTTACCAAGTACAGCCCTTTATTCAGTAAAACGTCCTCTCAGCTTAAAATCAGCTCAAAAGGCAATATTATTCTTCCGAATGATGCCAACTATAAGGATGCTAAAAAAGAAATTATACTAACACCTACTGATTCAATTGTGGACGGTGAAAATATAATCGGTTCGATAAAATATACTTACGGTAATACTTTTGTTGGCTCGGCTGATATTATATATGATAATACGGTCTCAGATAATCTCCTGAAGGGTTCTTATATACCGACACCAACGGCAGCTCCCAAATCACAGGACAATAGACCTGCTGAACGTTATGAAGAGTCCGGTAAATTAAGACCGGTTATTATCACTATTATAATAGGATGTCTGTTAATCGGACTTACTTTATATCTGGTCTTTGTTGAGCTTCCATACCGGAAACGAAGAAGCTCCTATCTGGAAAAGCGAAGCCGTAAAAGAAATTATAAAAAAATAGACTTTTAAAATAAGGGTATATGCAGCTAATGCATATACCCTCTTTTATTCTTATATGAATGCACCTAACTGGATTCGAACCAGCGGCCTACCGCTTAGGAGGCGGTCGCTCTATCCTACTGAGCTATAGATGCATTTGCTGCAATATGGCAGCACAACTATTCTACTATTTTATTAGCAAATAGTCAACCTTAATTCAAACATTTGTCCGAATTAAAATCTATATTTCCCTGCAGCCATATGTTCCCTTTGAACCTTCGTCCGACAATAGGTTCTCCAAGCAGATCCTTTTTATTGATGGCAACCTGAAAAATCACATCGTTACTGGATATCATAAGGCTGTATACCTCTTCCCCGGTATACTCATTCACAAGAACATCCATATCTACGATGGTTCCTAATATGGTATAGTTATCGGACTCAGAACCATAAGGAGTAAAAGAGGTTTCTACAATTGTATAGATATCCTCTACTTTCGCCCTTCTGGAAATCATTGCATACATATCAATATCATCGATGGTTAAGCTATCAATAGCTTCTTGATTGCCTTTCTTAGCCTCGGCGATAAGCTGCCTCCTGTATTGAACATCTGCACTGTTATTTTTGGCCAGTTTTTCATCTAACTCCATAGGCAGTATTATCTTACCGGAAATGGAAAGCGCGGTTAGATAGATGGGAAGTGGTCTGTCGGTCTGATTTTTACCGTCTGTGAGATAATCCACAACATTCTGTAAATAAAAGATCAAAGACACACCAAGCCTGATATCATCACACATACCGGTATATGCATCCGTATCAACTCTTTTAATGATGGATGTTTCTTCTTTCGTACTCATATATTGACTCTTAAAATAAGGAAAATAGTGTTCCATGTAGAACTTACCTTCTGAATCTGTTTCACCTCGTATGGTAATCCCCATCTGCTTTGAAAACATTTTCGATACTTCAATAAACACTTTATTATTTGGCATACTGTAAGTCTTTTTTTCTGTTGGTTGTTCCATGATTATGCCCAATAATCGTTCTAACTCCATCCTATCTATTACTTCACTAAATCCTATTGCCCTTAAATAACTATGCACAATCATCCACCACCTGACTTTTTTAATATAAACGGATTACCTAATTATATGGAGTCCAGCTTATTTATTATATCCAATTTTTATTAATTAATTCAATTTACTTTTATCTATTACTTATATCATATTTTTACGTTACTGGCAAGAAATATTCATGGACAAAACCGTATTACCAGCATTTAAACAAATCGTTTAAAAATTAATCATAAAGCGGATCAAGCGTTTCTATTTTATCAGTATCAATTTGAACTAAATTAACATTAATTTTAATTTCAGTATATAAATTATTTCATCTGTTTTATGAAAAAAGACTATGAGTTGCCATACCCTAGCGATGGTACACTACCACGATAGTAGTAATCTTCCTTATGTGTGACATACTACACTCACATCCTGCCGTTTGGGGTTTTTATTTCATACGCTCCCCTTCCTATTAAGATTCGAGTTTCAAAAAATCTATCAACCTGTATTCTACGAATGCAGGTTATGTATATTCAATACTACGTCCACCAGCCTAAGTCTTTCGAACCTAAGAAATAAAAAATTCTCCCACCCAAATTATAAAGATGAAAGAATTTAACTGTCATTTACGTTTCAATTGTATCCTCTATTAATAAGGTTAATTCTTTTTTCAGATCTTTCTCCACCCAGGTGGCATACTTCTTGCCGGCAGCATCCGATATCATATGAAGAACGGGTCTGGTAGGACACTTCGTATTCTGCCTGATGACTATACCTTTCTCACCGGTGTTTGTTATTACAACTGTACCATTTGGATAGGCAGCCACCGACTCAATAAAACAATTTACTGTATCAAAATCAAATTTTACTCCAGCCTGGCTCACAATATAGTCAATTGCATGATGAACTTTCATCTTAGGACATAAAAACCCGTAAACCAGACTATCGAAGGTATCGCAGACAGCTACAATCTTACTACCGATCTTAATCTTATCGCCTCTTTTGCGAAACGGATATCCTGATCCATCTATTTTTTCATGATGGCATAAAATAATGTCTTTGGCTGCCAGGGTCAGCCAGTCTTCTTTTATAACAGAAGAATAACCATAGATAACATGTTTCATCAGTTCCTTCTGTTCAAGCTTATTAAATTCATTATATTTGGGACTTATGTAATCAAACTGCATGGAGTTATAACCTATATCATGTAAAAGACTGCCAACCGCTATTTCGCGTACCTTTACCTTTGGAAGCTTCATTCGTAACGCCAATAATACAGATAGGGCACATACATTAATAGAATGGGAATATGTACTTTCACTTTTCCTGCGTACACCAGAAATATTAAACAAAACTTCTGGCTGATCGATCATATCTCCGATGATCTGTTCTGCTACTCCCTGAATATTTTCCAAATCACCGTATCCTTGATAAGAATATTTATCAATGATATTTTTTACGATATCCTGGCATTGTTCTTTGATTTTTTCTTCTATATTCTCATGATCTTCAATACCCTCGGACAATTCATCTTCAACATAAACATAATATATTTCTAATTCAGATAGTCTTCTGATATAGTCTTTTTTTATAACGGAACCTGCCGACATGATTACAATTCCACTGTTACTTATAATATCTCTTGCAAGCAATT
>JAEZSL010000056.1 GCA_023443925.1 Bacillota bacterium | reverse complement strand
TCCAAAAAGGTATTTAACAGAGTTGGGCTTATCGTAGACATTAGGCATAACAGCCAGTTCATTGATGAAATAGACATGCAATATCTAACCGGTGCTTTTGAAAAGTCAAAAGAATATAAGATAGATGTGGTTACTTTTTTCAGCTCACAATTTGAAGGAATGACTGCGAAACAGGTAAGTTCCTATTTAGAAGCCCAGAGGATAAATTCCCTGATTATTTATAATCTATCCCTGGAAAACCAGAATTTAGTAAAATTAATAGAAAAGCAGGAATTTTATTGTGTATTAGTGGATTCCCCCATAGTGAACCCAAAAACCTCCTCCGTATCCATTGACCATTGTACCGCCCAGTATGAGGTAGCCAGAAAAACTATTGAAGAAAATGAGTTCAGCCGTAAAGTGTTATATATTGCAGGAGGCAGGGGAGGATATATTACCGATCAAAGGTTGGAAGCCATGAAGAAACTTAAGGAAGAGATTTCTTTTGAATTAATTGTAAAACATGGTGATTTTAATGAATATAAAGCCAGGGAAATTGTTTTTAAATGGGCAAAAAAAGCAGATATTATTGTATGTGCTTCCGATATGATGGCGATCGGGGCGGTATTTGCCCTTACTGAGCTGGATATATTTCGGCCGGTATGCGGTTTTGACGGAATTCCCCTAATGGGATACACCAAAATAGCTATGAATACCGTCAGGCAGGATTTTTTTGCAAAATCCAAGCAGGCCTTTGATGAGTTAAAAAAGCTTTTAGACGGAGGTGAGGGGCGGCACATTGTGATGCCATATAAAGTCTGTAAAATTGACTATATGGATGTTATTCAAAAATAATGGAGTTCACATCCATATATTTTTTCATCTTTTTCGGAAACCGTTTTCCTGGAAAAGTATTGGGGATTGTTTTTGTACTGTAAAGAAAACAGTTCATATAAAAATAAAAATGAAAAGGTATCGTCAAAAGTTTAGCAGTAGCAATGGATGTAAGGTTGAAAGAAAATATAAGAATTGAAAGGATGCCACGATATGATTCTTTCAACCTGTTTTATTTGTGGCAGTATCGCTGGAGGACTTGCGATATGAATGGGTGTAAATATGAGAGAAGCTGGAGTTTTAATGCCGGTAGCTTCCCTTCCTTCCGATTATGGAATTGGAGATTTTGGGAAGTATAGCTATCAGTTTATTGACATTTTAAAGAAAAGCCATATTCGTATATGGCAGATTCTCCCTATAAATCCTTTGGGATATGGAGAATCACCTTATCAGCCTTATTCTTCTTTTGCCGGGGATGAATTGTACCTTGATTTAACCAGGTTATATGAGGAAGGATTATTAGAAGAAGTGCCGCCGGCTTTTCGAAAAGGAACCAGGAAAATTAGTTATCAGGAAGTGAGAACATATAAGGAGGAGTATTTAAGGCAGGCCTTTATTAAATTTATTCCGGATACCGCCTATGAGGAGTTCGTTAAGCAGGAATGGGTTTACTTATATGCGGTTTATCTTACCTTTAAGAAAAAAAATCAGATGAAATGCTGGAATGAATGGCAGGAAGAGCATAAGAACTGGATAAAAGACCGTAGTTTTGATGAGAGTATTTATGATGGGGATATCCGGTATGAAATGTTCCTTCAGTATGAATTTTACCGTCAATGGATAGCCTTAAAGCAATATGCCAATGCTTCAGGCATTCAGGTTATGGGGGATATTCCATTTTATGTAGGTATCGATTCCCTGGATGTATGGGGAAATCAAGAGGACTTTTTATTAGATAAGGATGGACACCCGATTTTTATCGCCGGCGTACCGCCGGATTATTTCAGCCGGACCGGACAAAGATGGGGGAATCCGATTTATAACTGGGAACACATAAGAGAAAACGGATTTGGTTTCTGGCTGAATCGAATTGGATACAATTCCAGGCTGTTTGATGTTATTCGCATTGATCATTTCAGGGCTTTTGACACCTACTGGAAGATTCCGGAGTCCTGTGAAACTGCGATAAAGGGAGAATGGGTTCAGGCTCCCGGATATGAATTATTTGACCGGCTGTTTGAAACTTTCCCGGGTATTCCTATTGTTGCGGAGGATTTAGGGGATATGAGACCCGAGGTATATCAGTTAAGAGATCATTACGGTTTAAAAGGAATGAAAATTATTCAGTTTACCTTTGATCCATTAGAAGGCAACAACAATTTTATTGACCGGGAAAATATGATTGTATATACCGGAACCCATGATAATGAGACCATACTTGGATGGTTTGAGAACCAGTCCGGGCAGATTCAGAGTGAAACTGATCTAAAACTATACTCTTTCGGGTATGATACCGGTTCCATTTCCCATCGCTTTATCCGATATACGCTGGATAATATAGCAGATACGGCAATTATACCGGTACAGGACATTCTGGAATTAGGCAACGAAGGACGGCTGAATACACCGGGGACGTTAGGTTCCCCCAACTGGGAATGGAAACTGGATAGCCTGGATAAATTGGAAAAGCAAACAGAATTCCTGGCAGAAGCTGTTCTTGAGAGCAAAAGGGCAGGAGATTCTACCACGGTAAGCGAAAAGACGAAGGACCCCATTAAGCTGCTTACCAGATTATTGGAACAGCAATATGGTAAGACCATAGAGCAATGTACAAAAAAGCAGCTGCTTTTTGGGCTGCTTAGTATGGTAAAACGTCTTGCGGCGGGCAAGGAAGATACAAAAGATAAGAAAAAACTGTATTATATTTCAGCTGAATTTTTAATTGGAAAGTTGTTGTCAAACAACCTGATTAATTTAGGTATTTATGACGAGATAAAAGAATTGCTGGCTTTACATGGACAGAATTTATCGGAGATAGAGGAAGCGGAACCGGAGCCGTCTTTAGGCAATGGGGGACTTGGGCGTTTGGCAGCGTGCTTTCTGGATTCCATTGCCAGCCTTGGCCTTGCCGGTGACGGTATTGGACTGAATTATCATTTTGGTTTGTTTAAGCAGCAGTTTGAGGATAATCTCCAAAAAGAAGAGAAAAACCCCTGGATCGACAAAGTCAGCTGGCTAACGAAAAAGGAACGCAGTTATGAAGTGGAGTTTGAGGGATTTACATTAAAATCGGTCCTCTATGATATTGATGTCATCGGCTATCAAAACCGTACCAACAAGCTTCATTTATTTGATACGGAGCTGGTGGAGGAAAGTCTGTTAAGGCAGGGAATCGATTTCGATAAAGAGGATATTAAGAAAAATCTGACTCTGTTCTTATATCCCGATGACAGTGATGAAGCCGGACAGCAGCTGCGTATATACCAGCAGTATTTTTTGGTAAGCTGCGGAGCGCAGTATATTCTGGAAGAATCCAGGAGCAGGGGAAGCAGTCTGCATGACTTATATGAGTATGCGGTAATACAAATCAATGATACCCATCCCAGCATGGTAATTCCGGAGCTGATCCGATTACTGACCAAACAGGGAATCAGTATGGATGAGGCAATTGATATCGTATCCAAGACCTGTGCCTATACCAATCATACCATCCTTGCGGAAGCATTGGAAAAATGGCCCCTTGATTATTTAAAGAAGGTAGTACCCCAGTTAGTGCCAATCATAGAAGTGCTGGATAACCGGGTAAGAAGAAAATTCAATGACGAAAAGGCCGTAATTATTGATAAACAGGACAGGGTGCATATGGCTTCTATGGATATACATTATGGTTTTAGTGTAAATGGAGTTGCTCATCTGCATACCGAGATATTAAAGTCCCAGGAATTAAATCAGTTCTACAAACTTTATCCTGAGAAATTCAATAATAAGACCAACGGTATTACCTTCAGGCGCTGGCTGCTGCATTGCAACGCAGAGCTTACCGCTTGTATTGAAAACCTCATTGGAAACGGCTTTAAAAAGAATGCAATGGAATTAGAAAAGTTGATGGAATTTCGTGGGGAGGAAACGGTATTAAATGAACTTTTGAATATTAAATATAAAAATAAACAAAAGTTGAAGGCCTGGTTATACAGAAACCAGGGAGTGGAAATTGACGAAACTTCAATTTTTGATATTCAAATCAAACGCCTTCATGAGTATAAACGCCAACAGATGAATGCTTTGTACGTCATACATAAATATCATGAAATAAAAAATGGTAATTTGCCAATAAGACCGGTTACGGTTATTTTCGGGGCGAAAGCTGCACCGGCTTATGTTATTGCAAAAGATATCATTCATTTGATTCTCTGCCTGCAGGAGCTGATTAATACAGATGCAGAAGTGAGTCCGTATCTTAAGGTGGTCATGTTGGAAGATTATAATGTCTCAAAAGCAGAAATACTGATACCGGCCTGTGATATCTCGGAGCAGATATCCTTAGCCTCCAAGGAGGCCAGCGGTACCGGTAATATGAAGTTTATGTTAAACGGAGCCCTGACCCTGGGTACCTTAGACGGTGCCAATGTAGAAATCAGTGATTTAGTGGGAGAAGATAATATTTATCTGTTTGGGGAAACCAGTGATCAGATTATTGATCATTATCAAAAGGCAGATTATGTACCCGAAAAATATTATCAAAAAGACAGCGATATTAAGAAATCTCTGGATTTTATAATCAGTGACCAGATGTTAGCCATTGGTAAGGAAGAGAATCTTGTAAGGCTTTATAATGAGATTTTAAATAAGGATTGGTTTATGTCCTTACTGGATTTTAAAGATTATATAAGGGTAAGGGAAATGGCCTATAACGATTATGAGGACCGCTTAAACTGGGCTGATAAAATGTTGGTTAATATCAGTAAAGCCGGGTATTTTTCCTCTGACCGCACCATTGCCCAATACAACCAGGATATATGGAAATTAAATGGGGATATGTAACATAATGGATAAGTAATTTATCTTCAATCATCAGAGTATTCTAATAAATGCAGGTAAGTAAGATAATCCGAATACCATAGCAAAACAGAAGAAAGAGTGTCTTAAATTCAATAAATGAGTTAAGGCACCTTCTTTCTCTTATTAAAACCTTAAATTCCGGAAACACTTCATAGTTGTCTTTTGCTGCAAGTTATGGGATAATCGTTTAAATAATACACAATACCGATACAGGAAATGGTGAAATATCAAGATGAAAATGCTAAGGTGGAAACGAAAAAGATTGTCATCCATAAGACAGAGATTAGTAGCAATAATATTAATGGTTACCATAGTAAGTCTTATGTCACTCGTAGTTGTATCTTATGCCGCACTTCATTCCATGGAGAAAAACAAGACGGAAGCGACCTTAAAATTATCTTTAAACCAAATGACCGAACATATGGATGAGGCATATTTCAGTATGATTCGAATTACACAGCAGATGAAAGAAAACGGATTCATAGGTGCATTATTATTAGATTATATGTCTCAGAAAAATGCTTTCTATATCTATAAAACAAAAAGAAAATTATCGGATGAACTGATTAATGTAAGTTTTCCCAATTCCTCTGTTAATTTTGCCAGTTATTATGATGCTCTTAACGGTAAATGCCTTTTTGATGAAAATCTCATGGTGCCCGGTTACGATCTTTTGGATGCGCCGGAGCTGGTAACAGCGGCGGGAGACAGTTTACGGGGGTTGTCCGCCACCAAAACCAAAAAGAGGAATGGACTGGTAATCTCAATGCTCGGACAGGATTCTTATCAGGATAAGCAATTATATACATATGTTGAAATGAATGTTAAGGTGGATGATTATCTGGAGCAAAACTCCAATCTGGCAAATAATAATATTGTACCCATTGATTTGCTGCAGCTTGATACAAGACAAATAATTAAATACAGCAGTAATGACAGCTTTAATACAGGTGAGAGTTTTATTATAGACAGTTTTGATTCGGAAAAAATGTATACCGGCATGAAAAATGGATATTTTATCGTTGCAAAAAGAAGTGAAATAGGGTATATCAATGTATTTGCTGTACAGGAGAAATTTTATAGAAAAGAAATTTATCAATGGAGGAACCGTATCTTTTTGATATTCTTCTTGTCAATTATAGTGCTTTATCTTTCGGTTTTAATAATATACCGGCTGATCTGCCGGCCGCTGCAATTATTCGGACAGGAAATCGAGCAGGCGGGGCAGGGAAATCTGGAAGAAGCGGAGTATGAATTTGGTATTGCAGAGTTTGATCAACTATTAAAACAGTTTGGTAATATGAAAGGACAAATAAGGAAGCTTCTGGAAGACGTGGAGCGCGAAGAAAAAAAGCGCAGTAAGATTGAAGTTGAGAAGCTCATGTATAAAATCAATCCACATTTTCTGCTGAATACTTTAAATTCGGTTCATTGGATGGCGCAGATCAACAAACAAAAGGACATAGGTGATTTTCTATCAAGCCTTATATTTTTATTATCTTACAATCTGGGTAAACAGGATGGAATCGCAACATTTCGTTCAGAACTTGAATTCTTAAAAAAATATGTAAATCTTCAGAAAATGCGTTATGATTTTGAGGTAGATATACAGGTAGAAGAAGGAAATTATCTGGATCAGCCGACGATAAGGCTATTATTGCAGCCTTTGGTTGAAAATGCATTAAGACATGGACTTGGAGAAACCGGGAAACTATTTATATATTTATTTCAGGATGAGAAAAAAGGATATGCCGTAATAACCATTAAAGACAACGGGAAAGGTCTGAATCTGGAGCAGTTGGAAAAACTAAACCGGCCGTTTCAGTATAAATCGGACGGAAGTGTGGAAAACGACGGAGTAGGATTGCGCTATGTCAGATCCATGCTGGAATCTTTTTATGGAGGGCGTGCTTTCCTGACGATTAACAGTGAACTCGGAAAAGGTACTAAAGTGACATTATTATTACCATTGGAGGGAAACTATGATTAAGGTCTTGATTGTGGACGATGATAAACTGGCAAGAAAAGGTATTATTTCAATTATGCCATGGGATAAATATAATATGGAAATTATCGGCGATGTTCAAAACGGAAGGGTAGCACTGGAATTTTTGCAGAAGCAGGAAGCAGATATCATGTTTGTCGATATTGATATGCCTGAACTGGGCGGCATAGAACTGATGGAGGAATGCCGCAAGAAATTTCCAGAAGTACAGTTCGTGGTATTAACGTTTTATGAGGAGTTTTCCTATGCCCAGGCCGCTATCCGGCAGGGGGTTTTAGACTATATTTCGAAAGTCCAGATGGAAAAGGAAGATGGGGATACTATATTAAAGCGGGTTCTTCACAACTATAAAGTAAGAAAAACTCCCATCGTTAACAATACGGAAAATTATCTAAACCAAGAAGAATGGGATGTTGTAAAAAAAGAGTGGCTGCATTTGTTTTGGCTTTACGATAAAGTTCAATTTGAAATTCTCATCAATAAGACAAAGCAATTAAAACCGAATAATAGAGAGTTGGAACGTATTTTATTGAAATGTATACAATCCATTGATAACAACCTGGAAAGAGAAGAGACAATGATGCCTTTTTTAATGGAGGTTGATTTAGTTTTGAACTGGCTTAAGGAATGGAGAAATTCATTGTATGAATATGCCCTGGCAATGAGCAGGAACGAAAGTATGCAGATATGTATTATAAGAGCCATAAACTATTTAAAGCTTCATCTGACAGAAAATTTTAAAGCGGAGGAAGTTGCAGATGAAATAGGGATGAGCCGCAGTTACTTTAGTATTAATTTCAAAAAACTGACAGGGAAGACCTTTCATGAATATGTGAAGCGGGAACGAATGTCTGTAGCTGCCGGTCTGCTGGCCAAAACAGATAAAAAGATTATAGAAATAGCAAAAGAATCAGGATTTGATGATATTAATTATTTTAACCGGGTTTTTCATGAAGTTATGAAAAGTTCCCCAACGGAATTCAGAAAAAAAGTATTTCAATCATAATCGCCCAAAGTAAATTAAGCTGGAGTTTAGTTCAAATGAATTAAACTTCAGCCTTTTTATTTATTACAGGAAAAATGTTTCCAAAAGATAAAACAATTTTTACAACCTGGATAAAAATGCAAGGGATTGTTATGTGAATATATAACATTAGTCTATAGATAGAAAAAACAAATTTTGTTACTATTTACTAGACAGGTAGTGAGCCAAGACATCCTGGTTGGGTATTAGTTCGTGGCATTAAAAATGGGAGGAATAAATTATGTTCAATAAAAAGTTTTTAAAGCAATATTATTTCATGCTGGTGCCCGGGTTTGTCTGGCTTGTTTTATTCAGTATTATACCAATGTTCGGCGTTGTAATGGCTTTTCAGAATTTTAACCCGGTGGATGGTATTTTAAAGTCGGAATTTGTGGGGCTGGATAATTTTCGGTATATGTTCCAGATAAGTGATACAAAGCAGGTGTTTATCAATACCATAATAATTGCTGTAGGTAAATTAATCGGCAATTTAATTGTGCCACTTATTTTTGCTTTATTATTAAATGAATTATGTATTAAAAAACTATTCCGTCCAATTCAGACTATAGTATACCTTCCATATTTTCTATCCTGGGTAATACTGTCTAAAATAATATTGAATATCTTTGGTTATACAGGACCAATCAATCATTTCATACAGTATTTTGGGGTGGATGCCATTAACTTTTTTGGACGTGCAGATTTATTCCGTCCCCTGGTTATTGGTACTGATATATGGAAAGGTTTCGGTTATAATGCAGTCATTTATTTAGCTGCTTTACTTGGTATTGATCCTACGTTATATGAAGCGGCAGCAGTAGACGGATCGGGAAGATTTTCACGCCTGTGGCATATTACCTTACCTGGAATTAAAACGACCATTGCTCTGCTTGCTATCTTATCACTGGGCAACGTTTTACATGCAGGTTTTGAACAAATCTTTAATCTTTATAATCCATTGGTCTACTCAACCGGCGATATTTTGGATACCTGGGTATACCGGGCCGGCCTTTTAAATCTTCAGTTCAGCCTTGCAACCGCAGTAGGTCTGCTGAAATCCGTTGTGAGTCTGATCCTTATAGCACTTGGTTACCGGCTGGCGGATAAATTTGCAGGCTATAAGATTTTTTAACAAAAGGAGTTGTGTATGATTGAAAATAAATCCATAGGATCCAAGATCTTTGATGTTTGTAATGTAATTATTCTTATTATAATAACCTTAGCCTGCCTGATTCCTTTATGGTATATTCTGATGGTGTCATTAAGCAGCAAGGAGGCAGTAAATGCGGGGCAGGTAACCTTTTGGCCAGTAGGTTTTAATCTGCTTTCTTATCAAAAAATTTTAGGAGAAGTAACATTTCTGAAATCATTTTTGGTTTCCATACAAAGAGTCATATTTGGCGGGCTTATAGGGGTAGGCTGCACGCTTATGACGGCCTATCCCCTTTCCAGGACAGAAAGGCAGTTTCCTAAGCGAAATATATTTATGTGGACATTGATTTTTTGTATGCTATTTAATGGCGGTACCATTCCCTGGTACATGACCATGCGGAATTACCATTTGATTGATAATATATGGGGACTGGTATTAGCAGGAAGTCTTCCGGTATTTAACGTAATTATGGCAATGAATTTCTTTCGCAACCTACCGGCCGAACTGGAAGAAGCAGCATATGTGGACGGAGCTGACCCCTGGGTTTCTTTTATAAAAATAAATATACCTCTGGCAAAACCAATGATTGCAACAATAGCGCTATTAACCATTGTCAGCCATTGGAATGATTTCTTCCAGGGTTTGGTTTTAAACACGAAACAAAGTAATTATCCGTTACAGACCTATATTCAGCAGATGGTGGTCTCCCAGGATTATTCTACTATGTCCGTAGAACAAATAAAAAAGATTATACAACTGAATAATCAATCTCTGGATGCGGCTAAGATATTCATCGCCATGATTCCTATCTTGATTATCTATCCTTTTCTGCAGAAATATTTTGTAAAAGGTATTACGTTAGGTTCGGTGAAAGGCTGAAACTAATGCAATATAGATCATTTATTATTAAGGAGGTAGTAAAGTGAAAAAAAAGTTATGGGCATTCGTATTAATTGCTGCTATGATCGGAACATTAAATGCATGTTCTGTCAGTACGGGGAGTGAAAAAGAAACAAATCAGTCAACTACTGCACAATCGCCGGATTCATCCAAGGAGACAGCAGAAGAGTCTGCTAAAGCAGGCGGCCCTCTTGAGCCTTATAAGGATACGGTGACAATTCATTTAGGGGTAGGCTTAAATCCCAATGTATCATTCCCAGAGGGGCAGTCTATCGAGAAGAATGCCTTTCTGGATGCGATTAAAAAGGATTTAAATATTGAAATCGTTTATGATTGGGTCAGTTCTAATACAGATTTTCAGCAGAAAATGAATCTCTGCATTGGCAGCAATACGCTTCCGGATATTATGAATGTAGGTTCCAATCAGTTTCGTGCAATGTTAAAATACGGTCAGCTGCTACCGTTGACAGATGCTTATAATAATTATGCATCCGAAATGTTAAAAAGCTTTGTAAGCAGCGGCGGGGATCAATTAACAGATATGATAACTAAGGACGGACAAATGATGGCAGTACCGGCTCCGAATATTAAAGCCGGAGGGGTTAATGTTATGTGGATTCGCCAGGATTGGCTGGATAAATTGGGGTTAGAAGTACCAAAGTCTCTAGAGGATTTAAAAACAGTTGCCAAAGCTTTTGTAACCCAGGATCCGGATGGAAACGGAAAAGATGATACAATTGGTATCATTGGTCCAGCCAATTCCGGTTCACTTGCTGGTATTGGTGGTAATCTCTGGGGATTGGATCCGATTTTTGGAGCATTTAAATCGTTTCCTCAATATTGGATGAAAGATGAATCAGGTGAAATTAAATATGGTTCCATTCAGCCGGAAATAAAAGATTCTTTAAAGGAATTAGCTTCTATGTATGACGAAGGATTAATTGATCCTCAGATGTTAATCCGTGATGACAGTTCGGAACCTGTACTTGCCGGTAATGCCGGTATCTTTTTCGGACCATGGTGGGCAGGATATACGGTTGCAGACAGTTTATTAAGCGGAAAAATTGACTGGCAGGCCTATAATGCTCCATTAGCTTCCGATGGCAAATATTATGCACATATGGCAGAACCTACCAGCCAATATATCGTAGTTAATAAGAACTGTAAGAATCCGGAAGCTGCTATGAAAATTATAAATTACTTATTGTATAACGAACCGTCCTGGGTTAAAAACGGTATCGGCGATAGTGGCATAACACCCGAAGAACTGGATACATCGGATGTATATCCGTTATTTAATGTTTATGATAATGCAGATGAAATTGAAGTGTCCTATGAAACCTTGAAAAAATTTGTGAATGGGGAAATCACAGAAGACGATGTGGATTTTTCAACACATAAATTGTTAAAGAATGATATGGAAGCGATTAAAGCTTTAAAGAAAGAACCTCTTGATGATTATAGTCTGAAGTACTGGGATTTAAGCAGTGACCTGGCTTCAACAAATTTGCCAAGGCTGGTTTCTATTATGGTTGGAGAACGTCCATCCGTAGAGGAGGGTTATGAAGAAATTTATAGTGCTTTCTATGGGCAGACAGAAACGATGGAATCGAAATGGTCTAATCTAAAGAAGATGGAAGATGAAACATTTGCAAAAATTATTATGGGTCAGGCTTCTATCGACAGCTTTGATGATTTTGTAAACGATTGGAAAAAACAGGGCGGAGATAAGATAGTGGAAGAAATTAAAGTAGAAATTAATAAATAATATTACTTAATAAAATATAAGGGGCTGTTGCAAAATTCTATTGACCTGGAGAGATTATGGTTTACATTTCACAGATATTATATGAAATATAACTATATTCCAGGCCAGGCTTGCGTAAATTCAATATTATGTAACAGCCTCAGTATAATGTGTCACCTAACCATAGAAAGAAATATAGATTGAAAAATGCGTTGCATTTTTAATCTTTTATTTAAGCATTATCGCAAGCAAGCTTGTATCGTAAGCAAGCTTGCGATATACATAGGCATTAGTATGAAATAAAAAGCAATTTCACATCCTGATTTGAGGCAGTAAAACATCCGCCAGCAGATGTTTTATGCAATGGGAGCTAGTGTGAAATAAAAGACATTTCACACCCTGATTTGAGGCAGTAAAACATCTGCCAGCAGATGTTTTATGCAATGGGAGCTAGTGTGAAATAAAAGACATTTCACACCCTGATTTGAGGCAGTAAAACATCCGCCAGCAGATGTTTTATGCCATGGGAGTTAGTATGAAAAAAGTAAATTACCACACGCATTGTGCTCGTTGCAGGCATGCTTTTGGAACCGAAGAGGATTATGTGGAGAAAGCCCTTGAATATAATCTGGATATTTTAGGTTTCTCAGATCATCTGCCTTTTCCCGGTGATGTTTTTGGGATGCGGATGCCATATAGTGAATTAGAGGAATATATTGTTACCGTACTGAAGTTAAAAGAAAGCTATAAAAATAAACTGGAGATATTATGCGGTTTTGAAGGGGAATATCTAAAGGGAAAAGAATATTATTATGATAGTTTATTAAAGGAAAAAAAGTGTGATTATCTCATAATGGGTCAGCATTTTTATGAAGATTCCTATGATAATATGATAAATGTGTATAATATAGATAATTCGGAACAATATATTGAGTATGCCAATTATTCCATACAAGGCATGAAAAGCGGCTATTTTAGTGTTTTTGCCCATCCGGATATCATTTTTGTCAATAATATAGCATGGGATGATAATTGCAGCCATGCCAGTGATATGATAATTGAAGCAGCGGCCGGCAATAACATCATTTTAGAATACAATGCTAACGGATACCGCCGAGGATTACATGAATTTGTTGATGGAGAGCGGTATCAATATCCTCATATTCAGTTTTGGAGAAAGGCAGTTGAAGCAAAAATCCCTGTAATCATCGGTTCAGACTGTCATGAGCCTATTCAGGTCTATGACGATACTGTAAAAAAAGCGTATTATGATGCAAGAGAGTTAGGTTTAAATATTATTTTGGAGATAAATAACATGCAAAAATTTTAGTGTTGTTTATAATTACTATCAGGCGATAACAGAGAAGGAAAAAATTGATACATACCCGGTGTTCTAAATTGACAGTATATTAGCAAAATGATATACTTAACCGCATAAGGAATCAGTTCCGGGAGGTTATTATGTCAGATAAACGGGTTACCATGAAAGACATCGCAAAGGAAGCGGGAGTTTCTACTGCTACGGTTTCCTATGTGCTTAATTATTCGGAAAAGGAAAAAATCAGCCATGAGACAAGAATGCATATTTTTGAAGTCGCCAATAAGTTAAAATATGTCCCCAATATGAATGCGAAAACCCTGGCAAGCCAAAGAAGTTATTTGGCAGGGATCATAATTAATATGGAGGGACGGAACAAAAAAAGTAAAATCTATCAATATTATGACCTTTCCCGGGAAATTCAGAGAAATCTATATCCGAAAGGTTATGATGTGGTCTTATTACCTGCCAAAGAAATGGAAAAGGATATCGTAATAGGGCAGAAACGTTCTTTAGATGCCGTATTTATTCTGGACATGGATGAAGAACGCCAAAAAGCCATTGCCTCCAGGTTTTATGTACCGGCAATCTTTATTGACGGATATATAGAAGATCCTATTTTCTGTAAAATACTTACTGATTATGAAAGCGTTTTACAAGCAGCCAAAAAACAGCTGGGTGACCGCTTTTATGTTGTTATGGAGGATCACTATAACAGAAACGTTTACGAGACCATATCTAAGAGGATACCTCCCGAAGATATATTTGTTAACCGCTATGACAGCAGCCTGATACAGTTTCTGCAGGAACACCATAATCAGAAAGGGTTGGTTATCGGTGAATTATTAGGAATGCAGGTGGAAAATTATGCAGATAACCGTAATATATCTGTGGTGATAAATTCTGATAAGGATATTATGCTGCTGCCTGATACTAAATTAATTATAGTAAGTAATAAACAGAAAGCAGAAAAAGCGGTTGAGATAATGGACAGGTTACTGCGCCTGGACAACCTTGACGAAGTGGAGAGAGTTTCCTATATACGGCCTTTGGGGACGGATAATTAAATAAATTGCAATTATAACATTTTAATCTTAGTATATAAAATTATAAGTGAGCGAAAAGAAATCGTGATAATTACCAAATCACGATTTCTTTTTTATTCTACTCCAAAATAATTAAGTACTTAACAAAAGAGTAGATAACCAAACCATAGCGGAAAATAACAGCTGTTTATCATTTCCATTTACTTAAAAAAGAATTGTTAAGTTCGTTAAGTGAAAATGAAATAAAAATCAATTGTATATTATGATGAAAATATATAAAATGCACATATTTGATTGACTATATATTTTATAAATACTATAATTACAGTAATTTAAGCGCTTAAGTAATTATGTGTTTTTTATAAATGAGGAGGCGAGATAGGCAAGGATATGAAATTTGAAATGAGAGACAGGTGTTAGGATTATGAAAAAATGTAAAGCATTATGGCTGTCTGTTTTTATATGGGGAAGCGGGCAGTTTATAGTATGCAGACAAAGGCTGAAAGGGCTGCTGATTTTTGGAATACAGCTGTTTATGATTTGTATCGAGCTGCTTAGTGGATATTGGCTGGAATATGTCAGAGGGTTAATACCGGATTTTTCAATCCGCTTGCATGGAGGCTTTTTTACGAAGGGAATATGGGGATTGATTACCTTAGGGGTAAAAACCGGCGTTAAATATGGGGATCATTCTACCATGCTATTAATAAAGGGAGTTATCTCACTATTTGTATTAGGGTTATTCATAACCGCTTATCTATGGAATGTTATGGATGCTTATAAGTCCGGACTGCAAATTGATAAAACCGGTGTATATATCAGTTCCAAGAATTACTTTAAACAGTTTTACAGTAAAAATTTCGCTTACATAGTACTATTGCCCATAGGAATCGTATTTTTGTTTATTGTAGTAATGCCTATTGTATTTTCTGTTTTAACGGCATTCTTAAATTATAACAGAGATCATTTGCCCCCGGGGAATCTCCTTGACTGGGTGGGGTTCTCAAATTTCCGCAAATTGTTCCTGGTTCCTATCTGGTCCCATACATTTTTGAAGGTTTTAAACTGGACAGTGATCTGGACCTTGGCAGGAACGTTAAGTACTTATTTTTTTGGAATGCTCCAGGCCTTAATTTTGAATCATCCCTCCGTTCATGGCAAAAGTATATTCCGGACGATTTTAATACTGCCATGGGCTATTCCGCAGATGGTGTCCCTTTTGGTATTCCGTAATCTTCTGAACGGACAATTCGGTCCCCTTAACCAGATTCTGTTAAAGCTTGGCATTATTTCTGTCAACATTCCATTCTTAACGGATCCGGTTATCGCTAAGATTACAATTGTTGTCGTAAATCTATGGTTAGGCTTTCCTGTATTTATGGTAATGATGCTGGGGGTATTGGCTAATCTCGATCAGAGTCTGTACGAAGCAGCCGCCATAGATGGTGCAGGAAGCTTTCAGAGTTTCCGTAAAATTACTCTGCCTTTAGTTTTGCAGGCTACCTCGGCTAATTTAATTATGAGTATGGCAGGCAATTTTAATGCATTTGGTGCAATTTACTTTCTCACCCAGGGTGGACCAAGTAATGCAGATATGCAGTTTGCAGGCAGTACGGATATCTTGATTTCCTGGATCTATAAATTGACATTAAACCAGCAGATGTATGACATTGCTGCTGTTATGAGTGTCCTGCTTTTTGCCATGGTGGGTGCCGTATCTTTCTGGAATTTTAAAAGAACCGTTTCCTTTAAGGAATTATAGGAGGAGCAGGAATGAAGAAAAAAATTACATCTGTTTTAATCCATACGGAACTGGTCTTCATGTCATGCATAGTTCTTGTACCGGTTATCTGGATCGTTTTGTCATCTTTTCAAAAAGGAAGCGGTCCCTCAGAAAACATAAGAATTGACGAGCTTACAATTGCTAACTATAAACGTCTCTTTACCGAAACCAGTTATGGGATATGGTTTCTTAATACGTTAAAGGTTGCTCTTGCAAATATGGTATTATCCGTGGCACTGATCATGGTTACAGCCTGGATTATGTCCAGGTTCCAGTTCAAAGGTAAAAAAAACGGTCTGATGGCGATTATGATTTTATCCATGTTTCCAACCTTTTTATCCATGACTGCAATTTATACGCTGTTTCTTACATTAGGTCTGATCGGAAAGCCTGTTACTCTGATTATCGTATACTCTGCCGGAGCGATTCCATATAATACCTGGCTGGTAAAAGGTTATCTGGACGGGATACCCCTTTCCATTGATGAAGCTGCTTATATGGACGGCTGTACAAGGTTTAGGACCTTTTGGTATATTACGCTTCCCATGTCAAAACCTATCATCACTTACTGTGCGGTATCACAGTTTATGCTGCCCTGGATGGATTATATACTGCCGAATATCCTTTTATCCGGTGATAAGACTAGAACCCTGGCAGTTGGATTATTTGCCCTTATCAATGGAAAGGAAAGTACAAACTTTACAATATTTGCTTGCGGTGCCGTACTGATAGCAGTGCCAATAACGGTAATGTTTATTATTTTCCAGAAATATCTGGTTCAGGGTGTTTCATCCGGAGCGGATAAAGGATGAGAATTTGTGCATTTCTTTTAGAAGCATAATCAAAACGGTAAAAGTCATTAGGATATTACATTAAGAAAACAAAAGAAATAAAAATTAATAAATAAAAGTTTGAAAGTAAAACCAAACCAGAAGTCAAAGTAAAAAACCTGGATAAAAACTATTCATAAAGATTGTAGAAAAAAATAATAAGAAAGAGGTAAAGAAGATGAAAAAAATTCTTAGTATATTACTGGTTGTTACATTGTTATGCAGTGTTTTTGCCGGCTGCGCTAAAAAAGAAATACCTTTTGAGCAGGAGGAGAATACGGCAGAAGAAGCTGGCCAAACAGCAGCTGGGGATACTCAAAAGTCAGAGGATGAGGCTGTTTCTCAAACTTCTGCAGTACCGGGATCTGAGACACAGTCTGAGGAATTGGAAGAATTAACACCGGAAGACAATGCTAAACTTAATTTCTGGACCTTGTCAGGCTACTTGGAGTATGGAAAAGCAGTTGCCGAATTGTTTGAACAAAAATACGGAGTCAAGGTTGAGGTACAGGAAAACGGATTGGATACGATTAATAAAATGATGCTAGACGGGCCCTCCGGAAATGGTGCAGATGTTTTTATGGCCGCCCATGATTCCTTTTTAACAGCAAAAGATGCCGGGATTCTGGCTGAACTAAGTGTGGACAGTGCTCAGACTGTTTCGGAGAAAATCAATGAGACCGCAGTAAAGACAGTAACGGACAGCGGAAAAATATACGGGGTTCCTGTATCCATTGAAACTTATGCTCTGCTTTACAATAAAACACTGGTTACCGGAGAACCGGCATCTACCTTTGAACAGATCAAAGAAGAAGCCAGGGCCTATAATAATGCGGCTGAAAATAAGTTCTGGTACCTGACGGTTCCTACCGATGGTTATCCAGCCTATCCTTTCTTAAGTCTTTACGGCTTTCAGTTGTTTGGTGCGGATGGAATAGATGGGGATAATCCCGGCTTTAACACGCCGGAATTTGAAAAAGGACTGGAAGCAATCGCAGCTTTAAAAGAAATAATACCGATTAAAGCAGATGATCTTAAATTAGAAACCATGTCGCTTTTGGAACAAAAATTTAAAGAGGGAAAGACGGCATACTATCCCATTGGACCCTGGCTGGTTAAATCTCTCAAAGAAGAAAACATTGATTTTGGGGTGACACAACTTCCAACCTATGATGGTAAATCCATGAAATCTTTCAGTGCGGTGCAAAATGCATATGTGTCTGCTTATACAAAGTATCCGAAAGCAGCGGAACTTCTGGCTGTATTTCTATCTTCCGATGAGGCAGCTTCCCTTTTGTACAGTAAAGCTTATAAAATTACTGCAAATAAGGACATATCTGAAATTGAAGGATTAAAAGATGATCAGGAATTAAAGGTTTTTTCGGAAGAATTTACAAAATCCGTACCCATGCCCAGTACAAAACGTATTTCTTATTACTGGACAATTATGCAGAGTGTACTAAGTGCTGTATTTGATGGAAAGCTGACACCACAGGAAGGGGCAAAGAAAGCCCAGGACGATTTTGAGGCACTTGTTGCCAGTGAATAAGGAGAGACCGGAATGAATTTTTCAGGAATTATACATGAACCAAAAAGTGCATTATCTTATGCATATGACGAAAGCACTTTGCATATCCGGTTGAAAACAGCCAGAGATGAGGTGAAAAAAGTAGTATTAATGGCAGTAGACCCTTTTAACTGGATTCCCCGTGGGGATGACACCCCGATTTATGACTTTGACAAAAATTCGGTCATTCATGTCGATATGGAAAAAGATCAGGTCACCCGTGTTTATGACTGTTGGTTTGCAGAAATACCGGATATAAAATGGAAGCGTACGAAATATTGTTTTATTGTTGAAAATGACAGTGAAAAATATATCATTGGCAGCCATGACTGGATTCCTTATACGGAGGAGGAAAGTATACTATATCAGCTGAATAATTATTTCAATTATCCATACATTAATGAAGAAGACCTTTACCGTGCGCCTGATTGGGTTTCTGACACCATATGGTATCAGATTTTTCCGGAAAGGTTCTGTAATGGTTCACCTGAGGAGGGGAGGGATGTTCTGCCCTGGGGAAGTGATGAAGTGGATGGATATAATAAAAAGTTCGGCGGAAATCTAGCCGGGATTATTGAAAAGCTTGACTATATCAAAGAATGTGGATTTAACGGCATTTACCTGAATCCGATTTTTACTTCGCCTAGTTCTCATAAGTATGATACAACGGATTATTTTAAAGTGGATGCTGATTTTGGAGATAATGAAATCTTTGGGCGTTTGGTAGAAGAAGCTCACAAGCGGGGAATTAAAGTAATGCTGGATGCAGTTTTTAACCACTGTGGATTCTTTCATCCTTTCTGGCAGGATGTATTAAAGAATGGGGTGAATTCCCAGTATTATAACTGCTTTTACATATTGGATACAGATAAGCCGATTATATATGGTAAACTGGAGAATGGGATGCCGGGGGATTGTCCCAAAGAGTGCTTAAATTATCGTACCTTTGCATATACACAGTCTATGCCAAAATGGAATACCGGAAATTCCATTGCCCGGGAATACCTGCTTAAGGCAGCTGTTTATTGGATTGAACAGTATCATATTGATGGCTGGAGGCTGGATGTATCCAATGAGATATCCCATGACTTCTGGCGGGAATTCCGCAAAAGAGTAAAAGCTGTAAATCCGGAGGTCTATATTCTGGGAGAAAATTGGGATAATTCCTATCCCTGGCTTCAGGGTGATCAATTTGACGGAGTGATGAATTATGAATTTACGACTCCTGTCTGGAATTTTTTCAGAAACGATGACAGGAACGGTGTTAAGTACCATGCAAGGGAATTTAAACTTGCTATAGGAGAATTGATTGCAGATTATCCGAAGCATGTATCCAGTAATCTTTTCAACCTTCTGGACAGTCATGATACACAAAGAGTTCTGAATGTGGTGGGGGGAAATAGTAAAGCCGCAATACTGGCCTATATTTTTCTGTTTACCTATCCAGGAACACCATGCGTTTATTATGGAAGTGAAATTGGCATGGAAGGAGGAAATCATAGTAACAGGCAATGTATGATCTGGGAGGAGAGCAGGCAGAATAAGGAGTTATCGGCTGTGATTCAAAAACTTATAAATTTAAGGAAGTCATATGATAGTTTTCGAACAGTAAATTTCAGCTGGATCACTTTACTTTCAGATGTGGATACGGTTATGTATAAAAAGGTAACTACCAAGGAAACACTTTATGTTCTGCTTCATAATGAGGAGTGTGAAGAGATACTTAACCTGCCGGAAGAACTGACAGGGGTGAAATGTAAAGATCTTATGAGTGGAAATAGCATTGTCTTAGAAGATAAAATTAGACTCCGGTCATATGATTATAGACTATTTGTGCTTAATCAGATATAGAAGAAAGATAGATTTATGATGTAACGAATAATCGCTTGCTGAAATTTAGCAATCACCGATTTTTCGGGGTTATACAGCGAAATATTAAGGTGTCCTTGGGACACCTTTTTTATTATAATAGATTTAAACATTTGGTGATTGCGAAACGGTATGTATTTTAGTATAAACCATGTAATTGTATGTATTCCGTGCTTTGTTGCCCACCGGGCAAGATTCAGCTCAGACTAGTATTAACAGTATGGATACAAATATTAATGTATTTCAAGGTTACCATACATATAAAATTTAGCGGAGGTTGTGGGATGAATGATCAAGTGCTAAAACCGGTAAAAAAACCACTCATGAAATTAATCATGAAGCAAAGATATTTGATTTTGATGATTATGCCCTTTGTAATCTGGGCAGCAATCTTTAAGTATTTGCCGCTTTGGGGATGGATCATGGCCTTTCAGGATTACAAACCAAAAGCAGGTATGGGTCTGTTGGATTACCCTTTCGTAGGGTTAAAACATTTTATCGCTTTATTTCAGGATCCCATGTTTTATGATGTGATGCGCAATACCCTGGGCATGAGTTTAATGCAGCTTTTTATCGGCTTTCCCCTTCCTGTCATTTTTGCAATTATGCTAAATGAAGTAAAAAATATCCGGTTTAAGAAATTTATACAGACCAGTACATATCTGCCTCATTTCGTATCCTGGGTAATTGTTGCAGGAATCTTTACAAATTTGCTATCAGGAGATGGAGCAGTGAATGAGCTCCTGTTATTTCTTGGCATTATAAAAGAGCCGGTCTCTTTTTTTTCAATCCCAAAGTGGTTCTGGGGAATTTGTACCAGTGCTGAGGTATGGAAAGAGTTAGGGTGGAATTCGATTATTTTTTTGGCGGCCATTACCAGTATAGACCCAACCCTTTACGAAGCAGCTAAAGTGGATGGAGCAAGCAGACTCCAATCCATAAGACATATCACCTTACCAGGAATTACAAATACAATTCTGGTTATCCTGGTCCTGGATATTGGGTGGATGATAAGTATTGGATTTGAAAAACAATACCTGCTTGGAAATTCACTGGTGCAGGATTATGCCAAGGTTCTAGACTTGTATATCCTTGATTATGGTATTAAGCTGGGCCGTTATTCCTTTGGAACAGCAATTGGTATATTCAAATCAGCAGTAAGTATCATATTACTCTTTGGTGCCAATCAGCTTGCGAAAAGATGGAGAGGACAATCGGTAATTTAACCGGATAAGCGCATAGAACCTGTGCGGAAATGGAGCAGAATATGTTGTTTTGGAAGAAACGCAGAAAAAAGATAAGATTTGAAACCAGAATCATGGATGGTTTCATTATTCTGATTCTCTTACTCATTGTCATTATTACGATTTATCCGTTTTTAAATGTTTTGGCAATATCTTTAAACGATGCAAATGATACCATAAAAGGTGGAGTTCATATTTTTCCAAGGGTATTTACTTTAAGAAATTATGAGGAGGTTTTTAAAGACTCTATTTTAATCACTGCCTTTATTAATTCAGTTGTCCGTACAATTCTGGGAGCCGGACTTGGAATAATCAGTACTATGATGGTAGCATTTGTGCTTAGCAGAAGGGATTTTCTCGCAAGAAAGTACATAGCAAATTTCTTTGCGATTACAATGTATATCAGCGGCGGCATGATTCCGGAATTTTTACTGATTAAAGAGTTGGGTTTGATTGATAAGTTTTCGGTCTACATCATTCCAGGCATTTTAGGCATTTATTATATTTATATCGTGCGTTCGTTTATTGATGGATTACCGGATGCACTTCAGGAAGCGGCCTGTATCGATGGTGCCAATGATCTGCAGATATTTATACGGGTTATCTTACCGTTGTGTAAACCGGTTATGGCTACCATAGGGCTGTATTATGCGGTATCCCATTGGAATTCCTGGTTTGATACTTATCTTTTTAATAGCAGCAACCCCAATCTTACTACCCTTCAATACGAATTGATGAAGGTATTAAACAATTCCAATACGGCAGCCGCCGGTAATATGTTAAAGATGAAACAACACGCTCAGAATGTACGAACCGTATCACCGCAATCTATGCGTATGGCAATCACAATCGTTGCAACTGTGCCCATTTTGGCCGTTTACCCTTTTGTGCAGAAATATTTTGTTCAGGGAATGACTCTGGGAGCAGTCAAAGATTGATTGTATAAACTATGAACCATGTAAATTATCAGGGAGGGTCGATTATGTTAGGAGCTATGAAAAAGGTGTTGTCGCTTGGATTATGTTTTATCCTGCTTATAACACTCGTAAGTGGTTGCGGCAAAAGAGAAGGTAAGGAAAAGGCCGTACAGGGATCAGAAGTTACAACAAATACAGGCAGTGCAGAAACGAAAGTAACTCCGACAACGTTTAGTTTTTGGAGTGCTGATACCACAGCCGGGCAGATGGACGATGAATTTAAAAGTCCGGTTTCACAAAAAATCAAGGAACTTACCGGAGTAACAATAAAAAAAGAATTTGCCATAGGAGATCCGAGAGAAAAATTATCATTTATGGCAGCCAGCGGAGAATACTCAGATTTTATCTATGCTGTTGAGTATTCCAATATTATTGTTGATGCAGGCGGCTTTATAAAACTAGATGATTTAATTGAAGAATATGGACCCAATATAAAGAAGCTTTATGGGGACTATTTGACACGCTTAAAGTATAGTGAATCGGACCCATCCATTTATTTCTTAGGACTCCCCACTGTTGGCGAAGTCAAGTACGAGCCGGAATCAGGATTTCAGCTTCAGCATGCATTACTTAAGGAACTTGGATATCCAAAGATGGAAACGCTTAATGATTACGAAAATGCGATCAAAACTTACATTGATAAGTATCCGGAAATTGATGGTAAACCAACCATTGGTTTATCTTTGTTAGCCGATGATTGGCGCATCAAGATATCAGTAACAAATCCGGCAGTCTTTTCTACCGGCGGGCCGGATGACGGAGAATGGTATTATGATACAAAAACAGGAAAAGCACAGATTCATTTGACCCGTCCGGAAGAGAAAGAATACTTCCGGTGGCTGAACCATATGAATGATATCGGATTACTTGATCCGGAGAGTTTTATTCAAAAATATGACCAGTATCAGGCTAAAATAGCGGAAGGACGTGTTTTGGCTTTGGCTGATGGCAAATGGGAATATGTTGATGCAGAACAGGCTCTTGTGGCAGCCGGAAAACCGGAAAGAGGGTATGCTCAATTGCCGCTTGTTTTAGACGAATCCTACAAATATGCTGATTTTAGACCGGCAGGTTATACCGGAGGATATGGCGTTGGTATCTCCACCAGTTGTAAAGACCCGGTTGCCGCAATTAAGTTCCTGGATTGGATGTGTACCGACGAGGCACAGATTTTATTCCGCTGGGGTATTGAAGGAGAACATTATGATGTAGTTGACGGAAAACGTAAGTTTAATGATGAAACCTTCAGATCCTGGAAGGAAGACTCAGACTTCGCAACAAAAACCGGCATTGGCGTATACTCCTGGCCATGGCCCGGATACGGCAATGGGGCTGTTGATGCAAATGGTGATTATTATGGCCCGGTTTACAAACAGAACATTATTGATACTTATACAGATGCCGAAAAAGAAACCTTGGCGGCGTATGGAGCAGAGACCTGGAAAGATATTTTTCCTTCGGAAGAAAACTTTGAGCCAAGTCCTTATGGTGTATTATGGTTAATTAACATCCCATCCGATACGGATGCAACGCTTATTATGCAAAAATATGATGAAATCACGGCCAAGAGAATTCCGGCGGCGGTATTAGCCGAGCCTGGGGACTTTGATGAGTTATGGGATGCATATCAGGCGGAATTGGTGGATATTGGAATACACGAGCTGGAGGATGAATTTAATAAATTGATCCAGGGTAAGATTAATCTATGGAGTAAATAATTTATTCTGAGGGCTGTTTCAAACTAATTGATTCTTAGGTTTGAAACAGCCCCTTTTTATACCTGAATTTCAGGCAGGCAGAGTGTTATTCTGCAGCCGCCTTCCGGCAGGTTTCTGAATTCTGAAGTACCTCCGTGAGCTTTAACGATCTGCTGTACTATGGTAAGGCCAAGACCATGGTTTTCAAGCTCTGCAGAACCCGCTGCCAAACTAAGCTTGTTAAGTGATTCAGGAGTGAATCCAACCCCGTCATCAGAAACCTGGATAGAACAGTTACCATTACTTGATTCCAAAGTTACTTTTATGGTACACCCGTTTGGGTTGTGGGAGACGCTGTTTGATATTAAGTTGGAAACCGCTCGTCTTAGGAGTTCTTTGTCACCGGTGACCATAGCATTTTGTGTTTTATCACTGACAAGCAGATCAATGGAATAGATCGGATCAAGCCCATTATTTAAGAAATCAGCGGTAATGCTGCGCAAAAGTGCCGCCGGCACAACCGTGGTTTTCCGAATGGGCTGCATGTCGTATTCCAGTTTAGAAGCAAGGTTAAGATCGTTAACCAGGGTTTTAATCCTCTCACTTTGACCACGGATAATACCGGCTTGCTCCCGCTTTGACGGCGGCAGTTCGGAATCATCTTCCAGCTGGCTGGCATAACCCATAACAAGGGAAAGAGGAGTACGTATATCATGGGATACACCGGCAATCCATGTTGTACGGGCATTGTCACGTTTGGCTAAAGCGGTTTCTTGTTTTACAAGCTGTGCTGAGGTTTTATTAATTCCTGCGGCAAGCTCCCCAAGAAGACCGTTTGTTAAGAGTTCTACCGGCTGTTTTTCGGCCATGTCCTCAATACCCTTTGCCAGCGGTTTCAGAGACCTAAAGAGCCGCAGACCAAGAAGCAGCGCCAGTAAGACTGCTGCAATCGTGTTTAATACCAGGATGGCCGGTATCCATACGAGGGTATTGTCCATGACTTTTTGAGACATTTCAACGCCATGCTTCCACATACTGCCTTTTTTGTTGCCAAGCACAAAAATACCGTCGGTCCTTCGCCACACATGTACCGGATAATCTTTCAGATACCAGCGGGTAAAGCCTGCAACATCAGAAAATGTATACGCAAGGGGTACATCTTCCGGCAGATTCAGGCTCCAGGCTACCCTGCCGTCATTGTTTAACAGCATCCCCCATTGATATTTTTCCATAATGGCATTGCTGACATTCCCGGTAAGCTTATATGCACCGTTTTCAAAGGTCAGGCCATCCGAAAGCTGTGAAATACTATTATCTTTCCGGTCTATACTGCTTGACTGGACTGCCCAGGCAGCCAGCATCGAAAAATTAATAATCAGCAGAATCAAAGCAATCCCTACGGCTGAAAGAACATATCTGGATAAAATCTTCATTATGCTTTTCATATAGTATTCACCCCTGTCAGTTTATAGCCAAGGCCCCGCACAGTTAACAGGTACCGGGGCACTGACGGCTCCGGCTCTATTTTTTCACGAAGGCGGCGAATGTGTACCATCAATGTGTTTTCATAACCGTATAGGTCATCGCCCCAGGCAGCACGGCACAGACTGTCTCCGGTTACGATGTTTCCGTTGTTTTCATAGAGCTTTTCCAGAAGTGCGAATTCCTTTGCAGTGAGTGAGTACCGCATTTCCTTTTTTATCACCGTACCGCTGTTTAGATCAATCATATTTTCTCCGAGACAAAAAACCGGCTTTTTCGTCTGTTTGAGGACAATGGGAAAATAAGTGCGGCTGAGTACGGCTTTCAACCGCAAGAGGAATTCCCGCGGCAGGAAAGGCTTCGTAATATAGTCATCCGCACCAAGCCCCAGACCGAGCAGCCGGTCTTCATCCTCATCGCGGGCGGAGAGAAACAGCACCGGGGCTAAAGAGCTTTCCCGGAATTCCCGCATCAGAGAAAAGCCGTCTCCATCCGGCAGACAAACATCCAGTATTATGCTTTCCGGTTTTTCTTGTGTAAAGAGCTGACGTGCTTCTTTGCAGTCCGCGGCACAATAAACTTTTAGAAAACCTTCCCGTTTTAGTATTTCTTTCAGCATCCTGCGCAGTTCGGGCTCATCGTCCACGATCAGCAGTTTGCAGTCATATATATTCATCATTTTTATCACCAGCATTATTATAACACAGAAGCCGGAAGCTGTGGCTGTTTGATGAGAAGTTTAAGGTAAATGTAAGCTTAAATAAAGTCTCATGTAAGGATAGATTGATATGATGTCTTCAGTCAAACATAAAGGGGGACATTAAAATGTCTGAAATTATTACAACAACCGGACTGTGTAAGCAATACGGTAAGGTTTTACGGGTAAAGGATCTGGATCTATTGGTGCCGGAAGGTGTTGTCTATGGTTTTCTCGGACCAAACGGTGCAGGTAAGTCTACTACAATGAAAATGATATTAGGCCTTGCAAGGCCGACAGCAGGAACGATACATGTATTTGGCAGACCGGTTGACAGTAAGAACCGGCTCGTTATTCTTAAAAGCATCGGCTCCCTGATTGAATCACCCAGCTATTACGGACATCTGACCGGGGCGGAAAATCTGCGTATTCTCTGTACATTAAAAGGTGTACCGGAAAAAGAGATTAGCAGGGTATTGCGTATTGTCCGCCTGGAAAATCAAAAAGAGAAAAAGGTCTCACAGTACTCAATGGGCATGAAGCAGCGGCTGGGGCTGGCTGGCGCGCTGTTAGGAACGCCGAAGCTGTTAATTCTCGACGAACCGACCAACGGTCTTGATCCGGCGGGTATTCAAGAAATGCGGGAACTGATTTGCTCACTTCCGAAAGAATATGGTATGACAGTAATGGTATCAAGCCATCTGTTAAGCGAAA
>JAEZSL010000073.1 GCA_023443925.1 Bacillota bacterium | reverse complement strand
TTATTGGAGGAGCTGAATAAAGAACACGGCTGTACCATCATCATGGTACTTCATGATCTGAATCTGGCTTCCAGATACGCAGATTTCATGGTAGCCATGGGTGCCGGCAAGATAATCAAAGCCGGTGAACCAAAAGAAGTCATGACGGAAGAGGTTTTAGAGGCGGTCTACCGGATACGGGCCAACATTGTTTCTGATTCGGATACGGGCTGTCCGGTCTGTTTGTCTTACGGGCTTTTAAATAAGAGTAAGGACAGAAAGCTAATAAAAAGAGGTGCTTAAGTTATCAGACCGTGAATGCGGGTCAATTTAAGCCTTAACGTGTTTTTTTGGCTTTTGATTCCTTCTATACAGAAAATACAGAAAGGAGTGCCGCAGACGGATACCAGGAAATGTTTCTGTTTGTGGCAGTAACGCATTTATCCCTAGGCGTTATGTAAGAATATAAATTGAAGAAAATGGCTATATACGGAAAAGGAGGAATCGGAAAATCCACTACCGTTTCCAACCTTTCGGCTGCGCTGGCAGCAAAAGGACATAAAATTATGCAAATTGGTTGTGATCCGAAAGCGGATTCTACCAGAAATCTGACCAAGGGAGTAAAAATCCCGACGGTGCTTGATGTACTGAGGGAGAAGGATAAGGTGGAGCTTGAGGATATCGTCACGGTAGGTGACCTTGGGGTATTATGTGTGGAAGCAGGGGGTCCGGTTCCGGGAGTAGGGTGTGCCGGCAGGGGAATTATAACTGCCTTTGAAAAACTGGAGGAACTGCATGCTTATGAAATCTATCAGCCGGATATTGTAATTTATGATGTTCTGGGTGATGTGGTCTGCGGCGGTTTTGCAATGCCCATAAGAGGAGGCTATGCGGAGGAGGTCTGTATTGTAACCTCCGGTGAAATGATGTCTTTGTATGCGGCGAGTAATATAGCCTATGCGGTTAAAAGCTTTGGAAAAAGGGGTTATGCTTCTTTAAAAGGACTGATACTAAATGCCAAAAACATTGAAAAGGAAGAGGAACTGGTAACAAATGCCGCAAGGGAAATAGAGACGGAAATCATATATAAAATCGGCAGAAATCCTCTGGTGCAGAAGGCGGAAGAGGAAGGTAAGACGGTGGTTTCTGCTTTTCCGGACAGTGATATGGCAGGAGAATATAATAAACTGGCGGAGCTGCTGTTTGGCTGATAAACCGCCTGGTAAGGAGATTTATGATAAAAGAAGAGTTCAGGTTTTTAAACCGCCTGTCGGATATTAATAATAATACGGGGATTAAATTCCTGCACCGGGCAGCATCTCCGGGCAGCCACTGCCCGCTGCACATGGCATTAGCCACGATTGGCAATATAAAGGGTGTTTCAAGTCTCGTGGTGGGTATGGCAGAATGCGGTTATTACAGCCGGTTTGTAGCCGGTTCCCCTTATGGCAGCCAGGGAGAACTGCATTATGTCTATGAACTGGATTCCAATGAAGTAGTGTTTGGCTGCCGGAAAGGGTTAAAAGAAGCCCTTCTTGTCATGGACCGGGAAGGAGCGCAGGTAATTGTTGTAATTATAACCTGTGTTCCGGCCTTAATTGGTGAGGATGCCGCTTCCGTAATCGAGGAATTAAGACCCTTTATGAAAGCGAAGGCCGTGTTTATTGATGCCGCACATTTTAAAAGAAACGGTTACCAGTATGGATTCTCGGCCACACTGGAGCAGCTTATAGAGGTTATGGACAAAAAGACAGAAAGCGTTCCGGCTGCGTTAAGAGCCAGTGTGAATATCTTTGGGGCGGCCAGAGGGAAGGAATATGCTCTGTTTAGAGAATTAATACTTGAAAACGGATATGAGATAAATGAATATTCCGGAAGATTTTCCTTTGAGGATTTATGCCGTGCAGGAGAAGCTAAGTTAAGCATTATATTAAACCCTAAAATGTTAAAGACTGGTAAGGCTTTACATAAAAAAGGGATTCCTTATGTCAATTTGGCAGGGAGATTTACCGAAAATGACATAGCAGATGGCTATGAGGCGGTTTTTAAACTCCTCTCTATTTCAGATTACGGCAGACTTTTGAGCCAAAAAGAATATCTGCAGCAATTGATTCAGGAAAACCAGGCATATTTTAGCGGCATTTCTTTTATAGCAGTCTACCCGGAACTGGATATCCTTCCAGCCGCCGTGTATCTATGCGGCCTTGGCATGATACCGGAACTATTCCATGTCGAAGAATTTGATGAAGACAGCTGTATTTATAAAGAACGTATCAATAACCTGGGACTAGATCCTTATATCACCTATATTACGGACAGAGAAGAAGTGGTCAAGGTCTTTTCGGAACCAGTGCCTGTTCTTTCCCTGGGAAGCTGCAGCGGTTATAAAATAGAGAAAACGATTCCGGATGCTTCACTGGCTGCCATGTCCTCTTTGTGCGGTTTTGAAAGAAGTGCGGAACTACTGGGTTTAATCCTGAAAACGAAAGGCGGGGAAATATAAATGGGACTTTACCGATATGCACCGGTGCCTTCCGGCAGAATGGGGGTATTGTGGACGGTAGCAGCCGTACAGGGAACCGCCGTACTGGAATTCGGCTCCATGGGTCACATGCTGTATGCGGACAGATGGCTGTGGCAGTCTGCTCCGGATCAGAAAAGCAGAATCTATACCACTCATCTGGATGAAAAAGACATTGCGCTTGGAATCACGAAACGTTTTTCTCTTGCCGTAAAAGAAATTATAGAAAAAGATAAACCGGAGGTTATTTTTGTGCTGCCCTCCGCCGTGCCGGAAATTACAGGAATGGATATGGAGAGTTTATGTGAAGAAGAGGAGGCTGTCACGGGTATTAGAATCGTCATGCTAAAAAAAGGCAGCTTCCATGAGAAACTCCATCATGGGATTGAAGAAGGATTATACCGCCTGGTTAAGGAATTGGCAGTGGGCAGGAGTCCTGATAAGACTGTTGATAAGTCGGTAAATAAGACAGGCAGGATTACCTGTAACCTGATTGGTTCCTGTATTGATACAGCCAAATTCCAGGCGGATGTATATGAACTGCAGATAATACTATAGGCAGCGCTTGGCATGGAAGTACTTTGCGTGCTCTCATCAGAGACCTCAGTACCTCAGATAGAGGATATGGGAGGTGCACATATTAACCTGGTCCTTAGGAGGGAGGGTATCAAAGCTGCGGATACCCTGAAAGCAGCCTTTCAAACCGATTATGTTTATGGAAGGCCTTATGGGTATCAG
>JAEZSL010000199.1 GCA_023443925.1 Bacillota bacterium | reverse complement strand
ATTTACCTCATTATTATCCTAAATTCTGTATATTAATCTGTAAAACGAATTCATAGGCGGTTATCTGTTTATTATTATATATTAAATGAATGGAAACATCCATATCTGAGTTAGAACGATATTATATGATTTTTTATACAGCTCATGGCATAGCCATATTATGAATACCAGGACTGATGTTAAGCATAACATGTTGAGAATAGCAATGCTAATAATAATAGCAATGCTGTTATTATCAGTACTAATTATAGCATGTAGATAATAACAAAGCTGATAATAGCAATGCTATAATACAAAGTTAATAATTGCAAAAATATAGCAAAGCAATAGCATGCTAATAATAACATGCAAATATAAATTATAGCAGTAAAAAATCTTAAGATTTTATGAATTACCTGGGGTGTGCCTGAATAAGAGTTTTTCCGCGTGTTCATGGAGTAATAAATATTATACATGATTCCCACATAAAAATACTGGATTTTTTATTTAGAATATTCTATAATGTAGAAAGTTGTTAGATAACCAATAGTTTTAGCTAGTTTGGGAAACGGAGGAAATGAATATGTATGAAATACAGAAAAAAAAGATTTTGGCACCCAATATTTATTTGATGGATATCCAAGCGCCAAGAGTTGCAAAATCTTGTTTTCCGGGTCAGTTTGTTATTGTAAAGATGGATGAAAAGGGTGAAAGAATTCCCCTTACAATATGTGATTATGATGCAGAAAAAGGAACAGTTACCATAGTGTTCCAGGCACTGGGAACTTCAACCGGCAGAATGGCCGGTTATGAAGTAGGCGACAGTTTCCGCGATTTTACCGGCCCCCTGGGATGTAAATCCGAACTGGTAGACGAACCTGCAGAAGAATTAAGTAAAAAGAATATTCTTTTTGTTGCAGGCGGTGTAGGTACGGCACCGGTTTACCCTCAGGTTAAATGGATGAAGGAACATGGGTATGAGGTAGACTGTGTTATTGGCGCAAGAAACAAAGACCTGATTATCCTGGAAGAGGAAATGCAGCAGGTAGCCAAAAATGTTTATGTCACCACCGATGACGGTTCCTATGGTTTTAAGGGCAATGTCAACGACTGCATTAAAGATCTGGTTAACAACCAGGGAAAGCATTACGATCTGGTGATTGCCATCGGACCGGTAATTATGATGAAGTTTGTATGTATCCTGACAAAGGAATTAGGAATACATACCATCGTAAGCATGAATCCTATAATGGTTGACGGTACCGGTATGTGCGGTGCCTGCCGTCTGACTGTTGGCGGCCAGGTAAAATTTGCCTGTGTGGATGGTCCGGAATTTGACGGACACCTTGTAGATTTTGATGAATCCATGAAGCGGCAGCAGATGTATAAATCAGCAGAAGGCAGAGCCGTTTTAAAAGAGCGGGAAGGTGCAACCCATAAAGGCGGGGGCTGCGGCTGCAGTGACAACTGATTTGCAGGCAGTGGAAAATCTTAACTGAACTATGTTTTGATAATACCACGAGGCAAGGTTACAGTGACATGTCTGAAAAGACATTTGTACAACAGATAGGAGTTAAGAGCATGGATGTATTAAAAAGAATACCTGTCAGAGAGCAGGATCCCCAAATAAGATCACATAACTTTGAAGAAGTATGTTTAGGATATAATCAAGAGGAAGCAATGGCAGAAGCCAGCCGCTGTCTGAAATGTAAAAATGCAAAATGTATTACCGGCTGCCCCGTATCCATTGATATACCTGGATTTATAAAGGAGCTGGAAGCCGGCAAGGTGGAAGAAGCCAGCAGAGTAATCGCTAAATATTCTGCACTCCCCGCTGTTTGCGGAAGAGTATGTCCGCAGGAATCCCAGTGTGAAGAAAGATGTATCCGCGGAATCAAAGGCGAACCGGTATCCATTGGCAAATTAGAACGTTTTGTAGCAGATTGGTCCAGAGAACACAATCTGAAACCGGAATTACCTGCCGTGAAAAAAGATAAGAAGGTTGCCGTTATTGGCTCCGGACCTGCAGGATTAACCTGTGCCGGTGATTTAGCCAAATTAGGTTATGATGTAACTATTTTTGAGGCATTACATGAACCGGGTGGTGTATTAGTTTACGGTATTCCTGAATTCCGTCTTCCAAAAGATACGGTAGTAAAAACTGAGATTGACAATGTAAGAGCGCTTGGCGTGAAAATAGAAACCAATGTCGTTATCGGCAAATCTACCACCATAGACGAATTAATGGAAGAAGAAGGCTTTGCTGCGGTATTTGTCGGTTCCGGTGCCGGATTACCTAAGTTTATGGGAATACCAGGTGAGAATGCCAATGGAGTATTCTCTGCCAATGAGTACCTGACAAGAAGTAATCTGATGAAAGCTTTTGATGAAAATTATGATACGCCCATTGCCGCAGGTAAAAAAGTAGCGGTGGTCGGCGGTGGCAATGTAGCCATGGATGCCGCCAGAACCGCATTAAGACTTGGTGCGCAGGTTTATATTGTTTACAGAAGAAGCGAAGAGGAATTACCTGCCAGAGTAGAGGAAGTCCATCATGCAAAAGAAGAAGGTATCATATTTAAATTACTGACCAACCCTACTAAAATCCTGGTAGATGAGAACGGCTGGGTAAAAGGAATGACCTGTGTTGAAATGGAACTTGGCGAACCGGATGCATCAGGCAGAAGAAGACCGGTTGAAAAACCGGATTCCGAATTCGACCTGGAAGTGGATACGGTTATTATGTCTCTGGGAACGAGTCCGAATCCCTTAATCTCTGCAACTACCAAGGGACTTGATATTAATAAATACAGATGCATTATCGCAGATGAAACCACAGGCCAGTCCACGAAAGAAGGTGTCTTTGCCGGCGGTGACGCCGTAACCGGAGCTGCAACCGTAATACTTGCCATGGGTGCCGGAAAAGCAGCCGCAAAAGGAATTGATAAGTATCTGACAAATAAATAACGACAAACAGAGCAGACTGCCACCCGGATAGCAAACTGTCCGTGGTGGCCTTATTAATATAGAAATACCGCATGAATAAGCTGGTGTCATTGTATAATATAGGGAAAAAAAGATTGCCTAATGCTTATTTTATTGGTATAATATATAAGAACAGGGCTTTTTTCGTACTGGTAAAGCGGAAGGACTACATTATTTGGGGTGCAATGAATGCAAAATAATATGATAGAACTGGAAACACTGACAGATGGTAGGAAAGCTTATTTAGTTAATTGGGTTATAGGGAATATAATTATTATAGCTGCACTTATTTTAATTATATTTTTGGTTATCCTTCTGATAAATGTCAAAAGAAAAACAAAAGGTGAAAAAGCTGCATTACTGGAAACGCAAAAGCTGAGTAAGGGTTATCTGGTATTAGAGACCTCTTATGAAGAGGTGGTAGCTGCGAAAAATGAACTCAGTATAAAATACGATGAATTAAAGCGCAGTAAGGATAAGATGCAGAAAATAGCTTATACGGATTATCTGACAGAACTGCCCAACAGGCTTTCCTTAACAGAGATGCTTGACAGAGTCATGCTGACACTTCGCAATGAAGAAGTAATCGCCATTATGAATGTGGATATTGATAATTTCAAGGTAATCAATGATACATTAGGACATTCCTACGGTGATGAATTATTAATTGACGTAACACACCGCCTGAAACAAGCCATGGATGACAATGACTATCTTGCCCGTTCCGGCGGTGATGAATATCTGGTACTCACTCAGAATCTGACGGATATCGGTGAATACGAAGCTAAAATCAAAAAAATACAGAAAATCTTTGATTATCCCTTCGTACTTTCCATGAAAGAGTATTTTATTACGGTCAGTATCGGTATAGCGATGGCACCAAAGGATGGAAAAACGACACAGGTATTAATGAAAAATGCAGATTCTGCCATGTATGCTGCAAAAGCGAATGGAAAGAATACTTTTGTATATTTTAATGATTCCATTAATGAAAAGTTAATGGATAAGATCCAGATACAATCTGAGCTTCGTAAAGCAATTGAGAACAAGGAATTTACTGTTTATTATCAACCCCAGGTGGATTTACATTCCGGCAGAATAGATGGATTTGAAGCTCTGATCCGCTGGAACCATCCCGTAAGAGGTGTTTTGCTTCCAGGAGAATTTATTCCTCTCACTGAAGAGAATGGTTTGATTGTACCCATTGGCAGCTGGGTTTTAAGGAATGCTTGTTATCAGTTGAAAAAGTGGGAAGAGGAAGGCTATACAGATCTGGTTATGGCGGTTAACATTTCCTCCAGGCAGTTTAAGGATCAGGACTTTGTTAATATGGTACGTGAAACCATACGTGAAACCGGTATTAATCCAAACCGTCTGGAACTTGAAATAACGGAGATTATAGCTCTGCAGGATTTGGACAATACCATTACAATTATAAAGAAGTTAAAAGAACTGGGAGTAATGTTTTCCCTGGACAATTTCGGAACCGATTATTCTTCCATGAGTTACTTAAAACGACTGCCTGTTAATAACCTTAAAATTGACCGAAGCTTTATGGATACGTTGCTTGATAACCGCAGTGATCAAAGCATAGTACAGACGATTATATCGCTGGCTCAGACCTTTGATTTGGAAGTTATCGCAGAGGGTGTTGAGAAAAATGAGCAGGCCGCATTCTTAAAAAGTGTTAAGTGCAACAAAGCGCAAGGTTATCTCTACAGTGAACCGCTGCCGGTTGACATGGCAGAACAGTTGTTAAAAAGTCATACATGATTTAGCACATAGTTAAAGACCACTGGATTATTATGTTTCTATCATAATCAATCCGTGGTCTTTATAAGATTAGATGAAGAATTGAGTGAGATAAATGCGCTGTATTTATGACCTTTCTTAGAAACAGCAACACAAGCGGATGCGCGGTATTCGAACGGGAGCAATTGTGAATTGTTAGCACTTAATCCACACCCTGATTTATACAACGGGAGCAAGAGTGAATTATACGTGCACAATCCACACCCTGATTTATGCAATGGGAGCAAGTGTGAATTATAAAATGCATAATCCTCACCTTGATTTAAGGCTAAATCAACTGTGAGCAGATGGTTTATGCAATAGGAGTGCTGATATGAATTACAAACAAACCTATAAAAAAAGTATAACTATGATATATATCTTAGCCGAGACCCTGCTGTACGGCATTTTTTTGTATATTGATATTTTCCAGAAGGCCTCCTATAACTTATCAGCTCAATTAAAGTTTACCGGCATCGTACTATGTTTTTTGTATGTGTTAATTTTACCTGTTTATCTGAAAAATAAAACAGATATCCGGATTCTGAGGCTCGCGATATTTTTTACATTGATTTCGGATTTATTTATTTTAATGCTTGATTTATATTTGCCTGGAATGGTTTCATTCTGCATTGTACAAGTTTTATATTTAATCCGGCTGGGGCTCTGGAATAAACGGGAGGATAAATTAAAAACTCTTGTGGTAATTATGAAAAAATTTCTTCGTAATATCACCTTAACCTTAGTGATTTTAATTATTTTAGCTATTTTTCAATTGAAACTGGAAGCGTTAATTTTTGTTAGCTGTTTTTATTTTGTGAGTATTTTGTTTAATGTTTCCGACTCTTTGGTTACTGCTTTCCGTTATCGAATTAAATACCAGCTGTTATATAGCTGTGGTATGGTACTCTTTTTATTATGTGACATAAATGTGGGAGTATTTAACCTGACTGGCTTTGTATCCATTAACAGCAGCTGGTTTCATCATCTGTATAATTTTTCAGCCGTTGCTATGTGGCTGTTTTACCTGCCTGCCCAAGTATTAATTTCATTAAGCGGACAAACAGAGCTATGTAAAAACTAACAAATAAAGCAGGAAAAAATCTCCGCTGATTTCGGTTTATTTACTTGCTAAAAAAATATTTATTTGTTAAGATAAATGCATATTATTTTTTCTTTATAAGTTCAATTAGGCCCACCGCCGATATGTAAGCAGAAATTACTTTGCTTATTCATATCCGCCATATCTGGCCGGAGTATCCCTTTATTTTTAATCAATGTATTTACAATATAATTAATATAAGACTGTTTTTTTAAAAGCCCATATGTTTGGCAATGTCCTCTAAACTATATCAAAATAATACTCTAAATTTTCTCTGTGCCTTTGAATTATTATTCAATGATACTGGAGCATAATTCTTTTACTAAAATTCTATAACTAATATATGAAAATTTCTTATTTCCAATTCAGAACCATCTTTATTACCCATAAAAAAAATTTAAGGAGAAGTCTATGGAAAAAAACAAAACAATTCAATTATTGGAATTCGGTGAATTTCTTTCACTGATGAAGAGATCCGTTAAGGAAGCTGTAGGTGCAGGCTATCAAGTGGAGATTAACCATGTTATCAAGAATAACTCCATTGAACTGGATGGATTAGTTGTATTAAAGGATAAGGAATGCATCACCCCGAATATCTATATGAATATTTATTATGAGAAATATCTTGCAGGAGAATCTGTGAATGAGATGGTCGAAGATATTATCAGAATTTATAAACGAAGCCGTGAGGATAATGAGAAGAATGAGCTGCATATCCGGTATGAGCTGGATGAAATGGAGTCCTGTATTATTTTCCGTTTAATTAATTATGATAAAAACCGCAAATTGTTAATGGACGTTCCCTATATACAATTTATGGATTTGGCGGTTACCTTTCATTGTCTGGTAAAAAATAATGAGAAAAGTATTGGAACAATTCGTATTACCAATGAACATATTAGAAACTGGAAGGTTGATATCGGGTATCTGAAGGAAATTGCAAGGGTGAATACACCTATACTATTTCCGCCGGTTATTCGTAATATGAATGAAATTCTGAATGAAATATTACAGGGTGAGGATTTCTATCAGGTAATGTCAGACGGAGCAGAACCAGCAAAAACCAATACCATGTATGTAATTACCAATGCCAAGGGGATAAATGGTGCCAGCTGCCTTTTGTATCCTGCAGTCATAAAAAATCTGGCACAAAAATTAGATTCCGATTTATACATATTACCCAGCAGCATACACGAGATTATTGCCGTAAAAGCCAATGGGACTATGAACAAAAAGGCATTTCGGGAAATGGTATTTGATGTAAACCGCACTCAGGTGCCGGAGGAAGATATTTTATCGGATAATGTATACTTTTACTCCAGAGAACGCGATGCAATAACTCTTTAATACGCTGATAAATATTTTTCAATCTTTGGCATATCCTATCCTTCATAAGAATTAAAAAGATAGGAGGAGTTATTATGGAAGTGCTGAAAATCGTTATGGTTTCACTGGGTTCGATCATTACTTTATTTATACTGACAAAGCTAATGGGTGACCGGGAAATGTCAGAATTAAGCATGTTCGACTATATTAACAGTATTACGATTGGTTCCATAGCTGCGGAAATGGCAACTTCACTGGAAGGTGATTTTATAAAACCGCTTACAGCCATGATCGTATATGCATTCATATCCTTTATTATATCCTATTCAACCTGCAAATCAATAAAACTCCGCAGATTTTTTGAAGGACATACATTATTGTTATATCAAAACGGGCAGATTTACGAAAGAAATCTGATGAGAGCGAAGATTGATATGAATGAATTTCTGGCTATGTGCAGGACAAGCGGATATTTTGACCTGGAGGAAGTTCATACCGTTATTCTTGAAACCAACGGAAAACTTAGCATTATTCCGGCTGTAAAAAACCGTCCGGCTACACCGTCTGATTTTAATTTGAATCCACAGCAGAATAATCTGTTAGCTAACGTAATTATTGATGGAAAGATATTAAAAGATAATCTCAAAGCTACCGGTAAAGATGAGAAATGGCTGGAGAAGCAGTTAAGCAGCCAGGGTGCGGTAGATATTAAAGAAGTCATACTCGCCAATTATGATATGACCAGTGACAAACTGAATATCTATATAAAATTACATCAGAAAACTTCCAGTGATTTGTTTGCTTAAGCCGGTCAAATTATAACCAAATGAATAATGCCGTATCTTCACTTGAGAATGAAGATGCGGCATTTTAATATACAACGGGAATAAGAACTGCTTGATACGGATTGGTTATCTAGGTTTAATTGCCAGGAAAATAATAGAAAACCATTCTGATTTTACCGGAGTTACTTTACAACAATAGAATAGAAATAACTGGTAGTATTATGGGTTCTAAACTACAAAATAAGTAGCAGGATTCCTGTGAATATACAAAATCGGATGATTTCATAATTTCGCAGCCAGTGTTAAAGTTGTGTGGGCAATCTTAGGATATAAGATATTAACTGCTATTTAACAGCAGGCCCGGATGAGAGGCCGGTATTAAGACTTTGCTCTAAAATGCAGTTAAATCAAGGGCTTCATGGAATTGTGACTGACATTTTGGGCAACAAAAAATGCACCTAAAGGGACTCGAACCCCCGACACGAAGCTTCGGAAGCTTCTGCTCTATCCACTGAGCTATAGATGCATGAACATATTGTACATGAAAAGTTATAAAAGGGCAAGCAATTTTTTGATTTTATGAAAAAAAGTTTTTATGACAAAATACCCCATTAATTGTTACATAATTATTAAATATATTAAGAAAAGAAAAAATATAAGTATTGCATTTTTTTCAAATATTTGTTATTATATTTAAAAGAAGAAAAAGTTGTCTGTTGTTAAAACTAAAGGAGAATACAATGAAACTTAAATATAAAAAACTGGTAGTAATGATAACGATGTGTACCATGGGCATTGGTTTAGTCACCTTTTCAATTAGCAGACCTTCAGATAAAAAAACTACAGTTGTAGAAAGTAACGATGAAGGTGCCATTGCTTACAAAGCAGCTGATACGGATATCGCCAGTGCGGACATTAAAGCAGCATCAATATTACCAACCGCAACACCAACTCCAACAGAGGCTCCTGAACAGACGCAGGAAGAACTGGCTACAGTTAAGGCTGGTGATCTGGAGAAGAATGCTTATAAAGATATTAATAAGTTGATTAAAAGTTATCTGAATGCTAAATTAGGAAAAGATATTGATAAATTCACACCTCTTGTCAACAATGTGGGCTTTATCGACTTAACAGATATACAAAGAAAAACTAAATATATTGAAGCATATAAGAATGTTGCCTGTTACACCAAAAAAGGACCGGAAGAGGGATCATATATCGTATATGCATACCATGAAGTTAAGTTTACCAGCATCGATACATTGGCACCTGCTATGAATGAATTCTATGTTAAGACAGATGAGAAGGGTGACCCGTATATTTACCTTGGCGAAATTGATAAAGATACGGAATTATACCTTGATGCGGTAAGGGATTCCACTGAGGTAATGGATTTAATTTATGATGTTAACGATAAGCTTCAGAAAGCAGTTAAGAACGATAATGCACTTTATGAATTCTATTTGAAACTGGAAGAATCAGCTAAGAATGTAACCATGAATAATTAATGTATATATAAAAAAGCCTGTCCGAATTTGGATAGGCTTTTTTATATGAGGGGTTTGAATGTCAAAAGGACGATTTTGCATTTGAATGTATAAGCGCGTAACTATAATAAATAAGTATATTCAAATGTTTGCGCAAAAACTTGTCAAAACATGTGTTTTTCAGATGAAACAAAATCATGGCTTTTGCTTGTACTTTTAAGTAGCGGCTGATATAATACTTAAGAAGTGTCAGATTAAGTGAATCTGCACCAATGCAGTCGGAAAGAGAAGGAGCCTTACATGGCAAAAAGAACGAAGAATTTAATTGAAAGTACGCAGACAGACGGAGAAACAAGAGTTAATAAATATCTCAGTGATGCCGGAATCTGTTCCAGAAGAGAAGCGGATAAACATATTGAAGAAGGCAAGGTCACAATAAACGGTGTTACAGCTGTTATGGGATCGAAAGTCAAAGCCGGAGATAAGGTTATGTTGGAAGGAAAACCGGTTGATAAAGATGAAGCGCTGGTACTTATTGCATTTCATAAACCCAGGGGAATTGTATGTACTACGGATAAAAGGGAAAAAGACAATATCATAGATTTTATTCAATATAATAAAAGAATTTATCCTATCGGCAGGCTGGATAAAGAGTCTGAAGGCCTTATACTGCTAACCAATGACGGAGATATTGTTAATAAAATTCTCAGGGCAGGTAATAACCATGAAAAAGAATATGTTGTTACAGTAAATAAACCATTAACGGCAGAATTCCTGAATGGAATGGCAGCTGGGGTACCGATTCTTGATACTGTAACCAGGCCCTGTACGGTGAAAGCTATGGACCGGTTTACATTTCAAATTGTACTGACTCAGGGGCTGAACAGGCAGATCCGCCGTATGTGTGAATACTATGACTATAAAGTATTAACTTTAAAACGCACCCGGATCATGAACGTTAATTTGGGGTACCTGCAGCTGGGCGGTTACCGAAATGTGACTGACAAAGAAATAGCAGGGTTAAATGAGTTAATCAGTAGTTCAATTAATACACCGGAAACCATATGGAATTCCCTGGAGGATGCTTCAGATGAAGACCGCGATCTGTCTATTAATCAGAAACGAGTAAAAAACAACTATAACACGAAAAAGACTCCGGGAAAGGGATCTTTTCAACGAGATAAATACAGTATAAAAGATAAAGCGACTATAAAAGATAAAGCTGGCAAGGACAGTAAGGGTACAGACAGTAAAGCAACCCGGAAAAATATAAGTTTAAATGATAATACAGACAGAAGACATAAAACAGAAATTAATGAAAAAACTACTATAAGTAATAAAAACAATACAAATGGCAGAGTCAGTGATAATAGTAAGACAACAATAAAAGATAAATCTGGAACGAAAGAACGAGCTGCATTTCATGATAAGTCTGGTATGAAAGGTAGAACTGCTTACAGCGATAGGCCGGGTTCTAAAGACAGAACAACGTATAAAGATAAATCTGATTCGAAAGACGGAACAACGTACAAAGATAAATCTGGTTCTAAAGAGAGAACAACGTACAAAGATAAACCTGGATTTAAAGACAGAACAACGTACAAGGATAAATCTGATTCTAAAGACAGAACAACGTACAAAGATAACCCTGGATTTAAAGAAAGAACAACGTTCAAAGACAAACCTGAATTTAAAGAGAAAACAACGTACAAAGATAAATCTGGTTCTAAAAACGGAACAACGTACAAAGATAAATCTGGTTCTAAAGACAGAACTACGTTCAGAGATAAACCTGGATTTAAAGACAGAACAACGTTCAAAGATAAAGCAGGATTTAAAGACAAAACTACGTTTAGAAATAAATCTGGTTTTAATGATAAAACTGCGTATAACGGGGAAACTGATACAAAAGATAAACCGGCAATAAAAGATAAATCTGGGAGATCAGCTTATGAGAACGGAAGAAAGAAAAGTAACCCTGGGAAGAAATCAGAGAACCATTCTTATTCCAAGCCGGACTATAAAAAGACTTATAAAAGATCCAGGTAATTGAGCCAAGACAGAAAGTGCTACGGATCGAAAAGGTGATAAGAAACACCAACGGAATTGGTAATAAAAGACAAATTTAATAAACGGATAATGACTGGGAAGAATGTTATATAATTTAGCAGGTGCTTTTCCAGGCTCTCCGCCAACTATTGTAGATAGCCCGGACCGGCATTATGACGGGAGAAGTGAAACCTAATTGAAAGCTTCACTTTAAAATGTGTCTGTGGAATCCTCAATACAAACTTAAATTTATACAAATACAAGTGTGGAAATGGGGAATTTATAAATATGGAAAATAAACTGGAACGAATAAAAGAGCTGGTTAGTCTGTTAAATGAAGCAGGTAAGGCCTATTATCAGGAAGACAGAGAAATCATGAGCAATTTTGAATATGATGCTCTTTATGATGAACTGGCGCAGTTAGAAAAAGAAACCGGAGTTATACTTTCTAATAGCCCTTCCATCCATGTCGGCTATGAAGTGTTGAGTGAATTACCCAAGGTAAGACATGATATGCCTATGCTGTCACTTGATAAAACAAAAGAAACAGGCGCTTTAAAGGACTGGCTTGGCGTCCAGACCGGACTCTTATCCTGGAAATTGGACGGCTTAACCATAGTGCTTACCTATAAAGAAGGAAAGCTGTTCAGCGCCGTAACCAGGGGAAATGGCGAAGTCGGCGAAGTTATTACCAGTAATGCAAGGGTTTTTAGAAACATACCACTTAATATCAATTATACCGGGGAGTTAATTCTCCGTGGAGAAGCGGTAATTAAATACTCCGACTTTGAAAAAATAAATGCCGAGATAGAAGATGTGGAAGCAAAGTATAAAAATCCGAGAAATTTATGCAGCGGAAGCGTGAGGCAGTTAAATAATGAAATCACCGCAAAGAGAAAAGTTCATTTTTTCGCGTTTCATTTAGTAAGTGTTTCAGAAAGTGTAGATTTTCATAATTCCAGAATAAATCAGTTGTTGTGGCTGAAGGAATTAGGATTTGATGTTGTTGAAACAAAAACTGTTACCGTTGAGAATCTGGAAGAGATTGTTAAATGGTTCTCCGAACAGGTTCCTCAGAACGATTTTCCGTCGGACGGGCTTGTATTAACCTATAATGACATTGCCTACGGCCGCTCTCTGGGCAGCACTGCAAAATTCCCCAGAGATTCCATTGCTTTTAAATGGATGGATGAAATACGGGAAACCCGGTTAACGGAAATTGAATGGAGTGCATCCAGAACCGGACTTATAAATCCCATAGCAGTTTTTGAACCGGTTGAATTAGAGGGTACTACCGTAAGCCGTGCCAGTATACACAATATTAGTATTATGGAAGCCCTGGAACTGGGTGTTGGTGATACAATTCAGGTATACAAGGCAAATATGATTATTCCCCAGATAGCGGATAATCTGACCAGAAGCGGGCAGATTGAGATTCCGGAGGAGTGTCCGGTCTGTCAGCATCCTGCTCAGATCAGGCAGGAAAACGATGTTAAGTCATTATATTGCACCAATCCGGACTGTCTCGCTAAAAAAATTAAATCCTTTACCCATTTCGTGAGCCGGGATGCAATGAACCTGGAGGGTTTATCAGAAGCGACCATTGAAAAATTTATTGCAAAAGGTATGATTCATGAATTGGCAGACCTGTTCCGCTTAGACCGGTTTAAAGATGAGATAATAACGATGGAGGGTTTTGGGGAGAAATCTTACCGGAATTTGATTGCTTCTGCCGAAAAAGCAAAAGACACTTCCGCCGCCAGATTTTTATACAGTTTAGGGATTATGAATATCGGGTTATCTAATGCGAAACTGATCTGTAAGGAGTTTAATAATGATTTTGATGAAATAAGAAACGCAGAAAAAGACAGACTCTTAACCATACCGGGAGTTGGCGGGGTTATTGCGGATACATTTGTTGAATTCTTTCATAACCAGAGTAACCAGATGATTATTGATGACTTATTAAAAGTAATCCGGCTGGAAAAACCGGTGGTCAGAGAAGAAATACAGAATTTGGCCTTAGAAGGTAAGACCTTTGTAATCACCGGTTCTGTTGAACGCTTTGCCAACCGGAATGAATTAAAGGAATTCATTGAGCAAAAAGGCGGAAAAGTAACGGGTTCTGTAACTGCAAAAACCCACTATTTAATCAATAACGATAATCTATCCGGGTCTTCGAAAAATAAAAAAGC
>JAEZSL010000194.1 GCA_023443925.1 Bacillota bacterium | reverse complement strand
ATATGATATCGGCTGCGAACTGCAGAAAAAGAGAGTTGAATGTGCCATCATGTTAAAAGCAGCAGAAGCTGCCATGGAATAAACAGATAAGCCTGCCGCCTGCATTTAATAGCCTTATAAAGGATGCTGCCGGCAGGTACTTTTTTTATCGTATAGAAAGTTCGTCCTATACGATAAAAACCCTCCGGGGGAGGCACATGGCGCGCTTAAGGAAGTTGTCACTGCCGTGACAGCGCGTCAGCGCTAGAGTCTGGCGAGCCAGACTCTTACTTATATCTTTTTGAGACACATGCAGTTTTTTACATACGCTCTGATTCGGTATGGAAAACGTAAGGAGATTTCTATGGAAAAATGGGTTTTAAAAAATAAGAAAGCGGATTTTTCCGCTATGATGGAACAATATAAGATCAGCGAAGTGATTGCCAGGCTGCTGGTCAATCGAAACCAGGAAACGGAAGAAGATATTAAGGCATATCTGAATCCGGAACTAGAACGTTTACATAATCCTCTGGAGATGAAAGATCTGGAGAAAGCCTGCGATATTCTTGTTGAAAAAATCAACGGCGGGAAAAAAATCAGAATAGTAGGTGATTATGACGTAGACGGAGTTGCCGCTACCTATGTACTGTATACGGCCTTGTTAAAATGCAAAGCCGCTGTGGATTATGAGATTCCGGACCGGATAAAAGACGGTTACGGTATCAATATGAATATTATTGACGAAGCTTACCGGGATGGAATTGATACGATTCTAACCTGTGATAACGGTATCGCTGCCTGGGAACAGACCCAAAAAGCCAAAGAACTAGGTATGACGGTTATCATTACGGACCACCATGATATTCCTTACACTGAAACCGCAGGAAAAAAGGAATATCTGGTTCCGGAGGCGGATGCAGTCGTGAATCCCAAACAGCATGACTGCGGTTATCCATTTAAGAATCTGTGCGGTGCGGCCGTGGCTTTTAAATTAGTGCAGGTGCTTTATGACCGCTTTGGTATCAATAAACAGGAAGTGGAAGCACTGTTAGAAATAGTATCGATTGCAACGGTTTGTGATGTTATGGAACTGATTAACGAAAACCGGATAATCGTTAAGCATGGTTTGAAACTTTTGAAACAAACCGGTAATTACGGGCTGAAAGCCTTATTAGAGAAAAATAATATTAATCTCTCCGCCCTGTCGGCCTACCATCTCGGATATATCATCGGTCCCTGTCTGAATGCATCCGGAAGGCTGGATACGGCTAAAAAAGGGCTTGGTCTTCTGCTATCCGCAACCGAAGATGAAGCAGATAAATTAGCCGGTGAATTAAAGCAGCTAAATGATGTCCGCAAGGAAATGACCGTGAAGGGACTGGAACAGGCAGTAAAACTGGTGGAAGAGAGTAACAGGAAATCGGATAAGGTACTGGTGGTGTATTTAAAGGATTGTCATGAAAGTCTGGCAGGGATCATAGCCGGCCGCTTAAGGGAACGCTACAATAAGCCTGCCATTGTACTGACAGATTCCGAAGTTTCTGTAAAAGGTTCCTGCCGCTCCATCGAACAATACAATATTTATGAAGAGTTGTCAAAATGCAGACATTTACTGTTAAAGTATGGAGGCCATCCCCTGGCTGCCGGGTTATCCTTAGAGGAAACCATGGTAGAACAATTAAGGGAAGAGATTAATCAGAATTCCAGCCTGACGGAAGAGGATTTTATACCCAAGATTTCCATTGATATTCTGCTGCCCTTAGGTTATTTAAGTGAAGAATTAATTCAGGAACTGGAACTTATGGAGCCCTTTGGAAAAGGAAATATTAAACCTATATTTGCTGAGAAAAATCTCCGGGTCAGGAGGGCTTTTGTTATTGGCAAAAATTCCAACGTCCTGAAATTGAATGTAGTAAACGATTATGGAAGAGTAATGGAAGCTTTGTATTTCGGAGATGTGGAAGCTTTTTTGGAGCTGCTGTCCCAGAATTACGGGCAGGAGGAAGTTGATAAAATGTTCCAGAACCGGGAAAACAGGGTGAAGTTATCTGTAACCTATTACCCGGGAATTAATGAATACGGCGGCAATCGGACGGTGCAGATTGTAATTCAGAACTATCAGATAGTTAAATAAAAACAATAATCCAGCTGCAGGGTATTGCAAGCAGCTATACGAACAATACTTTTCGCAAGATTCAGTTGCAATAATTTCAGCACCAGTGTATTGCAAGCAGCTCCTTTATAAAAGATGATATATTAATATGAATGATATAACATAATTTACATTTGCGTCATAAATGGTATTACATTATGGGTACTGATATGGTATAATTGTAATTATGAGATCAATCATATTAAAATGAGGGCGGCAGTTTAACGTCACCCTCAAACTACATCATACTTTAAGCCGCAGCAGGCGGCAGAATGAGAGGATTTTATGAAAATTGACAGAATTGCCAGTGTACCTTTAATATTGCATGATCCTTATTTTAGTATCTGGTCCTCGTCAGATCAGCTGTATGGTTCAGATACCGTACATTGGTGCAAAGCGCCTCAGAGACTGTATGGTTATATCACCATTGATAACACAGTTTACAGCTTTTTAGGAAGCCATGAGTTTCATCCGGTTATCGAGCAGAAAAGCCTGGAAGTAACGGCAACAGCAACAAAGTATACTTTTGAAAACGATAAGGTTATTCTTACCGTTGGTTTTACCTCACCGTTAATACTGGAGAATCCGGTATTGGTATCCAGACCCTGTACCTACATTGATTATGAAATAACCAGAAAACAGGAAGCAGAAGTCAGAATTGATTTCATCGTTACTTCAGATCTGGTAAAGTATACCGAGGGGGATCTTATCGGCGGAAATCATACCACAGATACGTTCCACTATGCGTCCATGGGTAAAGCAGGGCAGCATCCGTTAGGACACAGCGGTGATAACATAACCATAGACTGGGGTTTTGTATACCTGGCTGCAGAAGAAGAACATATTTCTACTATATACGACAGTAAGAACAGTAAGCTGACAGCAACCGCCTGCCTCGGTAAAGATAAAAACCAGGCTTCCATGATTATCGCTTACGATGATCTGTTATCCATATATTATTTTGGTGCCTGGCAGAAAGCTTACTGGACAACGGAGTACGATACGATTCTGGATGCCATCGGCGCAAGTTTCCAGGATAAACAAAAGGTTCTTAAAAAAGCAGAGGAACTGGATAAGGACATTGAAGAAAGAGCAGAAAGCACCGGCGGTAAAGATTACGCATTATTGTGTAATGTAAGTTACCGTCATTCCATCGCAGCTCATAAACTGATTGCAGACAAAGACGGCAAACTGATCTTTTTATCCAAGGAGAATGATTCCAACGGATGTATCGGAACCGTAGATGTAAGCTATCCTTCCGTACCTTTATACCTTTTATACAATACGGAATATGTAAAAGGCATGCTCCGCCCGGTATTCTATTTTGCGGGATGCCCGGTATGGGAGTATGATTTTGCACCTCATGATGTAGGCCGTTACCCTTATGCTTCCGGCCAGGTTTACGGACTCAACGGGAAGAAAGAACATCTGGAGTTCCGTTATAATAACGGGGATATCTTTCCTTTCTATTATATGTATCCTGCCGGCAGTGAGATCTATGATTTTAAATATCAGATGCCGGTAGAGGAATGCGGCAATATGCTTATTATGACAGCAGCGGTATGTGCTCTTGATAAATCACCGGAATTTGCTAAGCCCCATTATGAAGTGCTGAAGCAGTGGACGGATTATCTGTTGACTTATGGAGCAGATCCCGGAGAGCAGTTATGTACCGACGATTTTGCCGGTCATCTCTCTCATAATGTAAATCTGTCAGCCAAAGCTATTATGGGTATTGAAGCTTTTGCACAGCTGGCAAAACAGATAGGGGAAACTAAAGTATACGAGCAGTATCACCAGAAAGCAGCTGACATGGCGAAAGACTGGGAAGCACGGGCCTTATCAGGTGATCATTACCGTCTTACCTTTGATAACGCTGATTCCTGGAGCCTTAAATACAATCTGGTATGGGATAAATTCTTTGGCAGCAGTCTGTTCTCCAAGGAAGTATTTGAGAAAGAAGTAAACTATTATATCAGTAAAAATAATGCTTACGGTGTACCGTTAGACAGCCGGAAGAATTATACCAAGAGTGACTGGGTTCTTTGGTGTGCGGCATTGGCCGACAGCAAAGAGCAGGCAGAACAACTGATATCTCCTGTAGCCGAGTATGTTAAAAATACGGCATCCAGAATACCTTTCTCCGACTGGTATGAGACGGAAAGCGGAGATTCCTGCCATTTTATAGCCAGAAGCGTTCAGGGTGGTATTTTTATGCCTATATTGGTGAAGTAATATTTCTTTAGCAATTTATTATTACCTGGTTTTGGTAGAAATCTAATGTATCTATAATTAAGCAATAATTGATCTTCGATAAAAGTATAAGGAAAACCGGTGAACGATATATTGTCGCCGGTTTTCTTTTTAATGTTTTTACAGGAAAGTTCACTGACTTTACCAATAATTAAAAAGCCTTTTACGCAGGGTGCACAGGATGCACATGGCACGCTTAAGGGGGGATGCGCCAGGTTTCCAGGCAGTAACATATATTCCGCATAAAGAATAGGTTAATAGAAAGGAAAGAGTGTAATTAAATGAAATTTTACCTTGTCCAATGGATGAAATAAATTGATATTTAAAATAGGAAATGATATAATAATCGTTGGTGTTATTAATATTATGGAAAGCATAAGTCAATTTAATATCCAGTAAGAGTTAGGAACATCTTGATTTATAAGTGCGTCTAAGCGCACAGATTGGAGCAGAATGAAAAAGTTAGAAGAATATGTGAGAAGTATACCTGATTTCCCAGAGAAAGGAATTGTTTTCAGGGATGTAACAAGCGTATTGCAGGATAAGGATAGTTTAAGAATGTCTATAGACCAGATGCAGACATTATTAGACGGATTGGATATAGATGTAATTGTGGGACCGGAATCAAGGGGATTTATATTTGGGGTTCCCATTGCCTATAATTTGAATAAAGCCTTCATACCGGTACGCAAAAAGGGCAAGCTGCCCTGTGAAACCATTGAAATGGAATATGCGCTGGAATACGGCACTGCCACCATTGAAATGCATAAGGACGCGATTAAACCCGGCCAGAAAGTAGCCATTATTGACGATCTGATTGCAACCGGCGGAACTATTGAAGCCATAACCAAACTGGTTGAGAGTTTAGGCGGCGAAGTGGTAAAGATCATATTCCTGATTGAGCTGGAAGGACTTCACGGACGAGATAAATTAAAAGGATACAATGTGGATGCCGTTATAAAATATGAAGGAAAATAAATAATCTGTTCCCCGGCTTGTATAATCAGAACCTTGTAATTATAAAATCATATATTTATATTAAATTTTGCCATAGATTTGATGTATGAAACATCCGGTCTATGGCAAAAACTTTATTACAGATGTTTTACCATTAATTACCTAAATAATGGAAGAGAATGACAAAATACAGCAGGATGTGTCATTATTCAATAAAGGAATTGATTTTTTTTTAGAGATTGTTTATAATTAAAAGATAAACTTACAGACTGGTGGTGATTTCATGAGTGATTTAGCTTTTAAAATGGGTGAAAATGATAATAGAGACAAAAAAAATAAAGAGTTGCTGGTTCCGGAAGATTTTACGAGCCCCGAAGTTTTATATAAGGAGCTTGTTAAAATTGTGGAAAGTTATCATCCTTCAGCTGATATTTCCATGATTGAAAAAGCCTATCAGGTTGCGGACCTGGCTCATAAAAACCAATTCAGAAAGTCAGGAGAGCCTTATATAATACATCCCCTGTGTGTGGCAATTATACTAGCGGAGCTGGAACTAGACAAGGAAACCATTGTTGCGGGACTGCTCCATGATGTTGTGGAGGATACGCTATATACAACCGAGGAATTGGCGAAGGAGTTTAATGAGGAAATTGCTCTTTTGGTAGACGGGGTTACAAAACTGACCCAGTTAAGCTATTCCAAGGATAAAATAGAGATTCAGGCAGAGAATTTAAGAAAAATGTTTCTGGCCATGGCAAAGGATATCCGTGTTATCCTGATTAAGCTGGCCGACCGTCTGCACAATATGCGGACTCTCCAATACCAGACCCCCATAAAACAAAAAGAAAAAGCAAGGGAGACCATGGACATCTATGCACCGATTGCACAGAGACTTGGTATTTCCAAAATTAAAATAGAATTAGATGATTTGTCCTTAAAATACTTGGAACCCGAGGTTTATAATGACTTAACCGAGAAGATCAACTCCAAAAAGGGTGAGCGGGAAGAAATCATTAACGGAATTGTGGAAGAAGTCAGATTTCATATTCTGGAAGCAGAAATTGATGCAAAAATAGACGGACGCGTCAAGCATTTCTTCAGTATTTATAAGAAAATGGTAAACCAAAATAAAACCCTGGATCAGATTTTTGATTTATTTGCAGTACGCATAATTGTAGAGTCCGTTAAGGATTGTTATGCGGTTCTAGGTGTTATACATGAGATGTATAAACCTATTCCGGGCAGATTTAAAGATTACATTGCCATGCCGAAACCAAATATGTACCAGTCCCTTCATACTACTTTAATCGGTCCCAACGGACAGCCTTTTGAGATCCAGATTCGTACTTATGAAATGCACCGGACGGCAGAATACGGTATCGCAGCCCACTGGAAGTATAAAGAAGGTCAGGACGGCAAAAATTCACAAGATACAGAAGAAGCAAAACTTACCTGGCTGCGCCAGATTTTAGAGTGGCAGAGAGATATGTCCGATAATAAGGAATTCTTAAGCCTGCTTAAGAGTGATCTGGATTTATTTTCGGAAAGCGTATATTGTTTTACACCTACCGGAGATGTAAAGAATCTGCCGAACGGCTCCACCCCCATTGATTTTGCATACAGCATTCACAGCGCGGTAGGGAATAAGATGGTAGGCGCCAGAGTCAACGGCAAACTGGTGAACATTGATTATGTAATCCAGAATGGGGACCGTATTGAAATTATTACCTCCCAGAATTCCAAAGGACCCAGCAGAGACTGGTTATCCCTGGTTAAGAGTACCCAGGCCAAGAATAAAATTAATCAGTGGTTTAAAACGGAACTGAAAGAAGATAACATAACCCGCGGCAAGGAGATGATTACCTCTTACTGCAAGACGAAGGGTATCAGCTTGAGTGAGTTATTAAAACCTGAGTTTATGAACAAGGTTATGTCAAAGTATGGCTTCCGGGACTGGGATTCCATCTATGCCGCAGTCGGCCACGGCGGTTTAAAAGAAGGCCAGGTAATTAACAAGTTAAAAGATGAGTTTGATAAAAAACATAAAAAAGAAATAACCGATGAAAAGGTTCTGGATACTTTATCCGAGATAAGAGAGAACAAACCGGCAGCTTTTGCCAAATCCAAAAGCGGTATTGTGGTGGAAGGAATCCACGATGTGGCAGTGCGTTTCTCCAAGTGCTGCAGTCCTGTGCCGGGAGATGAAATTATAGGATTTGTAACCCGTGGCCGCGGTGTATCCATACACCGGACCGATTGCATCAACCTTATGAACCTGTCGGAAGAAGACCGTGCCAGGTTAATCGAAGCCGAATGGAACGTATCCCCGGATAAATCCCAGGGCGGTGAATTATATACGGCGGAAATCAAGATTTATGCCAATAACCGAAGCGGCGTATTAGTGGATGTATCCAGGATTTTAACGGAGAATAAGATAGATGTTACCTCCATGACGGTCAGAACCAGTAAGCAGGGTACTGCGACTATCAGCATAGGCTTTGAAATTAACGGAGTGGAACAGTTAAAATATATCGTAGCAAAACTCCGCAGTGTGGAAAGCGTACTTGATATAGAACGTACAACCGGCTGATAAAGAAAACCGGTTGTTTAAACCTTCTCCTGGAGGAAGCCATTTGTGAAAAAGAACAGGAGGCAGATATGAAGATACAATCTTACGTGTTAGGAATGGTCAGTACCAATTGTTATATAGTTTTTAATGAATCTACAAAAGAAGCCCTTATCATAGATCCGCCGGATCAGGCTCCTGCCTTAAAAGTAAAGATAGAAGAACTGGATTTATCGCCGGTTGCCATCTTACTTACCCATGGACATTTTGACCATATCATGGCGGCAGGAGACCTGGCGGCGGCTTTTGGCATACCCATCCTGGCCGGTGAGGATGAAAAAGCCCTTCTGGAAGACTATAATCTTAACGGATCCCGGATGGTAAGGAAAAATTACACCCTGTCGGCAGACCGGTTTCTAAAGGATAAAGAAGAGCTTACACTAGGCGGAATGAGAATAAAAGTAATTCATACTCCCGGCCATACGGCAGGCGGTGTCTGCTATTATTTTGAGGAAGATAAAGTTCTCATAAGCGGTGATACCTTGTTTTTAGAATCCATAGGCAGAACCGATCTGCCCACCGGTGATCAGTATACCCTGTTAGAATCCATAAGACGCAAATTAATGGTTTTACCGGAGGAGGTATTCGTTTACCCGGGTCATGGTGATAAAACCACCATAGGTTATGAAAAAATCCATAACCCCTATATCGGAGAAAATAATTTCTGGGATTAACAGAGAATTGGACAGGAGCCATCATGATTCACATATATTTATCTAAAGATGAGTTTGAGTATGACATTCATTCTCTTGTTAAAGCATTTTTCCCTCAGGAACCGATTAAAATAATAAAAAAAGATAATGGTTCTAATCATACTGATATTGAAGTGAATGAGAGTAATAAGTACGAAGAACCCGGCAATCTTGGAATTCACATTGAACTGGATGAAACAGCAATACGGATTTACGCACTTCAAAACCAGGAGGAACTGTATTCGGGTATGAATAAGGGCCCTCTGGGGAAAAATCAGTTAAAACGTGCACTATATGAATGCCTGTCGGATATTACCGGTAAAAAGCTGCCCTGGGGTACCCTGACGGGTGTAAGGCCTACCAAGATCGCTTTTGAGAGATTGGAACATAATAGTTCGGAGGAAGAAATCCGAACCTATATGGAAGAGGAATATCTGTGTTCCGGTGAAAAGGTGGATATCAGCCTACAGGTTGCTAAGCGGGAAGTCACTTTATTAAGAGAGATGGATTACCAGAATGGCTATAGTATCTATATCGGAATACCATTTTGTCCAAGTACCTGTTTGTATTGTTCCTTTACCTCCTATTCTCTCGAAAAATCCGGTAACTGGGTGAAAGGGTATCTGGAAGCTTTATATAAGGAAATAACTTATGCCGGAAATTGCGGCCTAAACAAAAAACTAACTACGGTTTATTTAGGTGGCGGAACCCCTACCACCCTGACAGCTGACGAACTTGACGGGCTTTTGACCCATATCGGTGCCACCTTTGACTTTACTTATGTCCGAGAATACACGGTGGAGGCAGGCAGGCCTGACAGTATAACCGAAGAAAAATTAAAAGTATTAAAAGAACACGGGGTAACCAGGATTTCAATTAATCCCCAGACCATGAGCCAGAAGACACTGGATTTAATTGGCAGGAAGCATACGGTGGGTCAGGTAACGGAAGCCTTTAAACTGGCCAGGAACTGCGGCCATGATAATATTAATATGGATATCATTATTGGTCTGCCGGGTGAGGATAAAGCAGAGGTAATTCATACCCTGGAGGAAATAGATAAATTAAAGCCGGACAGCCTGACGGTACACACTCTGGCAATTAAGCGGGCAGCCAGATTAAATACGGAAAAAGAAAATTATCTTGGAATGGTACCTGCCGATGCAGCGGGAATGCTGCGGCTGACGGAAAATTATGCAAAAGCTGCAGGTTACTATCCTTATTACTTGTACAGGCAGAAAAATATGGCTGATAATCTTGAAAATATTGGTTATGCCCGGTATGGTAAGGAAGGACTTTATAATATACTGATTATGGAAGAAAAGCAGACAATCCTGGCTCTGGGAGCAGGTGCCTTATCCAAATTTGTATTTCATAAAGAAAACCGCATTGAACGGGTTGAAAACGTAAAGAGCCTGAAAGATTATGTGGAACGCATCGATGAAATGATTGAGAGAAAGCGTATTTTCCTATTAGAAAATTCTCAAGGTTTATAGAAAGGAAAGTCGGATGGTATTACAGGAAACTCTTGAACTTTTAATATCGGATCAGGAAGCGGTTCTGGCCGGTGATCTGGAAGAAGCAATTGATCATGGAATACTGGTAAGCAAACTGGCTTATCTTCTGGCTGCCGAAATGGATATGGAACCTTCTTTCTGCCAGATTATGGCGCAGGCCGGATTGGTTCATGATATCGGGAAATTGAAACTGGGACAGTTTTTATATAAAAGAAATGATCATACTTTAACTGTCGAGGAGATGAAGTATATCAGGCTGCATCCTTCCATTGGATATGAAATATTAAAAAAATACAATTACGATAAAACGCTGTTGGAATCCGTTTATCATCATCATGAAAATTATGACGGAACCGGTTATCCGGAAAACTTAAAAGAACAAGATATTCCTTTAGGCGGCAGAATTATACGAATCTGCGACGTATATGCGGCATTAATATCGGACCGCAGATACCGTGCGGCTTTTGATAAGGAAATGGCAGTAAAGCTCATGATAGAGGAAGTAAAAAATTTCGACATGCAGATATTCCTAGCCTTTTTAAGGATAGTCCACTCGGAAGAATTTATCCAGGTAGATGAGTTTGTGGACCATATTAATAAAAAGATCTATTCCTGGAGAAAAATACTCCATGATGGTTATTATTAAAATTTAGATAGATTTGGAGGCAATATTATGATTACACAAAGACCGAAAGGCACCCAGGACTGGTTTGGAAGCAATATGTATAAAAGAACCAGAATTGAAGAATTAGCCAGAGAATTATGCAGGACTTATAATATAAAAGAAGTCATAACACCTGTTTTTGAACATACGGTTTTATTTCAAAGAGGTGTGGGCGAAACAACAGATGTGGTGCAAAAAGAAATGTATACCTTTACGGATAAAGGCAACAGAAGTGTAACCTTAAAACCCGAAGGTACGGCAGGTGCAATCCGGGCGTATCTGGAAAATAATATGTATGCGGAAAGCCAGCCTACCAAATTATTTTATGTAACACCTGCTTTTCGTTATGAGCAGCCCCAGAGCGGCAGACTTCGCCAGCACCACCAGTTCGGGGTTGAATTTATCGGTTCCAAAAGCCCTTTGGCAGAGGTGGAATTAATAACCTTAATCACAACCTTTATCAGTAAAATCGGACTTAAAGGTGCCAGGCTTCACATTAACAGTATTGGCTGCGGCAACTGCCGGAAAACCTATAATGAAGCCCTGTTAACCTATTTAAAACAGCATGAGGAGCACCTTTGCCCCACCTGCCGTGAAAGAATGCTTAAAAATCCTTTAAGGGTTCTTGACTGCAAGGTTCCTTCCTGTAAAGAGATTGTCAAAGATGCACCGAGAACCATTGAATATCTGGATGAGGAATGCAAAAGCCACTTTGATGAACTGAAATATCTGCTGGAGGAATTAAATATTCCCTATGAAGTGGATACCGGTATTGTAAGAGGCCTGGATTATTATACCAAGACCGTATTTGAATTTGTAAATGAGGACGGCTTTACTTTATGCGGAGGCGGCCGTTATGATAATCTGATCCATGAAATTGATGAGAAACAGGATATCCCCTCCGTAGGTTTTGGTATGGGGATTGAACGTATTATCTATTTCCTGGACAAGGAGAATGTGGAAATGGAACCGGAACCAGTACCGGAGCTGTATGTAGGTATTCTTGGCACGGAGGCAAAACCTGCGGCATATACAATCGTGAACGGCCTTAGAAATGCGGGTATTATCGTAGAAACAGACTATATGGACCGCAGTGTAAAAGCGCAGATGAAATATGCGAATAAAATTGGTGCGAAAAATACCATTATAATTGGAGCCGATGAAATTACGAAAAAGACCGTTACCATTAAAAATATGGAAAATGGAGAACAGACGGAAACTGCATTAGATAAAATAAAGGATTATTTTTTGAAATAAGAACAACAAACTGAATATACTATCATCAATGTAATAAATAACTGCCTGCGTGTCTTAAAACCGGCAGTTATTTTATAATAAAAAATTGATTCTGAGCTGGAAAAGGGTACAAGATGCATACTTTACTTACCGAAGGAAAAAGAGCTTAAAGGAGTTGATTAAGTGTATCGAGTAATACTTGTTGAGGATGAACAATTTGCGCTGAACTATATGATTAAAATGTTGAAGGGATTTAAAGAGCTTACAGTAGTAGCAGCCTTTTCTTCACCGGAGGAGGTGTTATACTCCATTGACAAACTGAAGGCTGATGTGGCTTTTTTGGATATTGAGATGCCGCGGATGAATGGTATTGAGCTGGCCAGAAAATTAATGGAAAAACAGCATAAGCTTCAGATCGTATTTACTACGGCATATTCAAAATATGCGGTGGATGCCTTTGGGGTAGAGGCCATGGATTATCTGCTTAAACCAGTTAATTATCAGGATATCATGCGGGTTATTAAGAGATTAAATAAGACAAAAACAGAAAATCCGAAGAAGCAAAATAGCAGTGAACCGACCGCCCTGGAAACGGAATCGTTGAAATCTTGTCAGATTAGATGCTTCGGTTGTTTTGAAATAAAAGACACAAAGAATCAGTTTATAAAGTGGCCCACTAAAAAAGCGGAAGAGGTCTTTGCCTATTTTCTGATACATCAGGGCAGCTATATTAATAAATGGGAGCTAATGGACAAGTTCTGGCCGGATATGGAGGAAGAGAGAGGACTGCATAATCTGTATAATACCATCTACCGGGTCAAACAGGTTTTAAAGAAGCTCACGGCTTCTGCGAATATAGAAAAAATCAATGACGGTTATGTTCTAAAGTCAGAGGGGTTTGCTACCGATCTGGACGCTTTAAAAAGCTTGGATGATCCGGAATTTGTTTTTTCGGAAAAGAATTTTGCAGAAGTAAAGAGTATCTGTTTATCTTATAAAACACCCTTATTTGGAACCAGGGATTACATATGGAGTGTTTCCCTCCAGGAAAATATTGGCCGGATCTTTAAACGGGTTTGTAAGCGGGTCATTAACCGGTTAAAAGAGCAAGATGATTTCGAACAGGCAGATGAGATTATCCGCCATTATGTGAAGCAGCATCCGGAAAATGAAGATATGATGCTTTGGTGGCTTGGCATATTGAAAGACTGGAGCGGCAGACAGGAAAAGACAGCAGAGTATTTAACCTGGTTTAATGAAAAATTATCTGAAATGGAACTTCCACTGCTGGAAGATTTTTATAATTGAAAGTGATGTTTATAAATTGAAGTGAATTTCAAATATTTATAGACATCATTTTATTTTTTAAACATTTGTGAGAATTTTGTGAGGTTTTGCTGTTAATATATGTATTAGTATATTATGGAAATTGGAGGTGTATTTTATCAGGGAGTAGATAGATGAGGTGTATAGGGGGTTGTTTCATTTTTTATTATATCTTTGATGTTGCAGGTATGGGTGACGGGGCTATTTACCCCTCTTATTTCACTGGCCCGCCGGGCGGGCAGATAGGAGAGAAGTATGAGACAGGAATATATGATCAGAGAATTTACCGTAATTTGCAATGTAACCGGAAAAGTGGAACAGGTTATAAGTTATAACTCCAGTGAAGTCCTGCCGGAGGTCGGTCAGAGCTTTAGCAAACTTCTGGATAAGGATTCCCAAACTGTCTTCAGAAATTTTCTATATACGGTTAAGAACCAGGGTTACGCACTGGGATATGTCCTGACCATCAAAATTGATAATGTAATGCAGCCTGTATGCGTAAATGCTTACTATAAGAACCATAAGATATATATATCTGTTCTCATCGGGTGCCAGGCTACCATAAGAACGTTAAGTGAAATCCACCGGCTGAACCAGAAACAGATGGACTACATAAAGACAGAGGAGATAAAAGACCAGGAACTGAATGAGTATGTTGATATGCTGGAGAACTGGGTTATGAAAGACCCTCTCACCAATATCCATAATCACAGATATTTTAGTTCGGTCATATACAAAGAAGCAGAAAAAGCACATCAGTCAGGTTATTGCCTGAACCTGATCTCCATAGATTTTGACCACTTAAAAGAATATAATGATGAGTTCGGATACCGGAAAGGGGATGAATTATTAGTAAACTTTGTTACCATTGCCCAGGGGATTATAAGAGATCAAAAAGATATTATCTTCCGGCTGGGAGGGGATGAATTTTTAATCTTGTGTCCGGATACGAATCCCGTGGAGGCATATCGGTTAATGGAGGAAATTGAGAATGAACTTAAAAACTATACAACCTATTCTTCCATATCTTACGGAGTCGTTGAAATAAAACCGGAAGCCCTGGATGAAAGCTTTGATGTAAACCTGTATCTGGAAGAAGCCGACAGAATAATAAAGCAGGATAAAAAAAATAAGAATCCCTACAAACTTCAGTATAAAATTTAATATAGCAGCTGTTAAAGTCTCCTTTGTATCTCCTGATAATGGGTGTCATTGTGATATTCAGATACTTGTAATTTCGCATAAAAAGAATTATAATGAAGAAACTTACAGGGTATTGATTTACCTGACAATTTATTTATTAGATGGAGGATTTTATATGGTTAAGCATATTGTTATGTGGAAACATCAGGATAATTTTACAGAAGAAGAGAAGCAGGAACATGCTAAAATAATTAAAGAAAGCCTGGAAGCGCTAAAGGATAAAGTACCCGGGGTAATCTCCGTTCAGGTTATCACAGAGCCTATGCCTTCCAGCTCCGGACATGCTGACCTGATACTGGACAGTGTCTTTGAAAGTGAAGAAGCCCTCAACAGTTATCAGGTGCATCCGGAACATGTAAAAGCTGCCACCTTCGTCAGATCCGTGGTGAAGGATAGAATTTGTATTGACTACCGGGAATAATCAGTGATATTATAGCATAGGTGTTTTAACGCGTCCAGATGCGTAAAATTAGGAGGTCAATATGGCAGAATCAATGAAGGGCTTGCACAGAAGCCACAGATGTACGGAAGTTGGAAGCTCTAATATCGGTGAATCAGTTACCGTTATGGGCTGGGTACAAAAAAGCAGAAATAAAGGCGGAATTATTTTCGTAGATTTAAGAGATCGTTCCGGTTTGTTACAGGTTATCTTTGAAGAAGGCGATATAGGAGCAGAAGGCTTTAAAAAGGCGGAAAAGTTAAGAAGTGAATTCGTAATCGCCGTAGTCGGAAAGATTGAATCACGCTCCGGTGCCGCCAATGAAAATCTGGCAACCGGCAGTATTGAATTGCGGGCGACGGAACTTAGGATCTTATCAGAAGCAGAGACACCGCCGTTTCCCATAGAAGAAGAAAGTAAAACCAAAGAGGAATTAAGATTAAAGTACAGATACCTGGATTTAAGAAGACCGGATCTGCAGGAGAATCTGATTATGAGAAGCAGGGTTGCAACCCTGACCCGTCAATTCCTGTCGGAAGAAGGTTTTTTAGAAATAGAAACTCCCATGCTTACCAAGAGCACTCCGGAAGGCGCCAGAGATTACCTTGTGCCAAGCCGTGTTCACCCAGGTAATTTTTATGCACTTCCCCAGTCACCTCAGATCTTTAAACAGCTTTTAATGTGTTCCGGTTATGACCGTTATTTCCAAATCGTAAAATGCTTCCGGGATGAGGATTTACGTGCGGACAGGCAGCCCGAATTTACCCAGATCGATATGGAATTATCCTTTGTGGATGTGGATGATGTAATTAGTATAAACGAAAGACTGCTGCAGAGAATGTTTAAAGAAACCATTGGTGTGGAGGTACCCCTTCCAATCCAGAGAATGACCTATGCACAAGCCATGGACCGTTTTGGTTCCGACAAACCGGATATCCGTTTTGGCATGGAACTAAAGAATGTTTCGGAGCAGGTGAAGAACTGTGGTTTTTCCGTATTTACAGGAGCATTGGAAAAAGGAGGCTCTGTCAGAGGTATCAATGCCGAAGGACAGGCTGAGATGCCAAGAAAGAAAATTGATGCCCTTGTGGAATTTGCTAAGGGCTTTGGAGCAAAAGGTCTGGCATATCTGGCCATTAACAGCGACGGAACTTATAAATCCTCCTTCTCAAAATTCATGACTGAGGATGAACTATCAGTCCTGGTAGCCGCTATGTCCGGAAAGTCCGGAGATTTACTGTTATTTGCAGCAGATGAAGATGATGTTGTATTTGATGTTTTAGGTAACCTGAGATTAGAAATCGCAAGAAATCTTGATTTGTTAAAGAAGGATGAGTACAAGTTCCTCTGGGTTACAGAATTCCCGTTACTGGAGTACTCCAAGGAAGAAGGAAGATTTACGGCGAAACATCATCCATTTACCATGCCCATGGAAGAAGATCTGGCATTGCTGGAAACTGACCCGGGCAAGGTAAGAGCGAAAGCTTACGATATTGTTTTAAATGGTACGGAAATCGGCGGCGGCAGCGTGAGAATTTTCCAGAACCAGGTTCAGGAGAAGATGTTTGAGGTATTGGGCTTTTCCAAAGAAGAGGCTTATGAGCGTTTCGGATTCCTTTTAAATGCATTTAAATACGGCGTTCCTCCTCATGCCGGGCTGGCATACGGTCTTGACCGTCTTATCATGCTTATGGCAAAGGAAGACAGTATCCGTGATGTAATCGCTTTCCCGAAAGTAAAAGATGCTTCCTGTTTAATGACGGAAGCACCCGGTGTTGTAGAACAAAAGCAGTTAGATGAGCTTGGTATCGGCATTACGGATCAGGAAGTGTAAGAAAGAGTAGTGATAATATAAATAAATAATAATATTAAGTAAGTATACAAAATGCACCTGCAGAATTATAACGCAGGTGCATTTCTTATTGGTACGCCCGGTGGTTGGTCACCGCCTCTTATTCGCTCATGAAATTTCTTCTAAATATCCGAAAGAACAGATAGCCTGGCAGTGTATCATAGAATCAAAATGGAAGCTTTCGAAACTCCTTGGGCGACATGCCGGCTCTTTTGTGAAAGATATAGGTGAAATTGGATTCACTGTGAAACCCCACTGCAAAACCAATGGACTTTACGGTTAGTTCTGTAGTTTTAAGCAGCTTTTTCGCCCGGTTGATCCGGGTCTGTAAAAGATATTCATAAGGAGAACATCCGGTTTCTTTTTTAAAAACATGAGAAAAATAATAGCTGTTCAAATTATAGCGGGAAGCCAGGCTCTGTAAGTTTAAATCCTCCCGGTAATGTTCGTTGATATACTGGGTGGCCTGGTCTCCCAGGGAAAGTTCACTGTTTTCATAAGTACCGGGCTTTAACGGCAGACATAAAATCTGCTGAAGAAGGCAGGAAATATCCGATTCCGGTAAATACTGCTCTTTGTGAAAGCTCAAAAAAAGTTTTCTTAACAGCTCCTCCAGAGATAGGGCAGCAGGGTCCGGGAGGCGGAAAACCGCATCGCTGCTTCCATAAATCCGGTCAAAAAAGTTAGGGGACATACTGCCGTCAAAATGAATGAACAGAAACTCCAGCTCCGTATCGGACCAGTAGGAATGGGGTTCGTAGCAGTTAATAAACACCACATCCTTTTCACGGGCGGTATAATTATGTCCGCGGAATGATAAGCTGCATTCCCCCCTTAAGATATACAGAATAAGATAGCTGTTATAGCTTTTACGCTTAATGTGGTAAGTTTTGTCGCAGTAAAAATGACCGGTGCAGAGCAGGTAAAAATACAGGCTTTTCGCCAGGGGGGAAAGGGTTGTAAAATAATAGGAAGAGTTTTCTAAAACTCCGGGTTCCATACATTTCATCTGTTTACTCCTATAACAAGATATCGATAGTATAAAGCATTTTATTGTAATGCAATTCAATTAAAATCATTATATAATGCTAAGTATAAAAAAGCAATATATGGACTATATTTAGAATCTCACGAACAGTAAGAGTATCGTGTAACCTTGTACATAGGGCGAAGGAATGGGTTTGGCCGGACATACAAGTATTTTCGAGGTCATGGTGCTAAAAAGCGGGATGCACAATCTAAGTCCGGATATTGCGAATGCCCATAGAAAATGATGTGTTAGGAGAAAGCATATGTCAGATGAAAAAAGAGTAAAGGTCTGGGAAGAATATGTTACCATTCCCACTTATGAGATCGGTGAACCGGATAAAAATCCTATGTTCCTGGAAAAAAGAGTTTATCAGGGAAGTTCGGGAAAAGTATATCCTCACAGTGTAATTGATAAGATTTATGACGTCAAAAAGGATAAAACCTACAGAGCAGTATTTCTGGAAAATAAGTATCTCAAGATAATGGTACTGCCGGAGCTTGGGGGCAGAATCCAGAGAGCTACGGATAAGACCAACCAGTACGATTTCGTCTATTATAATCAGGTAATCAAACCTGCCCTGGTAGGGCTGAACGGACCCTGGATTTCCGGTGGTATTGAATTTAACTGGCCTCAGCATCACAGACCCAGTACCTTTGACCCGGTTAATTTCAAAACAGCGGAGAATGAAGACGGAAGCTGTACCATATGGGTAAGCGAAATCGAGAATATGTTCCGCACTAAGGGAATGGCTGCCTTTACCCTTTATCCGGATAAGGCTTATTTGGAAATTTCAGCTCAGCTTTATAACCGGACTGATTCACCAAAAACCTTTTTATGGTGGGCAAACCCTGCCGTTGCGGTAAATGAAAACACCCAGTCAATTTTCCCACCGGATGTTCATGCGGTTATGGACCATGGAAAACGGGATGTATCCAACTTCCCCATTGCAACCGGTACTTACTATAAGATGGATTATTCTGCCGGAGTAGATATTTCCAGGTATAAGAACATACCGGTTCCCACCTCCTATATGGCATACCATTCCGAGTATAATTTTGTAGGCGGCTATGATTATCGAAAAGAAGCCGGTATTCTGCATATTGCAGATCATCATGTCTCACCCGGTAAGAAGCAGTGGACCTGGGGCTGCGGAGAATTCGGGAAAGCCTGGGACCGGAATCTGACGGATGAAGACGGCCCGTATGTGGAATTAATGACAGGCTGCTTTACGGATAACCAGCCGGATTTTGCCTGGATGGCACCTTATGAAGAAAAGACTTTTACCCAGTATTTCATGCCTTACAAGGGAGTGGGAAGAATTAAAAATGCCACCCTGTCTGCGGCGGTGAATTTAGAAAGAGATGACGGCAGGCTTGTGATTAAAGCTTATGTGACAGGGGAATACAGTGATGCGGCCGTTGAACTTACCAGACAGGGTGAACTTATTTTTACGGAACAGCTTGATATGACACCGGATAAAGCTTATGAAACAATAGTGGACGAAGAACTTACGGGAGAAGCAGCAGATTTTGAAGTGAAAATCTTTGACCAGGAACGCAATCTGTTAGTTTCCTACCGACCGGAAAACAAAGAGCTGCAGAAAATGCCCGAAGCGGCGAAACCTATTCCTGCACCAACAGAAGTACGTACCAATGAAGATCTGTTCCTGTTCGGGCTTCATTTGGAACAGTACCGCCATGCCACTTATGAACCTGCGGATTACTATCTGGAAGGGTTAAAAAGAGATCCATCGGATTACCGGATTAATAATGCCTACGGAAAACTGCTGTTTTCAAGAGGATGTATCGCCAGGAGTATTCCATATTATCAGGAAGCGGTTAAGAAGCTGACCCGTTCCAATCCGAATCCTTACGATGGGGAAGCTTTATACAATCTCGGGCTTGCCTATAAGTTCCATGGAGAATGGAATAAGGCTTATGATATGTTTTACAAAGCCACCTGGAACGGAGCCTGGCAGGATGCCGGATTCTACCAGTTAGCCTGTATTGACGCAAAGAGGCAGGATTATAAGGAGGCTTTGAATCATGTTGATAAATCCCTTATCCGTAATTACCACAATATGAAGTCCAGAGTCCTGAAAACCGCACTGTTACGCCATATGGGTATAATCGATAAGGCAAAAGCCCTGCTACAGGATAACCTGGAGATTGATCCTATGGATTTTGGCAGCATGTATGAAGAAATTTTGCTGACTGACGATAAGAATAAGGAAACCGCCTTTACGTCCCTGCTTCTTGAAAACCATAATACCTACCTCGAACTTTCCATTGATTATATGGAAGCGGGACTTTATGAGGAGGCTGAAAACATACTAAAAATTTATCTGGGTTCAGTAAAGGACGGCAAAATATACCCTCTCATATATTACTACTTAGGTTATATTAAAGCAATGATTCATGCGGATGAAGAGGCAGTTTCCTATATAAGACTGGCTGAAGCAGCTGACAGTAAGTACTGTTTCCCTCACCGCCTGGAAGATATTCTGGTATTGGAAAAGGCTTGTGAGTTAAATCCTTCCGGTTCTTTTGCCTCTTATTATCTGGGGTGCCTGTGGTATGACAAGAAGCAGTATGAGAATGCAATCCGCTGTTTTGAAGCTTCTGCGGCCGGCAAGGAGGACTTTCCGACGGTGCACCGGAATCTGGCCCTGGCTTATTACAATAAACGAATGGAAAAAGAAGCAGCCCTTAAGGAACTGGCCAGAGCCTTTGAATTAGATGTTACGGATGCCAGGGTATTTATGGAACTGGATCAGCTCCATAAGAAACTGGGCACCGCACCGGAAGAACGGCTGATAAATCTGGAAAGTCATCTGGAACTGGTAGTAATGAGAGATGATTTATATCTGGAATATATTACGCTGCTGAATACGCTGGGTTACCACGAAAAAGCTCTGACCTGTATTATGGACCGCAGCTTCCATCCCTGGGAGGGAGGAGAAGGCAGGGTGCCGGCGCAGTACATCTTAAGTAATATTGAAATCGCAAGACAGGATATAAGCTGTGGCAATTATGAAGAAGCAGTAATGAGACTTCGGAGGCTTACGGGGTCTTATCCGGAAAACTTAGGTGAAGGTAAACTTACCGGGGTACAGGAAAATAATATTTATTATTATCTGGGCTGTGCTTATGCAGGTTCAGGAGACAGCTTACAGGCAGAGGTATGTTTTGAAAAAGCGTCAACCGGCTTAAGTGAACCAGCCGGAATGATGTATTATAATGACCAGCCGCCGGAAACTATTTATTACCAGGGAATGGCATTGTTGAAATTAAAGCATTTTGAGGAAGCACAGAGCAGGTTCCACAAACTCATCGACTACGGCAGAAAACATATTTTTGATGATGTGGAAATTGATTATTTTGCAGTATCTCTTCCGGATCTTCAGATATTTGACGAAGATTTGAACAGGAAGAATAAGATACACTGTCATTTCATGATGGGACTTGGATATATGGGGCTGGACAGAAGAGAAGAAGCCGGGAAAGAATTTGATACCGTACTGGCCTTGGATAAAAATCATACCGGTGCAAGGCTTCTTAATATTCGTCTCAACGGATAAACATGTAACTACTATAAACATAAAGCGCCTGCGATGCTTAAAGCAGGCGTTTTAGTGTAGTTTAAGCCCGCATTGCAGGGATATGAAAGGGGGGTAAATTGAAGATTATAGAAAATATAAACCGAAATAACTTTCAAGGCTTTGGTACGCTTCTGGAATTTGAAGGAGATGAGACAAATTTTGAAATCCTGGTTAAGGAGGAGGTAAAACCCTGGAGATTAGCCGTGTTCCGGGTATGGGACCATGGTACACAGGTATTGGAATGTCATCCTGATTCTTATGAAAGTTTCGAACCGCTTAAGGGAATTGGGATTTTGCTGACAGCCAAACCGGAGTCACCGAAGGATTACCACGCTTTTTTGCTGGATAAACCGGTTTGTCTGAATAAAGGAGTATGGCATCAGTTAATTGCATTAACAGATGAGGTCCAGGTGAAAATTACGGAAAATCTGGAAGTCGGCACATTATTTTATAAACTGGATTCTATCGTGCAGCCTGTCCTGGCAGAGAAAAGCTAAATTTCAATTGAATTGCATCCTGTATTATCCTATAATAGAAAGGAGAAAGCCTATCATTTTTCATTTTGGATAGAATTATATTAAGTTGAAGATAAAAAGCCGGGGTGCATATGAATCGAAAACCAAGCCTGATGGAAACCAAACACAGAAATAAAGTAAATATTGTAAAATACATTTATAAAAAAGGTGAAACCTCCAAACAGGAAATTGCCAGAGAGCTGGGTCTTAGTATGCCCACCGTACTCCAGAATGTAAAAGAGCTGCTGGAGAAGGGGATTGTAACGGAAACGGGCAAATACCAGTCTACCGGAGGCAGGAAAGCAGGAGTCCTGTCCTTGTCAAAAGGGCATAAATATGCGGTAGGCATGGATATTACTAAAAATCATATCAGTATGGTATTAGTTGATACCAGCGGAACGGTGTCCGTATATAAAAGGACAAAATGTTCTTATGAGGATACCGTTAATTATTATGAAAGACTTGGTGCGGAGCTGGATGATTTCCTGGAGGAATACCATATAGACAAGACCAAGGTATTAGGTGCCGGTTTATCCATTCCGGGTATTGTCGACACTGCAAATTCAGTTTTACTGCGAACCCACGTTTTTAGAGTAAGTAATCTGAGTCTGAAAAAATTCAGTCAATTTTTAAAATATGAAACAGCCTTTTCCAACGATGCCAACAGCGCCGCTTATGCGGAATTAAAGGAGGCGGAAAAAAACAGCATCTATCTATCCTTAAGCAATACGGTGGGCGGTGCGGTTTATATCCAGGATGAAATCTATCGGGGAGACAATTTTAAAAGTGCTGAATTCGGCCATATGATACTTAAACCCGGCGGCCGTACCTGCTATTGCGGGAAAAAGGGCTGCATGGATGCCTATTGTTCTGCTCTGACGCTTTCCCAATATACGGACGATAATCTGGACTTGTTTTTTCGTAAATTAGAAGAAGGTGACAAGACCTGTGTTACTGCCTGGAAGGAATATATCCATAATCTGGCCATAGCCATCTCCAATTTACGGATGGCCTTTGACTGTGATATAATTCTGGGTGGATACTTAGGCGGTTATCTGGAGGATTATCTGGCGGAACTGGGTTCCGCTGTTATGGAC
>JAEZSL010000180.1 GCA_023443925.1 Bacillota bacterium | reverse complement strand
CCCATATTTTTTCAAACAATTGTTCCTTCGAGAAAACAATATTAGGATTTTCAGCCATAAATTTTAATAATTCAAATTCTCGGTTAGGAAAACGAATTTCTTGCTCACCCTTATAGACCTTCCATCCCTGCAGAAGAACTCGAATATCACCTATTCGTATCTCATCGCCCTTCCCATCCAACTCTATCTGATTGGCTTCTGTTAATCGACTATACTGTCTTATATTTGCATTTACTCTTGCTACAAGCTCAGCGGGATCAAAAGGTTTCGCAATATAATCATCTGCACCAAGTCCCAGACCACGAATTTTATCAACAGATTCCGTCCTTGCCGTTACCATGAGAATTGGAATATTAAAATCACCTCTTATCTCTTTGCAGATCTCATAACCATTCCTCCCAGGAAGCATAATATCCAGTAGTATTAAGTCAAATTTTTCCGCATGCAGAAGTGGAAGTACTTTATCTCCATCACTTACAATGAATGTTTCAAACCCACTAGATTCCAGATAAGCCTGTTCTATCATACTGATATCATCATCGTCTTCGACAATTAGAATTCTATATTTTGCATTCATATAAATCACTTCCTTCATCCAAAATTGGTAGTTTTATTCGAATAGTAAGACCGCTTCTGTTTTCTGCATCTACTAAACCTCCCATAGCATTCACTAAATATTTTACAATATAAAGACCTAAACCATTCCCTTCCCTTATATTCCTTGACTCATCACCTCGAAAGAATTGTTCAAAAATATGGGGAAGCTTATCTTCTGAAACTCCACAGCCATTATCAGCGATTTCAAGTACTACATATGCATGTTCTTCAAATATATTAATGGTAATTTCAAGTTTATCTGTTTCTGCATATTTTTTACTGTTTTCCAGTATATTATCAAGTATTCGATTCATTTGTTCTCGGTCAACCTTTGAAAACAAACCTTTTTTTACATCCTTTATTTTAATTTTTATAGATTCATTCTCTATCAATAATTCGTATCTTTTCACATAGGCTTCCAGATACTCACTCCACTCTGTCTTTTCTAAAAACAGTGGCATATTACCTGTTTCAAGTTTTGAGAAATAAAATAACCTTTCCAAAAGCCGATCCATTTCTATTGTTCGTCTATAAGCTGTATCAAGAAACTTTTCTCTTAATTCAGGTGTTGCAGCAACCCCATCCTTGAGACCTTTTATTGTTCCTCTAATTGCCGTTAATGGAGTCCTTAAGTCATGAGAAATTCCCGCCACCATTTCAACTCTCATCTTTTCATAAGACTCCTTTTCCGCATTAGCTTTTTTTATATGTTCCTGCATTTCATTAAATGCCTCACAGACATATTCAAATTCAATATCTCCCTTGTATTTAACAGGTTCAGAAAAATTTCCTTCTTTCATTCTTTTTGCTCCTTTTGACAATGCAGCCAAAGGATTTGTGATATGTTCTATAAGTCTCTTAGTAAAAATCTGACTGATTAAGAGTAAGGCAACTATGCAAAATATACCATCAATCAGCAATAGTATAAGTATAGTAGTCAAACTATTTTTTTGAGACCAGAATTCATGATATTCTCCTGCAATTGCATACACTTTCATTTTCTCATTCATATCATATTGTGTTATCACAGTCATATAGTCTTGTACATAAGTATGAACCTTTCCATCTGTTTCCAAATAATCTCCAATATAATTTATAAGCTCACTCACAGGAAAATCAGTATTTGAGTAAATCACTTCACTATCTATTTCAAGGCAAATAGAAAATCCATACCAATTCAGTTTTGTTGCAAGATTGTTTATCGCCTCTTCTTTTGGGGATGGATTCCAATCTGTCAGGAGCTTTCTTATTTGTTCGGTATTATCTGCTAGCTCGGACGAACCAATCATGCTGTTTTTATATTTGCTCTCATATAAATTTATTGCAAACATATTAACGAAAAGAAATAGACTTAAAGTTACAAGTACCATTCTGGTATTAGAAATAAATATTCTGTATTTCACCGTCTGCTTTTCCTTGTTCATCGTCCTCCTCCTCGTAATAGGTGTCATAGAGAAAATCGTCAATGTTTCTTCTCTGTGACACACACTCTTTTAACTTTTTTCTTTTTCGTCCATCATAGAATTTTCGCATTACCATAGGATTTTAAACCAGCATTAACAGTTGTGTGGAAATGTATCTGACTCCAATCCTGTGGCTCGTCCATTTGTTGGTGTGATATCCATTGATGTAAAGTTCACCTATCTTCGAGAGATTTATCCTTTCATTCTCTTAGCCGTAAAATATAAAACCTCCAAACTGAGTTATTTTACACTAGTTTGAAGGTTTACATAAACATTGGAATTCTCCCACATTTACTAATATACTAAAAAGGTAATTTAAATCTATATGATTCTCTAATTTATTTAAAGAAATCAGTACTGATTGTCTATGCTTATTCTTTAGAAATATCCTTAAAAATTTGCGAGTAAATTAGTTTTATATTCTTTACATTTTCAATATTATTTTGTAAGTTATATGACCAAGATTTATATCCTCCATCTGTATATATATCCAGTTGCATATGTTTTGTTATAATCATCATACTTAAAATTGATGAAAAAGAAAGGTAGTTTTAAATCTTTGGAAAAAGAAGTATATTTCGTCAATGTATTTTGAGACATATTTTTTTCTACAATGAAAATTGCATCCAAATTAACTCTTTCTTTTTCCAAATCTGATAACTGTATTTCTGTAAATTTTATTTGCTTTTCCCTTACTTTGGGTATATCACCTATAATTCCAATATTTAAATTTCTACCATCATATTGATTTGTTACTTTTGTCTGATATTGAGTTTTATAAAACCAAACTAGTATATAAATAATTAAAAATATAATTACCGAAATTAATACAACTAATTTTTTTTTCATATTTCCACCATATCCAATTAATTAACAATATTATACAACACCCCTCTAATATTGTCTATCGCGAAATATAATTTTTGTGATTAATTATACTCTAGTATTTATACTAATAGTGTTAATCCAATCGGGCACACTGAAGAAAAAACTTTAATATCCGATTAAAGTTTTATAGATGATATTCTACGAACTAGAATTGCATAGATGAAAATCCAACGAATCTTCTTTTCCTTATGTTTCTATTTTCATAACAAATGATTCAACTCTTCTCCTATATATTTTGAAGTATTGTTAATACTTTCATAATACCAACCTTTATGTTTAAGCAATTCTTCATGAGTCCCACTTTCTATCAATTGCCCTCGATTCATAACATAGATTTTATCTGCATCTTGTATGGAAGCCAATCTATGTGTAATTGTAATTCGTGTTTTATCACACTTTTTTAAGTTTTCATATATCTTTCTCTCAGTAATAGGATCAAGATTACTGGTTGCTTCATCAAAGATAATTACTTCTGTATTACTAATCAGTGCCCTTGCTATTGCAAGTCGTTGTCTTTGTCCTCCTGAAATATTTTGCCCTCCTTCTCCTATCATTGTATCTAAACCTAAAGGCATATCTTCTATATCTTCTTTCACTTCTGATATTTCTAAAGCCCTCCATATTTCTCCGTCTGAAAACTTTCCAGTTATATCAACATTTTTCCTAATGTTCCCATTCAGACACATAGGATTTTGGGTAACGATTGAAAACCAATTATATACCTGTTCTCTTGAGATTTCATTTATATCAATATTATTAAAATATATATTTCCCTGATTAATACGAACAGCCCCTAAAAGTACCTTAATCAAAGTAGATTTCCCACTTCCAGACAATCCTATTAATGCTATATTCTCTCCCTTCCTGATCTCCATAGAAATATTATTAATAGCAGTTGTTGTAACCCTATTATAGGAATAAGAAATATTCTGTATATTTATTTTTTCCAGTGGCCCTTCCACTTTTTCTCCAGTATCAGAATTTTCACGGAAGCTCATTAACTCTTTATACCTTAACATTATTTCCTTTATAGAATTTATACTTGGCAAAAGCATAATGATACTGGTAAACGGAGACGAAAAATATCCAGCCAATGTAACAAACGCTATTAATGATCCAATAGACATTTCTTTGTTAGAAACATAAAAACTTCCTATTAAATATACAGATAATGGAAACACTAAACCAATTGTCGCATTAAAACAATTCATCAAATTGCTCAATTTTGTCTTATCTTTAAAGCTGACAATCAATCCATCATATTTTTCTTTAAGATTTTTGTTGATTACTTCATCCATTCCCATGCATTTAATTTCTACTATATTACCTAATGTTTCAATCAAGTCGCTTTGGAGAACACTTTGCTTAAATATATACTCTCTTGTCTTAACTAAGCCCTTTCTATTAATAGTTACCATTAAAATAATCTGTAAAGTAGCTATCAGAAGTGTGAAGATAGTTAGTCCTACTGAAGAATATAACATAGCAAATAGGCATATTAAAGAAGTCATTCCCTGTATAGCAATATTGCTAAAACCATTTGTAATTAAATCATTTAATTGACTTATATTACTAAACCTATTACCTATATCTCCGGCAGCGTGCCATTCAAAAAAATTTATTTCTACCTTAAATAATTTATTAATCATTTTAGATATCATACTCTTATAAAGTTTCATATCTATATTAAGCAAAAGAGCTTGTCTTATCCAACTCAATCCCAAATAAGTAATACCTACTAAAGTTATCACTCCTAAAATTCTAATAGCATCAAATTCATACCTTCCCGATAATCCATCAATAACTTTCTGGACAATAATAGGAACTGTCAATGTTATCAATTGCATTAATAACATAAAAAAAGCGGCTATTATTAACGGTGCCTTCTTTATCTGTATATCCATCTTCTTTCTAGGTAACTCTTTTATAATTACTTGTGGTGTAATAAAAATTAATATATCCGTGTACAGTCTCTTAATATCTCCATATTCTATAACCCGTCTTCCCTTTGCCGGATCAATAATCACATATTGATTTGCTCTTTTCTTTTTTTCAACTATAATATAATGGCTTCCATTAAATAATATACTTGGCAAATTTAAATCCATATTCTTCTGGTTATATTCGTATTTATATACAGCAAATTTAAATCCATATTTTTCAGAGATTTTTTTCAGCACTGCTATTGATACACCATCGCGTCCAACGTGTATATCCGCTCCAATATCCACAATATCCACTTTTACTCCGTAATAGTTAAAAAGCATTGTTAAGCAAGCTACTCCACAATCCATACTTCCTAATTGTGATACATACGGTACTCTTTTTCTCGGTAACATTATATCACCTTCTTATCTTCATTTTTTACACATTATATAATCGTTGTTATTGTATAAATCAGTCATAACTCCCATTTTAAAACAATTTCTGGCGAAGAACCTTCTAGGGTTTTCACCAGAAATCACATAAATTTCTTTTTTAAGATTAATACTTATTCATATAAACAAATAAACTACTCATTTCTGTAGCATTACTGACTGAGATATAATGCTGTTCATTCTTCTAAACAGTCTGAATTCTAGATAAAATACCCTCAGCTTAGTGAATTTTTAATGCCATCTCCATCTCTTATTAAATTTCTAATGCAAGTATACATGGCAGTTCTGGATGCATATCCCTTAAAAGGGAATATCCCATTCCAGATATTCCAGTCATGAATCCTGGAATTTTATATCCATACAAGTAAGCTCTGGCACAATCATAATTATCATTCAAAATATCCTTTGCAATCTTTGTTCTAGCCCTCATATATTTCTGTTCTGTTTCTGTATCATTATATATTTTTGCGTATTCCAGCAATATCTCTGTATTTCCCAAATTACCATGGCAAAGGCAGTCATTATCTGAAAATCCGTACAGCTCCGTAGCTTCTAATGCCCTGTTAATATCTTGAATAATTAGGTGTTCCATTTGGTCAGAATCTCTTAGGTGATACATTTTACTCCTTGCTAATAAAATTCCTGGTGCTCCATGACACCACGCTGCCATAAATTTACTATTATCATCTTCTTGCTTTAGAGCTTCCTTGCGATTATCCCACCAATTCTTATATTTTTTTACATACATCTTATCTTCAAAAAGTAAACCATTATGAATCGCTTGATAATATAATGTCGTTTCATTTTCTTTATTTAAAATTGATAATGCAAAAATAATTCCTGAAATACCATGAGAGAATCCGGATAATATTTCACCATCTCGGCTGCTCCATCCACCTTGATATTGATTTTCAATCAAATTTCTTCCTGCAATATTGGCCCATTCCAAGTATGTATGATTCTCTGTCAAGTGATACAAATTAACCAGAACAATAATCGCACCTGCATTTCCATATATAATATCATTATTTTCATCACTGCTAATGGAATACTTTAGAATATTTGTATGCTTTTCAGCATATGTTAGATACTTAGCATTTTTTGTTAATACATACAAAAGTTCATATACATAGATAACAGAAGCTTCTCCAGCAAAAGCACCACTGCTTTCTTTATCTAACCCTTCCGTTCTGTCCAACATATCATCTGTATATTGAAATAATGTCTTATCGAATGCTTCACATGCTTTTTTCAATTTCATATCAGGATAATAATTGTAAAGCGCATTATAGAAAACCGCAATTCCACCTATTCCATCATATAAATATGCACCTAATGGGTGTATACGCCAAGAGGAGCTACCCTTTTCACCAATCGGCATAACTCCCATCCAGTTGATATCCTCATTTTCATCACCATAAAAGGCATTACTTTGTAATATCTGATATAACTTAAAAATAGCATCCGTCTTTACCCCTCTGCTATTTTCTATGGTATTGTAATTCAATAATGGCGTCATATCTCTTTTTAATTTTTCTACTTTTAAATCATCTAAGTCTGTTAAAATTATTCTTATGAATCTAAGCTGATTTTCCAAATCCTCTTGATTTAGACTTGCTATCTTATCATTCAAATGCTGGATGCTAGATTCTGAAAAATAATCAGCAACTTTCTCTCCTTCTGATCCATATAAGTTTCTGTTTGAAGTATTACAACTAAAATATGGCACATCCATGTTAAGCATATCTTTAATTTCCAGTTTAGCTACTTCTACACCACCTTGGATTTCTTCCGCATTTTTTAATAATGTACATAAAAATAATTGCCTGTCTCTTCCATCTTGTAAAAAATCCGGATTATATGACGTATGTAATAACATTGAATATCTTAGTGTATCTTGAACTAAGTGCCTTATTTCTAAATTTTCAAATATTTTAATATAGTTTAATACGTTATTACTATTTTTCAATACATAGGTATATGCATCAAAAAAGCCATCACAAATCATATTAATATATTTTTCTGGTTTTTCTATTTTTCCATTAAAAGTCACCAAGTTTTTACTTTTTTGTCTAATAGGCTGCACATACTCATAGTGCATAATTGACAAACCTGCATCTTTTAGCATAGGTACCAATATGGGATATTCATCTCCCTCTTTTCCATTTATAGCGCTCATATTAATTCCTTTTCCATTCTGCGTATATTTATAAAATGGTAATATTCCAGAATATAATACAGATTCGTATATACTATCATGTACTTTCTCTCTAGCCGTCTTTTTACTTTTTGATCTTTTATTGTCCATAATTGTTTCTGCATCAATGATAATCGGATACTCTCCCATTGCGATAAGATTTTCCGTATGTATATCATTAACATTTAAAATATAATTACAGAATACAAGCATTCCTATTCTATAATAGTAATTATCAACTTCTGTTTTTGTCTGACATTCCTTATGGGAGACAAACTCTTCCCAACCATATGCCCCACAATCGACAATATTGAACTTTTTCAAACACAGCTTACAATTGGAAGAAATATATTCCTGAAAATTCTGAAACGCCGTCTCTGTTTTTAAACTATGTGGTTTATATACTAATTTATTTTCATTATCCCAGCAAATAATAAAAACACTATTTCCTTTTTTATGGGAATCAGAACCACTTGATTCTATAGTCTTAATCTCTCCCAATTTTCCGTATAAATTAAAGTTTTCTGCAATTAATTTATAATCATTATTAAGCCGTTCTAATAATAAGATATAATTATTTGAAAAGTTCTCTATATTTTCCAATACCATTTGTTCAAGGCATGGATATATTTCAAATAACTCCCTGATATAATTTATATCACCTAAAAACCTTCTGTTATAGTCTTCATATTCATCTTTGGCTGTCTCTCCTATCAATTCTCCTTGTTCCTTTGCCAAATACATCTCAAAAATTAAGGTACTTAATGAAATTCTTGTAATACATTCAGATAAATTTTTTAAAAAACATTCTCTTACTGCTTTTATATTATTAGGAACTGTAATTTTTTCCTCAAAAACTTTTTTTCCAAATGCTACACAGCGAATCACAAACTTGTCGAATACTAGCTTTTTCTCTTCTTCAATGTTATATGATAAAGATTCATCTACCGCTTCATTAAAAAATCTTGTAGCTAATTTTTCTAAATCTAAAGCCTTTTGGGTTTCTTTTTCCTTATACTCTCCAAACAAAATTTCATCCAAAGAAATAATATAAGTCTCTTTTATAAGCTCAATGCTTTCCATGTCCAAAATTTTTTCCCAATAATTCTTTATTTTCAAATTTGAATTTCTTTTGATACCTGTATATTCTCTTTCTGAAAAATAAGAATTTTTAATCATACTCACTTTCCTCCTATAACACACTTTGGGCTTACAACTGATATCTATGAAAATGGCTTAACAACTAATTTAGATTATTATGTTTTACACTACACTTCCTCATTTAGTTAAAAAATGCTTTGAAAATGTATTGAAAATTAGCAACCACAGAAAAATTGAAGAGTGCCCATATTACACTCATCAGTTACAGTACAAAAAACAGAGCCATTAGAAACTTTTGCTACGCCTGCTCCAGCCGCAAAATTGTTCAGATCAGCTTCACCAAGCTCCTTCATGATATTTCCTGCCGGATTGTTAAAGTTCTCAGGTCTTTCAATTGGATTTCTAAAATTTTTCTTCATAGTTTTCCCCTTTCTACCATTCTTATAGATATCATGTGTAAACCCAAAGATATTCTGTCTTTATTCAGACTTTTTAACTAACACCTTAACCTTTAATCTTTAGTCATCCCCTTTATATCATTCACTAATTTAGACACAAAATTTTATTATAGTTGTTTTTCCAGCTTAGTAAAATTCAAAACTCTTACTGATCACCATATTTCTTCTTAAACTTACAAGTTTCTATTGCAATTTCACTCATATTTTACTTATTTTTCTTTCATTGATAAGTGTAACACTCAAATCTTACAGCAACCTGATAATAACCTTACAGGAATCTTGCAAATTTTTCCATTCTTCTTATATAAACAAAAAGGGAGTGCTGTCAAATGAACTTTATCACTATAAACTTATGCAAATAACTTTCTTATCGCATACGTTAATGATTTCTGTACTATTGAACAACACTCTCTATTTAATTCTTCTTTATTGGAAACTCAATAGTAAAAACTGTTCCCTGATTAATCTTACTCTCTGCTTTAACTAAACCTTGCATTTTTTCAGTAAGCATTTTTACGATACTTAATCCCAATCCATTACCTTTTTCCGAACGCCCCTTATTACATTTATATAATCTTTCAAAAATATATTTCAAATCCTCTTCTGCTATCCCTATTCCATTATCGCTAATTTTTAGTATAAATTCGTCTTGAGACACTAGAGTAAGTATTACTATCTTATCAGCCTTACTATGTACTAGAATATTTTGAACGATATTATTTATAATCCTCTTAAAACAGTTGATATCAATTTCTACTTTTTTCGAGGTTTCTGGAATATCAATTTCATAGTCAATCTTTCTCTCTTCCCAAATTGGTATCCAGTCTTTTAAAATTTCCCTTGTCGTCTCTACAATATCCACGACTTCGATATAAAATGTTTCCTCATCCGAATTTAGTCTAAACCAGTCAAATAAAACATCAATATAATTCTTCAGATCATATGCTTTCGCATTTGCCTGCATTAAATAGTCTTCTTTTTTTCTTCCCTCTACTAATCTCATATTAATCGCATCTAGATATCCAATTAAAGTTGTCATCGGAGTTCTTACATCGTGGGAAAGGCTTGTCATTAATTGCTTATTTGATTCCAATGCAATATTTAGTTCTTCGATTTGATTTTCGTATTTATATAAAATAGAATTTAACTTATACCCTATTTGGGAAAGATTATTGTTTTTATATAATAAAAATTTTTGATTGCTTCTTCCAGTTTCGATCTCAGTTAATATATTATTTATATATTTTAAGTTCTTTCTGACCTTATAAATATGTAGCAGTAATATGATAACAAGTATTATTAAAAAAATACTGATAATCCTTAAAATTAGTATTTCATACACTTGTCCTAAACCTCCTTATTAAAACGGTACCCTATTCCCCTTACAGTCCGTATATAGATAGAATCTTTATCTATCTTTTTTCTCAATCGGCTAATTACCGCCATAATATTATTATCATCATATACATACTCTTCTTCCCACACCTTTTCATATATCTGCTTCTTAGTTAATATCTTCCCTTGATTCTGAGCAAAATATATTAAAATATCAAATTCTTTCGCCGATAATTCAATTTCTTCTCCTGAAACTTCTACCACTCTGCTGTCCAGATCAATTTTTATATCTTTAAATTCAAGAATATGCTGACTTGTAAGCGTATTTAAATCCGTGTAACGTCTAATCAAAGACAATACCCTTGCAATAAATTCTTCCATTTTAAATGGTTTAGTTAAATAATCATCTGCCCCGGAGCGTAGACCTTTTACTTTTGAAGCACTATCGTCCTTTGCTGTCAACATCAGGATTGGTACGTTACTTCTCTCTCTTATTTTTTCCAACACCTCAAAACCGCTAATGCCAGGCATCATAATGTCTAATACTACCAAATGATACTCTTCCTTTTGCATAGCTTTTATTCCATCAAAACCATTAAAACAAATATCAGCATATACCTGTTCCTTTTGTATACTGCTTCTTAATAATTCACATAAATCACTATCGTCATCAATTACTAAAATTCTATGTGTCATAAATTTATCCCCCATTTTTATCTTATAGCTTCTGTCTTTAATAATTTACAGTAACACAAATCGTAAATTAATACTTCTTCCGATAAAGCTGATATTTCTCTTTTACAGTTATTTCCAATGATTAATACATTTAATAATACTATTGGAGAAGGAAAACCTTAGCTTGATAAAAGAATGAAATTCCCCCTGTCCCACACTCATATTTGAAAACAAAACTAAGGTTTTCTTTACATTCACTTCTTGTATTGTTTTCTTATCATTTTGTATTAACAAGATATTAATAACATTCCATGAATTAACACCGCACAAATAAGAGAAATAGTATCCTTAAGATATGTTTAATTTTTGTTACTTTTTCGTGTAGTTTTCCTGTAACATATAGATTTATGAAATAATTATATCATTTTATTAAATATTTTACCTTACAATAACCTTGCATTTACATAATCATCTGAAAAAGTTTTTTAATCAGCAATAGAATATTAACTACATCAGCTACATGACTCTTATAAATCTATTACAATACATACAGTTTTTCCTGACTTGATCGTTCCCAGTTTGTACAAATAACACGGACTGTTTTATTAAATCCAACAGGCTCCATTCGTTTATATAAATACTCTTTCTAACATCCATTTCAAAGCAACCCTTTATATAGATATATGATTATAAGTAGCTACCACCTATTCTAAACTTTTAAATGTAGGAATAATATCAGGTACCATGTTGCTAATGATTACCTTAGTTTACATAACAATTTTTTCTCTTCTAAAGGCATTTCAATTACATCCGTTGCGTATTCCTTCATTTTATTACAAAATGCATTTATAACACAATATACTTCTACTTCTTTTTTTATTTTTTCCACTAGAAATTTAACCACCGACTAAAACTGTCTCCAGAAAAAAATAACAAAAGTTCTTGGAGACTCTATCTCCCTGCTGCTTCGATAAAAATAATCCAGCATCACAAAGTCTGTCATATCATAAAGATTTTTGTACCAAATATACCAGTGTCAACAAAAATCTTTTCCAATCTCCTCCATAAAATCGGCCTCCTATCGAAGTTTCTCTTGTTACAATTTTATCACTTTCGCTTCCATTTTGGAATCATTATTACTGCTATTTTGGATAAACTTTTTAATAAATAAAAGGAGGTAAATCTATGCCATATTATCAAGAAAGAATAAATCAGCGGACCAATAATCTATTAGGAAGAAATATCAGAAAACTCCGCTTGCAAGAGGGTCTTCGCAATCGTGACATTGTTGCCAAATTACAACTTAATGGTATAGATATCAGCACTGGTACATACAGCAAAGTTGAATCTGGACTTAATAATCCCTCTGTTAACCTTCTTATTGCTTTGACTAAAATTTTGAACTGTGATTTTAATGCATTTTTTGCCGAAAATTCTTAATACATAAAAAGTCACTAATTCATTTATAACTATTTATCAGATACACTTCTATTACTCTTATTTCTTTATATTACTATACAGCCAGACATTTAAAAGTTTCAATTAGAAAATAACCCTTCAAACCTTTTACGGTATCCTTAAGTTTTCGCACTATAAAGGATAAAATCACTAAATGTATTATCTAGAATTAATTAACCACACTTTCCAGTGGGCTGTAGTTATTATTAGTAGTAGTCTTATAACCCGTTCCGATAAACTCGTAACCCCTCTGCACTATGCGTGACCTTACTAAATCCAAATCAGAATTACAAGGTTAATGTAAGGTTGTGACAAGGTTTATGTAAGATTTACATGATAAAATAACTGGTAGAAAGAAATAGGAGGTTTTAATGTGAGTAACTACATTATTGAAACAAAAAGTCTTACCAAACAATATGGCTCTCAAAAAACTGTTGCCGACTTGAATATTCATGTAAAGCAAGGACGGATTTACGGTCTGCTTGGCAGGAATGGAGCTGGGAAGACTACTACCATGAAAATGCTTCTTGGATTGACACGTCCTACTTCAGGGGAAGTGAAAATCTGGGGAAAAACTCTGCAAGGAAATGAAAAGAAACTACTTCCTCGTATAGGTAGTCTGATTGAAGCCCCTGGCTTTTATCCGAATTTGACCGCTACTGAAAATCTGCGTATCTTCGCAACCTTACGGGGAGTTCCTAACCTTAATGCGATTAAGGACTCTTTAAATTTAGTGGGCCTGCCTTATAAGGATAAGAAATTATTTTCACAATACTCCCTTGGTATGAAGCAACGATTAGCGATTGCACTTGCTGTTATGCACGATCCTGAACTTTTGATTTTAGATGAGCCTATCAACGGACTTGACCCTATCGGAATTGCAGAAGTACGCTCCTTTATACGAGAATTATGTAATAAAAGAGGAAAGACAATTTTGATTTCCAGTCATATTTTATCAGAAATAGCATTGTTAGTAGATGATATTGGTATTATCGATCACGGTATACTACTGGAAGAGGAAAGTCTTGTTGAGCTGGAACAAAAAAACAGCAGGTATATTCATATTGCTGTTTCAAATACAGCACAGGCTGCACGGATATTGGAAGAGACGTTTCAGACAAAGAATTTCAAAGCAACTGATGATTATAATATCCTACTTTATGACGTTTCTCTGCCCGTTACGAAAATCAACCAAACCTTCATGCAAAATGGGCTGGAAGTTTCCGAGCTTCACCTTTGCGAAAACACTTTAGAGGACTATTTTAAGAAGGTGACCGGAGGTGAAGGAATTGCTTAGATTGATACAGTGTGAATTTTGGAAGTTGAAAAGGAAAAAATTTATTCTCTTTGTAATATTTGCTGCTTTGCTGTTTCCCATTCCGTTCACTGCGCTTGTTCTTGGTGGCGGGATCGGAGGTATGGACGCATTTGATGGACTATATGAGATGTTGCTTTGTATAGGTGAACCTATTATGTTGCCTTGCATCTTAGGAATTATCGCTGCTATTCTTTTTTTTATGGAAAGAGATAATGGAACACTCAAAAATACAAAGACGGTTCCTGTTCCTGTATGGAAAATCGCCTCCGCCAAAATAGCAGTGTTGTATACCCTTGGTTTGGTTTATGCCTGCGCAACAATGATTTCTTCCATGGTAGGAGGATTGCTTGCAGGAAGTAATCTTGGAGACATCGGGGGAAAAGTATGGATTTCTGTTGTTACAGCGCTACTCTATACAACCAGTATCCTGCCGGTTGTGATTGTGATAGTAGGGCTTAACCGATCCTATATTTTTTCGATTATATTTACATTCTTCTATACAATGTTTGGCTTTATGCTCGGTTTTACCGGACTATTCACATCCTCTGATCCGGTGCTGAAACTGCTGACCAATATAATCCCTGCTCCTATTATTTATCGGTGGCAGGCTTCTCAAATGGTTGAATTGGGTACGGATGCCTATTCTGTATGGGAATCATATTTTTTGCCTTTGTGGCTTGTGGCATTGACCGTTTTTATTATCGGAGCATTGTCTTATCTGGCTATTATCAAAATTTATCAAAGAAAGGAAAGTTAAGGTGGATCAAATGTTGAAATTAGTAAAAACAGAACTTTGGAAATTGAAACGCTATTCTGTAATCTGGATTGGTGTTGCCGCCACGCTTTCCGTAGTTCTGTTGACTTGGTTTATGACAGTAGCTGCCGATGGCTCAGAGCACACTCTAAAAAATTTATCCAATAATGTAATTTGGAATAATTTCACTCTCATATATCCAGCAACTATTACATTGATTGCCGGATATACCATGGAACGTGAAAGGACTGATGACACCCTGAAAAACCTTATGTCGCTCCCTATTTCCTTTCGGCGACTGTTAGTTGGTAAATTGCTTACTTCCGGCTTGATTGCTGTGCTTTTGGCACTGATTGAATTTGTGTTTACTTTGGGTGTTTTTTTTATCAGCGGCTATCCGGGATTTTCACCAAGTATTGCTGTACGCTCATTAATCCAAATGATTGGAATGAATCTCTGCGTTTATGTAGTAGTATTGCCCATTATTATTTTTACAGGTCAAAGGGAAGGAACTTTTATGGCAGGAGTTGCCTTTGCTTTTTTCTATGGTTTTGTGGGTACTTTTGCTTCTGGCCACGGATTGACAAGCCTATATCCGATTTCTGCTGGCCTTGGCCTTATTAACTATCAAGGGGATGGTGCTGTAGGGATAATCAATAAATCTGTATGTTTGATAGTTATACTGCTGATGGCGGTATTTTCAGCGATTATGATATTCCACTCCCATGATAGGGTTAAGAAACAGAAGGCCGCACCTTATCATAAGCAAACCGCAGGAAAGCGAATGTAAGGTAATTATGAATAATAAAAAGACAAAATTAAGAACAGAATGAAAGGAGAATAACACAGATGAAAAAGTGTTATTTCTTGCTCTGTATTATACTTTGTGTTTCTATGCTTTCTGGGTGCAATAATATTTACCAGGCATTATCTGACGGAACAGAAAAAATGCTTGACGAAGCTTCAAATGCAGTTGGCGAAAAACCCAAAGAAGCAATATTAAATGCTTTAAATACTTTTAATGATATAGGTGGCGAAAGCGTACTTACAGATGATATGTCTTTGCAGGGAAAACGTACCTTTGGAAATGATAGTTATGTGGGAGAATATAGTTCAACGTATGACAAATTTTCCGAAACAGAGATAGTTTTTGGAGGAACTTCGGTTGAACGTGAAAACGGAAATACAATAGAGATTTCTTGTTCTCTTACGATTGATAACGGAAATGCTATTGTTTTTCTGAAATCTGGCAATACGGATCCGGTTGCACTTCTTGACATTTCAGATGAATATGTTGGTACAATCGAAGTAGGAAATTGTAGTAGCTATATAGGCGTTTGGGGAGAAGATTTTTCCGGAACGGTTGAACTAAATATTGAGTGATATCTGTCAATAACCAAAAAGCTATCTTGGGAGTATTCAAAGTTTGACCTGTTGACCCAAACATATTACTATTGTAATAATGAGTTTATGCGATGAAATAAAAAAGAGCTATGCTTTTCATTTTCAGAAAAATATAGCTCGAATTTTTTTAATAGCACAAAAAAATTGATTCAGTTTTAAATCGGGAGGGGGGATATTTTTGTGTAAACTCGTTTTACAGAGTTTCTCATTTTTGACTTAAGATAATACACAAAAATCCATGAAACACAGTCAAAGCAAGGGTTTCAGTCTTTACAGCGATTCACGGATCTTGAAAATTTTAAGGCTCCAAAATATCTAAAACACAGAATTTGAAACGGTCTCTCAAAATCATCAGAAATATGAACTATAACTTCATGTGTTCCGAGACACCATATCAAGAACTACCGACACATTCACCCCATCTGAAATTGCCTTTTTTCTCTCTTTTCGGTCACTTTGGGAGAACTGATAAAATCGCTCAAAGTGTCTAAAATCAAGGGCAGTGAAATTATAGTTAATCCTTTATCTTCACAAATTCATTCAAGTTCAGTTCACGTTTTAATTCCTCCTCAGAAGGAAGATATGTCATATACTTTGAAGCAAATATCTGCTTATTGTCCTCTGGCAAAGTATATTTAACTACCGCATCACTTTTATCGGCACATAAAACAATACCAATAGGAGGGTTATCACCTTCATTCATTAGTTCTCTTGTGTAGTAATTTACATACATCTGCATTTGCCCTAAATCCTGATGAACCAACTTTCCTATTTTTAAATCAAATAACACATGACATTTTAAGATATAATTATAGAATACCAAATCTATATAAAAATGTTCATTGTCAAAAGTAATATGCTTTTGTCTAGCTTCAAAACAAAATCCTCTTCCAAGTTCCAATAAGAATTTCTGTAGGTGGTCAATTAACGCTTGTTCAAGATTTTTCTCATAAAAGTGCGGATTTGCCTCCAAATCAAGAAATTCTAAAACATATGGATCTTTGATTATTTTCTCATATTCCGGTTTTGGCTCTAATTGCTGTATTTCATTCGCGACACTAACCTTATCCCTACTTGCCAGAATTCTATCGTAATACAGTGTGTTAATTTGTCGCTCTAATTGGCGGACGCTCCAGTTCGCCTTTACACATTCTTCATGATAATAATCTCTGCGCTCTTTATTATCAACACGCATGAGTAAACGGTAATGGGACCAGCTTAATTCGCTACACAGTGTGTAGCGTTTTGGAAATGTCATATAAAATTGCCTCATATTTCGTAAATTGGCTGCTGTAAAGCCTTTACCAAATTCTCTTGTCAATTCTTCTGACAAATATTTTATCAATCCTTTACCGTATTCAGCTCTATCATTTTCACCACTAGCAAGATATATCTGTTCACCAATTTCCCAGTATGCCTGAACCATAGCGGAATTAACTACTGTTGCAACCTTTGTTTGTGCTGAGATTAAAGTATTTCTAATTAAGCTGTATGTTTCCTGTGATTGCTTTTCCAGCTTATTTTCCATCCGTTTACTCCTTCCATTTATCGTCTTGATATTCATTCAACACATTCCATTCTATTCCTTTCAGATTGAACTATCCGGAAATTTCGGATAGTTGCATATTTAATCAAGTTTGTTACCGAAGTATATATTTAATATAGTCATTAATTATCAACTTTATATAGTTCTGACATCATTTATGAATAAGTCATAACTTTTCATATTCACACTCCTCATGAAACTAAACTATCAGTTTTGTGCATCAGCCTTTCTTTTGTAGCAAGCAAATACTTTCACAATGCGTCGAGATTTAGAAATTATACTGCATAGCGGACAGTTTATATATAGAAGATACGTTTACACCTTTTAGTGTTTTTCTAAATCTGTACTCATAAACTATACAGAATATATGGCACCCTTTTGGCGCACGTTACTTCCCATTATTTTATTGGTAGTTTCTTAACCTAAACACTAATACTTAAAGTCCTGAGAAGGATACATTCGGTCATAATAATGAAAAGTTTTCAAATTAATAGAAGCAGATCCCATTCCAGTAAAAGAAAGCCAAAATTTCTTGCTAAAGATGCAGCTATTGGTCTTTTAAAGAATATCCATACATGAGCACCTCTTCCAGAGCGAGACCTTTCAACCAAAGACTTAATACCATTTTGCTCGCACATTTTTCTAAGTGCATCTACTTCATCATGCCATTCATTATCTATATTAGCAAAATCCGTCTTCTCTGCATCCTTTTCATGGTTATCAAAATCGAATACAATAAATCGACATGTACCATCTGGTAAAAGCGGATAAACTCCAAGCACATCTGTTCCATCTTCATTTTTACCAACAAGATGACTCACAATTTTCTTCAAATCAAGCTTAGTCCATTTTGTGTGCTCACAATCATCACAAAACATTTTTTCACAACGTTGTTTAGGACACAAAGCATCATTCCATCTGTTATCACACTGCGGAAAATATCCGCCATTCTTTCCTCTTTTGGCATAAACATCTTCTCTGCCCCAAAACATAGCAAAATATCGTTTTGCTAAATCCTCGGTTATATAACTTCCAAGAATACGCTCTCCCTGATCAGTATCATACTCATTAATACTCTCTATTGTCTCCTCAAATGGATTAAGAGCATCGAATGCAATATCAGCCTTTTTCAACTGAGATTTCAAGGCTTCATTTTCTTTTTGAAGAGTTCTCACTATTTTTCTAAGTGAGTCAAGGTCATAAGCCTCTATATTCATCCTGCACCTCCATCTTGATTTTCTATCTATCGTAACCTATTGTATCCTATCATCCCATTAATTCTTAATGATAGGATAGGATTAGTCTTACTACTAAGATCACTATTGGTATTCTCTGTATTATCACATTGTCCTTACAACATGTCTGGAACCGGAAAAAGGACATGTTAATCCAAATAAATTCAATTCGAATACCTCTTCCATTATAACCCTCCTCTAAATTATTTTCAAACCATGAGTTCAAATTCCTACAGTAAAACGCTCCCATAAAGAAATGCTAACGAGTGCGCCTATCTATTACCTATTCAATTTTTACTTCACCTTATATAGCAGACAAACTGACTCAACATGCACCGTATTCGGGAACAAGTCCACGCAGCACACTCTTTCCACCTTATACCCTCTCTCCTGCAGTATCACCAGATCCCTGGCCAGGCTAGTCGGCTTACAAGATATATATACAATCCGGTCTACACCGTAATCAATTATCTTCTCTAATGCCTTCGGATGAATACCATCCCTTGGAGGATCTAAAACGATCAGATCCGGCTTATCCTTAATGCTATCGATTACTTTAAGCACATCACCAGCTATGAATTCACAGTTATCAAGTCCATTTAACGCAGCGTTCTCACTTGCTGCTTTAACGGCTTCTTCTACAATTTCCACGCCGATAACTTTTTTAGCTACCGGTGCCAGGAGCTGGGCGATGGTTCCGGTTCCGCTGTATAAGTCAAAGATAAGCTTGTCCTTTGTCTCGCCGATGAATTCCCGGGCGGTACTGTAAAGCACTTCTGCTCCCAGGGAGTTGGTCTGGAAGAATGAAAAGGTGGAGATTTTAAATTTCAGTCCCAGGATTTCTTCATAAAAATAATCCTGTCCGTACAAGATATCGGTACGATCGCTTTGTACAATATCTGCCTGTCTGTCATTATAAGTATGAAGGATTCCTACGATACTGCCGGCCAACTTTAATTCCAGAAGTTTGTTTTTTAAATCATCTATTACTACAGTTTCGTTCTCTTTTGAAACCCACTGAGTAGATGTTATCAAGTTTATTAATATCTCTCCTGTTTTAACTGCCTTTCGTACCAGCAGATGGCGCAAATAACCCACATGAGACAGCTTTTTATAGAAAGTTATCCCCAAACTGCTGAAATATTCTAACACACAGGTAAGTATCTGATTGTAGTCAGAATCTACGATTTGGCAGTCGGAGGTGGTTATGATGTCGTGGAAGCTTCCTTTCTTATGAAGTCCCAGCGCCAGCGGTCCGTCTTTTATTTCATCACCGAAGGAAAATTCCATCTTATTACGGTATCCCCATTGATCTGGACTGCCTTTGATCCTTTCAAAGGGATAACCGGAACATACTGCATCCAGCAGACGTTTTACTTGTTCCGCTTTCATAGCAAGCTGGGCTTCATAGGGTATTGTCTGGTAGGTACAGCCTCCGCAGGGGCCGAAATGAATGCACTTTGGTTCTTCTGTTTCCAGAGGGGATTTTTCCAGGACTTCTAGGAGCCTGCCTTCACTTTTTCCTTTTCGGGCTTTATTAACTACGAAGCTTACCTTCTGACCCGGAAGGGTATTTTTTATCGATACTTTTTCATCTTCTATCTGAAGAATTCCCTTGTTGGGGAAATCAACTCTTAATATATTACCGACATGCTGTGTTCCTTTTTTCACGTTTTTATGTCCTGCGTCTTTTTTTCAATGAAAACATTATACGATATCTTACCTTGATTTGTCCACCTGCTCCTAGCTGATGGTGCTGTTAGAACAAATAAATTTTATTAAAAAAAAATAAAATGTGTCAATTTTGTTTGCTAATTATTCAAAATAATGTATAATTAATTTATATGTGTATAAGTTATAGGTGAACTCTTTGCTAAATCTGGCAGAAGTGCAATTACTTTCATATCATAGTTCTATCTTTGATCCATTTGATTATGTTGGTGAAATTTCATCTTAATTCAGTGAGAAGTGTGATAATTTAATCCCTACTTAGTTCCAAAGACGTTTTCTAAAAATAACATATTCCTGATTTAAGATAAATATCTACGGGTGCTAACGCAGTATCGCTTTTAACATTGGTTGATATATAACTTATATGATTATAAATTTGAGATAGGAGAACGTGATGAATAATTTAAACCTAAAAAGTAAACTTGCTATTTTTAACACCACGCTGAAGGAAGTCTTTCTCTCCTCACTACCTCTTGCAATAATCATTATTATTGTTTGTGTTTTTATCGCACCGCTAAATAACCGCTCCGATTATATTAAATTGATTGTGGGTTATGTTAGTGTGGTTGTGGGTCAAGCCGTTTTTTTGATCGGTCTTAATATTAGTATTCTACCAATTGGTATGCTTGTTGGAGGATCACTTATTAAATTGAAAAAAGCTGCTTTTATTATTTTCTTTGGTTTGGTTTTTGGTCTGCTGGCCACTGTTGCCGAGCCTGCGCTGACTGTTTTGGCCAGGCAGACGAATATGGTCATGCCGATTATTAATGAGACAATCTTTATCTGGATCATGGGCATGGGTATCGGAGTTATGGTAGGCTTTTCCCTTTACCGCATTATGAAAGACTTAAATATTAAAATAGTCTTCGCCGTTTTATATATTTTAACCTTTATTGTATTAATCTTTGTACCTAACGAATTTGTCGCTTTGGCTTTTGACGGAAGCGGTGCAACCACAGGTGATATTTCTGTCCCTTTCATCTTAGCACTGGGTATGGGTATATCTGTTACGATGTCAAAGCATAAAAGTAATGATGATTCCTTTGGTATCATCGGCCTGGCTTCCATCGGTCCCATACTGGCCTTATCCATTTATGCCATTATACTTAATATTAATTATAAAGGTGTCTTTCCTCCGGAACAGCTCTATGCACCTGGTACTGAGATTACCATACGTGAAATCCTTTCTGGTAACTTTATGGGTGTTGCTCTGGCGCTTTTACCTATAATCTTAATTTTCCTGCCTTTTCAATTCTTTCTGATTAAACAACCTAAGAAGGATTTCATTAATATTCTTCTTGGATCCATAGTCGTTTTTATCGGTTTAATGATTTTCCTGTCAGGAATAGACTACGGCTTTGCCTTTGCAGGCAAGTACATCGGGGAAGCCTTTATGGACCCCTCCCGTCCGGAATGGTTTAAGTGGCTGCTGCTGCTTATCGGTTATATTCTCGGTGCGGCGATCACCCTATCGGAACCTGCTGTTACCGTATTGGGAGAACAGTTGGAAGAAATCACCAATGGTCATATTAAGAAGCTCACGATTCGTATGACCCTTGCCATCGGGATAGGTTTTGCCTCTTTACTTGCAATGGTAAAAATTTTAACTGAGGTAAATATTCTTTGGTTTTTAGTACCGCTTTATGCGATTGCACTTATTATGATGATATTCACGCCAAAGCTATTCGTAGGTCTGGCTTTTGACTCCGGCGGTGTTTCCGGCGGTGCTTTAACTTCCGCCTTCCTAACTCCTCTAACTCTTGGTGTGGCACAGGCTGTGGCTCAAAGATCCACTTCCGGCGGGCAGTCTATTTTAGTCAACGGTTTCGGAATTATTGCATTTATTTCAGTTACCCCATTGATTGCTGTACAATTTTTAGGTATAGTATATGATATGGCTCTTAAGAAAGTGGATAAGTCCGCAAAAGAAGCTGAACTTAATGAATTAGAGGAATTAGCCATGCTTGTTAATCGAGGGGATCAACTATCAATTCAGGTCGAGGGGCACATGGAATATGACATGATTGAGAATAATAATAATGTGGAGTTAAATAAAACAGAGGAGGGAATCAATAGCCTTGATGGATTCTGATTATACGATTGATTATTTAACTGTAATTACAGCACGAAAATATAAGGATAATGTACAGAAATTATTACTTGACTCCGGCTGTTATCTAATTGATGTGGTGTATGCTAAGGGTTCGGTACAATCCGGCTATTTTAAAGATATGCTGGGTCTTGTTGCTGATGAGAAAAAGGTCCTGATTACTTGTATTTTAAAAAGTAATCTGACACCTCAGTTAATGGAACAGTTTGTTACAAAGTTGAATTTTGATCAACCTAACACAGGTATTGCTTATGTCATTCCTGTTGATAAGTTGTCTGTATAATATAGGAGGTAAATATGTCAGACAGTAATTTAAAAGCCTTATATATCGTTGTTAACGTAGGATTTGCCGAAAAGATTGTTGAGTATATCCGTTCATACGGTTCTTGCGGCGCTACTATTATAAATGCCCGCCGTTATAGTTTTCAGCATAAAGAGATTATGGGTATTAATACAGATAAAGAAAAGGAAATCGTATTAACTATAATTGACAGCGATGCTGCCGATAGAATAATGAACAGCATTAAGCAGTATACAGGCTTTAAAACAGAAGCTCATGGAATTTGTTATACACTGCCGGTGTCCAATGCAATCGGTCTTGGCGGGTACAATTGCGATAGCATGGATACTAAGAATCCGGCAGAAAATTAATCATTCTATGAAGCGATTTTATATAGCAGCATGAATTGTTTATCGTTATAAATTCAATACTATTATTGAATTAAATAATAGTATTATGAAAGATGGCTTTCCAACACAGTGTAAGTGAAGGGAAAGCCTTCTTTTTTATTTCAATGATGTATTTTTATCGTATGCCTTTTGCATATTCTTAAGGTTACCGCTAAAATTCTCGATTTCAGCCATTCATACGTTACTACTGTAATCCGCTGTTTTTGCTTCTCGGCGGAGGCTAGTACTTCTTCCGTTGCGGAAGCATGGTGTATAGATATGGCAGATATGTTCTTTATCCCCTGCGGTATATTTGGTTTTTTATCAGAAATATTTGCTCATTGTTTCCTTAAAGACATAGCAGTATCATATTTAAAGGGATAAGAATTTAAATCATAAGCAGGTTTAATATTATCAGACATATGTGTTATATAAACCTCCAACGTCCAGTATGTATCGTTAAAGCATATTCGTTCACATGTCAATTGATTTTTCCTTATATAAATTGTTTATTAAGTTATCAATTACGATACTATTACAATAGTTTTTCTCTCAAAAGCAAACCATCATTCTAGTTCAAAATTAGTAATTAATTCCATATTAGTTTTTAAGTTTACCAAAGAGGAAGGAAGTGGTAGAATGTAATACGATAAAATGCTTTCACTAAAATCCACTTACCCAACTTAAATATGAAACATTGAATTGCGTTACACTATTGTATGGAGGTTACAAAATGATTAAAAAATTTAAGATATATATTATATTACTTCTACTGTTATCGTTACTAACTAGCTGTGCTAAATTATCCGCGGCTCCTGCTAAACCATCTCCTGCTCAGACGGAGGAGGACACAGAATCTTTGGAAACTTCCGCACCTCAGCCAACGAATGAAGTTACGTCACCCCCTGGGGACACTGCAACTCCCACACCTTCAAAGGCACCATCGCCTACAAAAGAACCGACACCTACTCCGACACAAGTACCTGCTGCCGTTACCAAGGAAGAAAAAGCGCAAGAAATCCTTTCTGATATGACCTTAGAGGAAAAGGTTGGCCAGATGTTTTTTGTCCGCTGCATAAAAGAACAGGCACTAGAAGACATAGAAACCTATCATCTTGGGGGATATATCCTTTTTGGTGATGATTTTAAAGAAAAGACTAAAAATGATATAAAGACCACCCTGTCCGGTTACCAGAAAAAAACGAAAATTCCCCTGTTAATCGGTGTGGATGAAGAGGGCGGAACGGTTAACCGAATCAGCAGATATCCTGCCTTTCGCAAGTTCCCATTTAAATCACCCCAGGATTTATATAAAGAAGGCGGTTTTGATTTAATCACCAGTGATACCAAAGAAAAAGCAACCTTATTAAAGAGTCTGGGAATTAACGTAAACCTGGCTCCGGTCTGTGATGTATCAACGGCTTCAAAGGATTTTATCAATGGACGTTCCTTTGGTAAGGATGTCGAAAAGACATCGGATTATGTAAAAACGGTAGTAACTCAGATGAAGAAATCCGGTATCGGAAGTACACTAAAACATTTTCCTGGTTACGGTAATAACGTGGATACACATACGGGCATAGCAATCGATGAAAGATCTTATGATAGTTTTTTGAACAGCGATTTTCTCCCCTTTCAAACTGGAATTGATGCCGGAGCTGACAGTATTTTGGTATCCCATAATGTTGTAAAGTCCATGGATAAAGATTACCCCGCTTCTTTGTCCAAGAAGGTCCATGAGATTCTCCGCGACGAGTTAGGCTTTTTGGGGGTTATCATGACAGATGATTTAAGCATGGATGCCATCAAGGACTACACCAATGATGAAGAGGCTGCAGTACTGGCTATCTCAGCCGGTAATGACCTGGTAGTTGCAACCGATTATAGTGTGCAGATACCTGCAGTTATAACAGCAATAGAAAACGGTGATTTGTCCGAAGACCGTATTGATGAATCCGTCATCCGAATCCTTCTCTGGAAGCTTGATCTTGGGTTAATAAAATAAAAGGTGAAACTTAAATAGCCCCCTAATCAATACTTGAATTAATGGTTGTAATAAATGATTACAACTGACTAATTTAATATTATTATTAAATCGTAAAGGCTGCTGCAAAATATTATCTAATCTTAGAACAGATGACTCTAATTTGCAGCAGTCTTTTTTATTTACAACTATTTACTTAGAACCTTCTATTTACAGCTTTTTATTACAACCTTTTACTTACAACTTTTAGTTACAACTTTTTTATTACAACTTTTAGTTAAATCTTTTTAATTACATTTTTTTACTTACAATTTTTATAACTTTTACAACTTTTTATTACAATTTTTAATTGAATCTTTTACTTACAACTTTTTATTACAATTATTCGTTACAACTTTTATTATAATATTTATTTAATCAACCTCTAAAATCACTGAAAATTTAACTACATAAAAACACAGTCTTATACAAGTTCTTTAATAGAATGACTCAAAAGTATAAAAATAGACATAATTTTCCTCAAAATTTATTGAATATCCTTCCCTTTTATGGTAATATATCCTAGATTCAAGAAAAAATATCCATATAAATCATTCATATAAACTTAGTAGAATAAACTGTATTTAGGATAAGTAATATGTGGATTCAGGATATGGTGAATAAATCATCCTCGGTGAAATTATCGTTAATTGCTGAAGAGGTTTAACCGTAATGATATCCGTTCCATTCATAGATGCAATAAAGAGGAGGACCCCTGTAATGCCATTAATCCAAGTTGAAAACCTAACCAAAGTCTATCGTCAAAATATCAAACAGCCCGGTTTAAAAGGAGCCTTGAGAAGTCTTGTTAAAACCGAGTGGGCGGAAAAAACCGCCGTGGATGGTATCTCCTTTACGATGGAGGAAGGGGAATCCTTAGCTTGCATTGGCGAAAACGGCGCAGGCAAATCCACCTTGATCAAGATGCTGGTGGGTATTTTAAATCCCACCTCCGGCAGCGTACAAGTCTATGGCGAAAATCCCATGCACCACCATGAGGCTTATCTCCGTAAAATTGGAGTTATTTTCGGCCAGAAGACAAATTTATGGTTCGACATCCCCGTAATTGAAAGTTATCGGGCTATCCAGGTATTGTACAAGCTGGATAACAACCTTTTTGAAAAAAACATGAAGATGGTCACTGAACTGTTAGAACTCGAACCCATCCTCCATGCCCCGGCCAGACGTCTTTCATTAGGACAAAGGATGAAAGCAGATATCGGTCTGATTTTCCTTCACAGCCCCAGAATCTTATATCTGGATGAGCCTACCATCGGACTTGATATTAATGTTAAATTTGCCATCCGCAAGTTTATCCGGAAAATGAACCAGGAAAACGGTATCTCCGTGCTGCTGACCAGCCACGATCTGGACGACATAGAACAAATCAGCGACAACGCACTGGTTCTGTCAAAAGGCAAAATCTACTATCATGGCTCTTTGCCGGAACTAAAGAGCAATTATGCCACCACCCGGCTGATTACCGTCAAAGGACCGGTGACCGGCGACATCACCGGCATTGCTCCTGATATCACGATTCAGCCTGATGACCGTACAACAAAGCTGACCTTCGATACCCGCTGCCATACTTCCAGCGAGATGATGGATCTTGTCTCCCGCTGCTTTGACATTCAGGATATTACCATTGAAGAGCCGGGTATCGACCATGTGGTCTCCCGAATCTTTACTGAGGGGGCCAGATCATGAAACGGTTTAACAAATTGATGGGATTGTATCTGCAAGGCGCACTGTTTTATAAAAAGGCTTTTCTTATTAATCTGTTTTCACCCTTAGTGTTGTTGGGCGGCCAGTTTATGCTTTGGCGGTCTCTTTACAATCTAAGTGAAACCGGTGTCATCGGCAGCTATGACCGGGCAGGTATGTACACCTACATTATCGTGGCTTTTTCTATAAACAACCTGCTGACCTGGTCCAGTGAGAATAACATTTCCAGAGAGATCCGCTCCGGTCTTATTGTATCCCGGTGCATGCGTCCTGTTCCCTTTTTATATCAAAGTCTGGCGGGACTTACGGGTTCTATGCTGCCCCAGGCCATAGTAAATTTTACTATAACAGCGCTGCTCTTCGCATTATTTGGCAGCCATCTGGCTCTGCCATCACTGACGGCAATTCCTCTGGCTTTTTTGAGCTTACTGTTTGGTATCCTTCTGCGGATGATGCTGGTCAGCTGCTTTAGTCTGCTATGCTTCTTCACCACCAGCCACCTTGGCCTTAGCTGGACCCGAACCGCTCTTACCGAGTTTTTCTCCGGAGCCTTAATTCCTATCACCTTGTTTCCGGGCTGGCTCAAAACAGTAAGTTATGCCACACCTTTTCCCCTCATGCTGCAGACGCCAATCTCCTTATTTCTGGGCGAGGCCACACCTTTTCCGCTGTCTGTAACCTTTGGACTGCAAATTGGCTGGACGGTGGTGTTCCTGGTACTGCATGAGGTGCTGTACTCAAAAATCCGTAAAAATCTGACTTTTGCCGGGGGTTGAATATGATAAAAATATTTTTTCAATTTAAAGCACAATACATAAAAACCCAGATGGAATACACGTTAAATTTCTGGATGATGGTCTGTTCCGGAATTTTGATGAGAACACTTATGATGGGAACTGTCTTCGTACTCTTCCGCAATATCCCGGATATCGCCGGGTGGCGGGAAGGTGAACTCTACCTGATTTTGGGCTTCATGTGTGCCTCCGAAGGTCTGACCAGCATTTTTGTGGACGGGATCTGGCACCTTCCGGCCCTAGTGTTCCGTGGTGAATTTGATGTTATGCTGGCGCGGCCAATTTCTCCGTTATACCAGATTTTATCCTACGAAATCGGTCTGCAAGGTATCGGTGTTCTAATCATGGGTATTTTCAACATTGGTATGGGATTAGTATTATTAGACTGGGTATCACCCTTATCCCTTTTCCTCTGTATTATCTTTACCCTGACCGGTACGGCCATACGACTGTCTTACAATCTCATTGGTGCCTGCAGTGTCTTTTGGAGTAACGGAGAACCGACTAATGCGACCTTTCTTATCTATAGCGTCGGTGAGTATGCCAAGTATCCTGTAACAATCTATCCCGGCTGGATGCAGTTTATTTTATTATTTCTGATTCCGGCAGGGTTTGTGGGCTTTGTTCCTGTGCTAATCCTTCGGGGAGAACATATCTTTTTGTATACCCTGATTGTACTTGCTGCAACGGGGTTATATTTTCTGCTTGCCAAAACTATTTTTTACAGGGGTATTAGTAAGTATGAAAGTATGGGAATGTAATATATTAGCTATCTATGCTGTCCTAACTCCTGATAATTTGGCGGAACACTATGCATAGACGGAAGCAATAAAATATGCTTCGCATATTATAGCCTAATTCGTAAATTAGAAGACAAAGACAATTTAGTCTTGTGGCAAAAAGTAAGCTTTTATGTTAATCTCCAATATCTTTGAATTGCCCGGCAGACAGCTGCTGTGATAACTGCAGCCAGTACAGCTTCTGCCAATCCATTTGTAAAAATAATTACCAAGATTGCTTTATACACAGACCCGGCGGGAATATTGATTGCCTTACTATAAGCATCCCGGAATAAGATATAAATAAGATTCATCACGAGAATTGTATTTGTCATGGAACCGGTAATCCCACTAAGGCTTAGTGAGAGCATCCTATTTTTTCCTTTTAGAAGTTTATCGAGCAATTTATATACATAGTAGGGCAGAATACCTACCAGAATGCGTGGAATAAACGCTACAATGATTGCATTCAAACTTCCGCCGTCTGTGCCTGGTATCGGTATCGCAGGCGAAAAAACAAATGATAGAAGTGTTGGCGTAAAAGTATTATTATATAGACTTGTCAGTCCGAAAACAAAGCCCAGCCCAGCTCCAACTCCCGGACCAAGTATAATGGAACCTATAATTACAGGCACATGAATAATTGTTGCTTTTATTAATGGCAGTTGTATATATCCGACAGGTGTAAAATTTAAGAGTAAAATTATTGAGCCAAAAAGAGCAGCAAATATTAATTTTTTAGTATTTTCACGTACATTCAACGAAATACTTCCTTTCTAAACAGTTCTTTTTGATTGTTTTTATATTGCATCACTAATCCCTCTAGTAATAAATTAGGTTCATAATGGGATGTAATTGAAAGATATGGAACTATCATACTCCCATTACCGCCAGTAATAATGACACTCATTTCTTCGTCGGTTTCTTGCCAGATACGTTTTACCAAGCCTTCTAACTGAGCTGCCGACCCGTATAAAACCCCGGACAGCATACATTCTGCTGTGTTTCTTCCTATTACTGACTTAGGTTTTGTAATTGTTACTGGCTGCAGCAGTGATGTTCTTGAAGCAATTGCCTGCATACCCGTTATAATTCCCGGCAAAATGACTCCTCCGATAAATGCACCGGATTCTTCGATTACATTAATGGTAGTTGCGGTTCCGCAATCAATTACGATAAAAGGAGGTTTATATTTTATTAGTGCTCCTTGGCAGCATAACAGCCGGTCTGTTCCTAAAGTTCCTGAGTAAGAAGAGCAGTCAAACCCCCATTGGGTTTTATCAGAAATGAAAAGCGGTTCAATGGAAAAACAGCTTTTCAAGGTTTCCAGCAGTAATGGTGTTTTTTCAGGGACTACTGAGGATAAAATAATTCCCCGGATTTCTGCCAATGACAGTTCGTTGTGTTTTAAAAGTTCGCTGCACAGCATCTCAATATCTCCCTGATGAATTAATGCTTCAATAGGGAAACGCTCCAGGTTAATAATTTTCTGATGATATAAACCATATGTCAGGTTAGTATTTCCGATATTAAACAGCAAAATCATTGGCTATTCCTCTGAAGCTGTTCACATATGATTTGAATAATATCGTTAACCTCTGCAAGAGCTCCTTTACCAAGGTCACCATCGGCAAGTCTGGCCTCTCGGGGTTCAATGATTTGATAACCACACGTTTTCAGCTTTTGGATATTTTCCTGTACAATTGGATTTTCCCACATTCTTGTATTCATGGCAGGAGCAATCAGCATAGGAATTTCTCTCATCGCCAAGGCAACAGAGGAGAGCATATCATCCCCAATTCCGCTTGCTATTTTTCCGATAATATTGGCAGTTGCCGGTGCAATTATAAACAGGTCTGCTTTTTTCGAAAGTGAAATATGCTTAACCTCCCTTGGATAGTCCAATTGAAATGCATCCGTATAAACTCTGTTTTTCGACAGGGTCTGCAGGGTCAGCGGCGTAATAAATTCCATACCGCCCTTAGTCATAATCACCTCAATATTATGACCCATTTTTGTTAAAGTGTTTGTAATTTCAGCCGCTTTATATGCTGAAATGCTCCCAGTAACTCCCAGAACAATGTTTTTCATTTTTACTCCCATCCGCGTTTTTTGTACGCTTGCATAACAACAGTTGAAAGAATCCTCTTATGGTATCCCTTAAAAATAATACCCTACACTTTTCAATGTAAATCATTCTTTCAATGTGAATCACTTTTCTAGTGTGAATTACTTATCCAATGTGAATCACTCTTCAATGCGAATCACTCTTCAGTGTGAATCTCTCTTCTAGAGTGAAATACTCTTATAATATAAATACTTTCTATCACACTTTATCCCTAATTTTCTGTATTACGCAGTTCACAATTCCATCCGCTATTTCCTGTTTCGTATTGAACCGGCCCACAGTCCGGTCTGCTCCAATCAGAATTCCCGCATGATGAGCTGAGTTAATATCCCTTTTATCATTTGCAAGTACATAATCACAATGATTCGTATGCATTAAGTTTTTTGCCGCATTTAAGAGTACCTCTTCATTCACATTCGCCAATAATTTAAAGCCTACAAGGACCGTATCCGGCTGAAGCTCTTTAAAAATTTTGATTACTTTTGGTGTTTTTTCAAGACAGAGATATAAGTTCTCGATTTCTGAAGATATTTTAGTAGGAGCCTGATTTACTGCATATTCGGATAACGCAAGATTGATTTGTGTTAAAAGCTGCTCCCTGCTTACCGGTTGATTATCCATTTTCAGAAGCGAATTCGTCAGATAATCTGCCAATTCATAAGAAGTAACGCTGAATTTCACAGAATAGTCGCTGACCGCCATGCTATGAATAACCGCATCAAAGCTCAGTTCTTCCAGCAGGCTCTCCAGTGTAAGCTTCAGATTTTGTACATCATCAACATAGAGAATACGCGCTTTTTTGCTTTTCGGTAATATGGCGCCTTCGGTACAAAGATAAGTGACATCTATATCCTTCTCAAGAAATGCGTCTGCAATCAGGCTGCCCAAACGTCCGGTAGCAACATTACTGATTTTTCTGACCTCATCTATTCTTTCCGATGTTCCTCCTGCTGTAATAAGAATATTCATAGGTTGTCTCCTTTTCTCTTAAATAAAAATGTTTGAATAAACCATGCGCTTACATATCTGCAGCTGGCTGTCAGCCAATTCCGGTGGTATTCCGCTGGAGACTGCCAGGGAACGCAGTCCCTCAAGCATAAACAAGATGGTATTTGCGATAGCATCTAAATCTGGTGTTGTTATTAATTTACTTTGCTGGCCAAATTTCAGAAGCTCAAGTATGATATTCTTTGTATTAAAGAACTGCTCTGTGTAAAAATCTCTGTCCGATATGTTTTTATGACTGAAACAAAATTCAATCATTGCAGCATATAAACTCTTATCCATATTAAGCAATTTTTCCTTTTGTTCTTCAAAAAAGCTATCTATCAATTGGTGAAAATCCGTACTGTTTTCAATGCTGCATCTTATCCCGTCGATTTTTGCGCGATTATGCTTTTTTACTACTTCGATAAAAATTTCATCTACCGTTGAATAATATAAATAAATTCCGCCTCTGCTAATATTACATTTTTCAATAATATCCTTCATGGTCACACGGTTAAATCCTTTTTGGATAAAAACTTCTTTTGCGCTATCCAAAATTAATTCTCTTTTTATAGATGACTTAGTAGGCATATTTTCCTCCTGCCAATCAAATAATTTCATTAAGTAATATAATAATTTTTCAAGATAGCTTATACATAAATATACAAATGACACGCGTGTCATAATTGATTATATGACATGCGTGTCATTTCTGTCAATATATAAATAAAATTTAATCGCAAATTTGATCAAAAAATATATCATATATATTTATAAATTATAGAACACATTACCTGCATGCTTTCCAATACAGTTATTTCTATTCACAATTGGATAAGTTAACTAGTGCTTCTCCCTTTAACCGGTATATTCTCCAACCCTCGTGATGTACAGCTCCAATACTTTCATAAAAACGGATGGAGGGTTCATTCCAGTCCAGACAAGTCCATTCCATACCCCAGCAGTCTTTTTTAACCGCCAGTTCCGCCAGATAGGAGAGAATACTTTTGCCGTAACCCTTTCCTCTGTATTGAGGGCGGATATAGATATCCTCCAGATAAAGTCCCGGTTTTCCGATAAATGAGGAAAAATTATAAAAGTACATGGCATAACCGGCAGGATGTCCGTTATATTCAGCGATTGCTATTTCTGCCGCCTTTTTTGAAAATAAAGATTCCTTCAGTATCTCTTCTGTTGCAATTAATTTATCCTCCATCTTTTCATAAACCGCCAGTTCCTTTATCAATTCATAAATTACCGGAATATCCTTCTCTTCTGCGTTTCTAAGTTTAAATTCTGTCGGGCTGTTCATTTAGCAATCTCCTTATCTGTGTATTATTGAGTTTGGATCTATATTATAAAAGTGGACACGATTAGTAATCATATATTACAATTAAGTAAAGACACAAAAAGGAGGTATCTACTCATGTCCACAAGTAAAACTGGAATACAGTATGACGAGGATTTCAAACGTACTCTCGTTAACCTTTATCCATCTGGGGGTAAAACACAGGATGCTCTCTGTAATGAATACGGTGTTTCCCTAGCCGCTCTATTTAATGTTACTTCCTCAGTTCATTTACAACTATTATTTGATGCTCTTTACTCTCGCTGCTCATTTTCAGTTGATTTTTAGTATCACTTATATTCTGCTCATCAATGCTTTAACGAACCCATCGCGACCAAGCTTATTCTATCCCCTTTTCCTTATCAGTCATTCTTTTATCAGTCATTCCCTTATCATTCATTCTCTTATCAGCCTTTTCCAACTCTGCATTGATCAAAATGACAGCCCTTTCAATATCCTGGTCTTCACAGTTACATAAACACAGCCGGATTCCCTGGATTCCTGTAAATCCATCCAGATAACTGCTTTCCAGACTGTTTAGTAATATACCCCGCTTTTCCAAACGATTTACAATAGTTTCTGCCCTGACCCTGCCTGTTTCAATCAATGCATAGATACCGGTGGGTGGTATATGATACTTGATATGAGTGTTTAGATGCTGTCTGCATGCATTCCGCAAGACTTCCATTTTATTTTTGTAGTAGGTTTTTGTCCGCTGTGCATGTGCCTTATACATACTGCTCTTTATGTAAATCTCCAATGCCCCCTGTGTTAGTACCGGCGTATTCAGATCCATACTCTGCTTATGCCGTATAAACTCCTTTTGCAAAACCCCGGGTAAGATTGCCATACCAAGACGCAGCCCCGGCAGCAAGGTTTTGGAAAAACTGTGTATATAAATAATCTTCTCCTTATCCCCCAGGGTATACAAACAATCTTCCTTCTCCCTTATTTCCAGGTTTCCCACATAATCGTCCTCTACAATATAAACTTCATATCGTGTCGCAAGACGCAGAATCTCCTTCTTCTGCTTTTTCGTATAACAATAGCCCGAAGGATTCTGAAATCTGGACATGGTATAAAAGAATTTCACTTTTCCGGTCTGAAAAATACGCTCCAATTCTCCTAAATCAATCCCTTCCTCTGTCCTGCTTATTCCGATAACCGGCACTTTGCAGCAAGCCAGAGTACAGAGCATTACGGAATAAGTAGGCTGCTCCATTACCACAGCCGTTCTGCCGCTGGAAAAATTCATGGCAACAAGGATTGCTAAAGCCTGCTGGGCACCGGTGGTGATAAAGATATCCTGCGGGTTTGTAAATATCTGAAAATTCATTAGATGTTTTACCAGCACTGCCCTTAATTCCTCCATACCCTGAGGCATCCCGTACTCAAAGAGCTTATTCTTATAAACAGAAATGGATTTTTCCATGCAGTGGTAAAAATCCTTATATGGATTTATATCCTCCGGAGGACTTACGGTACGAAGATCAATGATGCCTGATTTCCTGTCTGGCTTGACAGTGGATTTTACCACATAATAACCGCTTTTGGCTGCGGCATAGATAAGGTGTTCTTCCTCCAAAAGCTTATAGGCTTTGACAATGGTGTCCGTATTGTATCCGGTTTCTTTTGCAAGGTTTAACACAGAAGGCAGTTTTTCTCCCGGCTTTATCTTTCCTTTTAGCATACTCTCCCGGAAAGCTTCCGCAACCCTTTGATATTTATACATAAGTGCCCTCCTATCTCCCATTATCCCCTTGATCTGTACCGGTATAGATGGTGGTTCCGGTGCTTGCTTTTCAACATCTGTTTTCTTATGATTATAGTAAGTTTACAAATCCTTTTCTCTGCTAAAGTAATAAATTAACTACTACTATATCATAAAAACAAAAAGGAGTGAATAACCTTATGAAAAAATTTCCCCTTGATTTTAACACATTAAAAAAGCTGGTAAAAGAGTATCCCACACCCTTTTATCTCTATGATGAACGAGCCATCCGTGAAAATATCCGGAGCCTTTATAAGGCTTTCTCCTGGAATCCGGGCTTTTTAGAATTCTTTGCGGTAAAAGCCACCCCAAATCCTTATATTCTGGATATTTTCCGGGAAGAACACTGCGGTGTCGACTGCTCCTCTCTTACGGAACTAATGTTAGCCGATTCCTGTGCCTTTCCGGGCGAAAAAATCATGTTTACCTCCAATGTGACACCCGCCCAGGATTTTAAGAAGGCAAAGAGCCTGGCTGCGATTATTAACCTGGATGACTTCTCCCACATTGACTATCTAAAGGAATGTGCCGGTATTCCGGAACTTATTTGTTTCCGGCTAAATCCCGGAGGAACCGTCAAATACCAGGACAAAACAATTTTAAATTACGAGGATCATAAATTCGGATTTACTCCGGAACAATTTATTGAAGGGGTACACCGGTTAAAAGCATTGGGAATTCGGAGGTTTGGCCTGCACAGCCAGTTTGGCTGCCACCGGACAGAGTCTGAATATTTTGATGGAAATGTCCGAAGCCTCTTTCAGAAGGTGGTTGAAATCCACCAGAGAACGGACATTCAATTTGAGTTTATTAATCTGGCCGGAGGACTTGGCATACCCTATCAGGAGGACACCCCTGCCCCGGATATTAACGAGGTCGGCTCTTTAATCCAAAAAGCCTATGATGATATTTTAGGAACTGCAGGCCTTACTCCTATACCCTTATATCTTGAATTTGGTATTTTCATGACCGGACCATACGGGTACTTTGTTTCCTCTGTCCTTCATGTGAAGGAAACTTATAAAAAATTTCTGGGGCTGGATGCTTCCACGAACTGCTTTATGAGCCCGTCCAGATATTCGAATTACCACTTTATATCGGTTCCGGGCAAGGAAACGGTACCGGCTGACTCCATTTATGACATAACGGGTGCCTTGTGTGAGGACCGGGACAGGTTTGCGGTCAAGAAAAGCCTGCCTCGTATGGAGGCAGGCGACCTATTGGTTTTTCATGATGCCGGAGCTTATACATATGCACAGTCCAATAATTTTAACGGGAAGCTAAAGACAGCGGAGCTCCTGCTGCGTCCGGATGGTTCCATCCAACAGATACGCCGTGCAGAAACACCGGCAGATTATTTTAAGACCCTGGACTATCCTATAAAATATGAGTAATTACGGATTCCAACCATTCCCTATTCCTGGATTATTTCCCGCTCAATGTGAAGAATTTCACCTTCCGTATTACTTTCAATAAAATTTAGCACATGATCCAGTATGCTGTCTGCATGGGAAGCGTCTCCGGCAATGCAGGCAGCTCCCAATACGGTTATCTGATGGACATCTTGTTCTTCGACTTCCGAGACAGAAACATTATATTTATTACGCACCTTAGCCGTCAAGCTTTTTACCACCATACGTTTTTCTTTTAAGGAATGGACCCAGGGTGTGTGAATTTTGATTTTTAAGCATCCGATTACCATAATTATTGATTCTCCGTTTTCCCAACACAAGCGGCATAGACTACAAATTCATTTTCTTTATCACCGGTAGGCTCCGAATCCAGGCCTAACAGTCCGTCTGCCAGAGACTGTTCATAAGCTCCGATAGCGCAGGCACCGCACCCGATGGACTCGCTTGCCAGGTAAAGGTTCTGGCACAGGTGGCCGGCATCCAGCAGAATGTACTTTTGCGCATTAATAGTATAACGCCACTCGCTGCGGTATGGTTCCACTGTCCATACAAATGAAACCGGTGCATTGCCAAAAAACACCTGCCCGCCAAAGGCTTCACTTACCTTTTCTATCTGATTTTCTATTGTTCCTAAAAACTCCAGCTTATGTTCCAGTGCCAGATAATGATACATACCACTTTCTAAACCCTCCACCCGGTTTACAAATAGATAAGTTTCAAAAGGATGTCTTGCACCGGCGGAAGGTACGGTACGGAAAGTGGCCTTTCTTTCCCTGCCTGCTACCGATTTCACTCCCTGGGTGGCCCAAAGCAGATATGCCAGTTCATCCAGAGTAAGAGGTGCGTCCGTATACTTCCGCTTACTGGTTCTTGTACTTAAGATATCAAGAAAATTATTGTTCTTAATCAGATGTGTGAATTCTTTTGTAAGTTCTATTACCTCATCACTAACCTTCTCCTTGGTTAAATGCGGCTGAAGCAGTTTTTGGTTCTGATCGCTTTCATATAATTCATCCTTGCTTTTCATTATTTCTCTTAATTCCGCAATTCTGATCTTGATTTCTTCGTTATTCATCTTTATACCCATTACATATCCCTGACTGCTCTGGGATACTGCCACAGAATAAAACGAATGAATTCATCTGTGGTATCCTTTCTATCTTTTTATTTTTTCTTTTGCTTTTTCAAATATGAGGGATGACGGAAGCTTCGGGCACTACTAATTTTAAATATAGTAGTAGTTTCTTCTTTACCCTACTTCTTACAGCAGTTTCTTCTTTATCCTGCCTATTACATAGTAGTAGTTTCTTCGTTACCCAGCCTATTATACCATTTTCTGCATTTTGTGCAACCAGCCCCTATGATAAATCATCTGCTGCAGATGATTTACTGTCTAAAATCAAGGTGCGAAATGTCCTTTATTTCACATTTGATTCCTTAAGATTGCTCCGGTAAAACATTATTTTACAATAACGAAAGTCTATGTTACTATGAAATAAAAATGATCTGTTTTAGCAGCTGATTATTAATTGACACTAAAATCGCCGAAAAGATCGGGATTCATATTTAAATCACAATAAGTAACAGTCTGCTATTTTTTTTAAACAAATAAATGAAAAGGGGAAAATTATGAGGAGTATTATCGGTAAAGGTTTAATATTATTATTAATATCTATTCTCTTTCGAATTATATCCTATCTGTTTTTGAGTTATTCCTGGCAATGGTCCGGTCTAATTATCAGGTCCGCTGAATTTGTATTGGGAATTCTATACATAGCTATCTGGCTGATTTATGGTCTGAGTAAACGGGCCGGTTTTCGAAATGGGCTTCTGATTGGCTTAATCGGAACCAGTGACGCTGTTTTGTTAAGCATTGTATCGCTGGTACTGTATTTAAACCGAAGCAGCTACTATTTCGGTCCTATCGAAATGATGCTGTGGAATGTCCCTTTAATGGGCATAATTAATTATCTGCATTTTAATTCGAATGCCATACTATATATTGCACCATTATTCGCCATACTGTTAACAGCCCTCGGCAGCTTACCTGGTAAATCCAAAAACACCGTTATTGAAAACAAATATAAAAATCCGGGTGTCTTGAAATAGTGTCTTGAAATAGTGTCTGGTATTCCAGTCCTTTAATATGTACACGTATTAAGCCTTAGGATGATAAAATCAGCCGGAAAAACCCTCTTGGTGTTTCCGGCTGATCTGTTATAATAAAAAAACATATCCTGTATTTTTTACACTGCTATATATTTCACCAATCCGAATCCAATGTTTAAAAACTTAAGATAAGTCGAATTTCTCTCCTGTAATTTTCTCACTGAAGGCAAAAAGCCTTTTGGCATCCTTTTTGCTCTTGGCGGCTTTTGAAGTTCTGCTCATCCAGCAGCGGTAAAAATATTTTCCGGTAATCTTTTCCACATCCGGGCTTGTGGCTAAGTATACAGCCGTGCTGGCACCCATTTCCGGTGTTATAAAATAGGGTTTTAACAGTTTCGTGACCGTTTTTCCAAAGCCGGTATCCCGGTCGATTCCCATGGAGGTGGCGACTGCACCGGGATGACAGCAGTTTACGGTAATTCCCCGTTCTTTCAGTCGTTCCGCCAGTTCCCTTGTAAAAAGGATGTTGGCAAGCTTAGACTGACTATAGGCAGTTACCGGGTTGAAAAACCATTTTAAATTAATATCATCAAAATGGATTCGTCCGATTTTATGTGCCCCGGATGCCACCACTACAATCCTGCTGCCTGCTTTCATAGCATCCAACAGCCGCAGCGTCAACAGAAAATGCCCGATATGATTTACGCCGAACTGTTCCTCCAAACCGTCCTCTGTTAACCTTCTCTTTAAAGAAACTACTCCGGCATTATTAACCAGGACATCCAAGCGGTCATAGATATTTTTAAATTCATCCGTAAACCTGCGTATATCTTCCATATTCCCGAGATTGCATAACCTAAGCTCTAAATCCCGGTCTTTTTCCTTCTGGAGTTCCTTTAACGCGGCTTCACCCCGTTCCTTATTCCTGCAAAGCATTATGACCTGATAACCTTGATCTGCCAAAGCCGCGGCAGTTGCTTTACCCATGCCGGAATTAGCTCCGGTAACCAGAGCTATTTTTTTTACTTCCACTTCTGTCACAGATTTCTTCTTTGTTTTCTTCATATAAGACTCCTTTCTTCGCGTGATACCTGCAAGTTCCTGCATATTATCATGGTTTCATACCCTATTTCCTGAGCCCTGTCTAATATTTCTTTACTATATATGTACTATAATTCTTTCGTCTATATGACTTGTTTACCTATACTCTTTTTAATTCTGCCGATTAAACACAGTGTTATAAAGCCAACACCTACAAAAGGGTCATTTATGCCGATCTGCTTAAAAGGTGTTGTATTATTTTGAACCCAGGTACCCTTTAGGTACAAAGTCAAATAATACAACACCATTTTAACACTAAACTGTTTGCAATTTTTTAAGGAAGTCGCATAGAGCTTCTACACTTTTTGGAGTGGTTGCCCAGGAAGTTACAAAACGGATGGCGCTGTGGGATTCGTCCATCTTCTTTTGAACAGAGAATATAAATTCTTTTTCAAGCTTTTCAACCTCTTCGTTTGTAAATATGGGAAATAGCTGGTTGGTGCCAGCCGGAGCAAGAAAAGAATAGCCACATTCCTTTAATACGGCAGCAATTTTCTCGGCCATCTCATTGGCATGCATCCCTAGTTCAAAATAGAGATTATCCTGAAAAAGTGCTTCAAACTGGATGCCTGTCACAAATCCCTTTGCCATCAGGGCACCTCGCTGCTTAATAAGATAACGGAAGTCTTCCTTTAAATCATCTCTGCAGATAACCAGAGCTTCTCCAAGGAGGGCTCCGTTTTTAGTGCCTCCGATGTAGAATACATCCGTTAACTCAACAAGATCCTTTAGTTCCAAATCATTTTCTCCGGAGGTTAGAGCGGATGCCAGACGGGCACCGTCCAGGAAAAGGATAAGTCCTTTGGCTTTGCAGATGCGGTTTATAGCAGACAATTCTGCTTTCGTATAGATAGTACCTACTTCTGTCGTATCGGATATATATACCATTTTCGGCTGAACCATGTGTTCATCCGTATGGTGGTCAAGGGCAGCCTGAATCCGTTCCGGTGTCAGCTTTCCGTCGATACAGGGCATGACAATTACTTTGTGTCCGGTGGCTTCAATGGCTCCCGTTTCATGTACGTTTATATGTCCAGTATCGGCGGCAATAACGCACTGATGAGGACGTAAAAAAGAGGAAATCACCAATAAATTTGTCTGGGTACCTCCGGGGATAAAATGAATTTCTGCACTATCCTTTTGAAGGAGTTTCTTTATGGCTTCTTTCGCCTTAGCCGTGTGTACATCCTCTCCATAACCTGTATTCTGTTCCAGGTTAGACTTTATTAATAAATCCAAAACGGCAGGATGCGCCCCTTCGCTGTAATCATTCATAAAACTATACATCTTTTATTTACCTTAATCGTGGGAGCTGTTGTTTTTAAACAATACCCGCGATTCCTTTCCTGATTTTCTGCATACATAAGCTTAATATCACCATGCCTTGCTCTCGGACAAAAACATCTTATATCATTATATCGTATTTTAAGAAGATGTAAATGCCCTATTCTTTTTATCCGAAACCCGTTTTGCGATTTCTTCCATATAGATATGATCCGTACCGCAGCAGCCTCCAAGAATTTTAAGATTATATTCCCTATGTAAGTTTAACATATCTTCCGCCAGTTCTCTGGAATCCGATACCAGAATCTCACCGCCGCTCTCCAGTTCCTCCGGTGACATGGGAGACGCATTCGCCTGAATCCCTGCAAACCGTTCCTTCACGGCCTGGGTCTGGTTAAAGGAATGAGCCAATGCTTTACCCAAAATAACAGGATGGACACAGTTTGTCATATAACAGAGTGGTTTCTTACTCACCACCCCGTCAATTGTTTCAATGGCCTTGGTAATGGTTGTACCATCCATTAGTCTGCCGGTATCCCTTATCATAAAGCTGATAATATATGGAAGCCCGGTATCTTCCATGGCTCTGGCCATCCCAACCGTTTCCGGAAGAGATGGCATAATACCGGCATAGAGGAAATCCGCCTGTGCTTTACCAAATAACTCTGTCTGCCAGGAATGAAATTCGTATGCTTCGCTGGTGTCAAGGCTGCCTCTCCCTGTGTAGGCATCCCCTTGGCAACCCATCAATCCACCTATAAAAATATGGTCAACGCTTTTGTTTTCTTCTATTGCAGCTCCTGCCAGACCTGCTGGTTTTAATTCTATTTCACTGGCTGCTTTTCCTGTAATGCTTTCTGTTCTTAGTTCTTTCAACAACTCCAGATTGTCTTTTATAATATCTTCGTTATATGGAGACAGTCCCACCTGATAACGGTTTGCCCGTCTGGTAGGAGTTGTAAGCAGCATGGGGCAACCATATCTTAACCCTATATCCATATATTGACCATAGATAGTTTTCATTGCCTTTCTGGCCTTTTCCTGATAAATATGCCCTGCCAGAGCCACCCAATTATCTGGATATATCGAATATTCCCTTTTTAGTCGTTCCCCTACCGCACCTTCCATTAATATAATTCCATTTTTTTCATAGCATTCCCTGAAGTTCATTCGTATACCACCTTTCAGATATCCATCTGATTACTTTTTCTTATCTTTCCTTAGGTTTATATTTAAAACTTCCTATATTCACAGCTTGTAATATACTCTATTTTCTTCCTTATTATAATCCGCAATTATTTGATAAGCTTGTTCTGCATACCTTCCTATCTCTATAAACATACCTGGAATTTTTGATAAGCTGTCTTCATTCAGACAATAGTACTTGATAATCCTATTCGTTATATTTTCTAATAAAACACCACATTGAATAAATAATCTGCCAGCTTGCACCCAATCCTGGCGCTGATATTCTTGACCTAAATTTAGTAACGCATTACCAAGTCTTTTATAATTACCATCATAGCAAATATCTTCTTTTTCGCTGATGCCTAATATCTGGTTAGGAAGTTTGGGAACTGTGCCCCAAAATTCTGTTATAGCTGCAAGTACTTTTTTATATTTTTCTTCTGAAAATATACTCTTCCAGGAAGGAAACTCCAATGCAATTTTATAATAAGCATTAATCCCAACAAAATCTGGTTTTTTACATAACTGTCTTATTGCCTTATTACGAAGACAAATTTCTGTCAATTTATATTTATCTATTGGTTTTTCCGGAAGACTGAACCGGATAAAACCATTTTTATTTCCTACTGCATTCTTTTCAATTTGCCAGGACTCAATTAACTCTGATTGCGGTAATTCCTGCAAAGCTTCTCTATCACAATCATAAACCAGTATACATTCTTTTTCCTCATCATACCCAACCATCAACACATAGTGCATCGGTATATGGACTTTATGATACATCTTAAGATATGGTAGATAGAACATATCAAGTGGACCTAATATAACCGGATTCCCAAAATTAATTTCATTTTTTATTGATTTTAAAGCATAGGCAAGTGACCTTCCTTCCGAAATTTGATAGCTGAGTCCAATAATATCCTTTATCTGATCATAAGTTTTCTTCGTCCGTGCATCTGTTACATTAAACATATATGGCATGTTTTCTTCTTTTAATTTTAAAAATATGGTTTCACCATAGCTGCTCAAAGCCAGTAAAAATGCTTCGGGAAGTACTTGGTTTGTCCTTGTTGCATATACATCTTCAATACCGCTCCACATACAACATCCACTGGATAAATGATGTTTAATATCTAATAATTTTCTGCTCATATAAATTCCTTTCCAAACAGTTTTTTAATTGCAGCAACCTATAGGAAAAGAATAAACCCTCACATTATACGAGGGTCAATATAAAATTTAGATTTTCTCTTTTACCGGGAAACAAAGTTCGGTTATAAATGAATTATCATCCGAACAATTTCCAGGCGAAGTATAATAAATTGAAAAAATCTGGCCGTTTATTTCTAAGCAGTTTTTTTCCAACCATTCCGCAACGACCGTATTTATACCACTAATCTGAGCATAACCGCCTTTAAATACTACGGAAACTACCTCCCGCTCCGGAAGGTGAAACACTGTTATCTCTTTGTTTCCTTTATGTTCTTTTTCCAATGGAAACTGCACTTCTACCTCCATCATTCCAGTATTTTCGTTCATCCCATAATAAACCGCCATGGCAGGTGATTCATTTCGAAGCCTAATGCCAATATCTTTACATGCCTTTCTTAATCTTCCCCAAAGAACTCCTTCTTCTGGATATGTATGTATTTTGCCTTTAAAACTTGCAACCCACATTGGTGCAATTATTTTACGAGCAATCGATAAAGCATATTCTTCTGTTTTTTTATCTGCATTTATTACTACTTGAATTTGACTAATTTGATTTTTAATTTTTTCTATTTCCAGATATTTATTCTGTAATTTTAATTGTAAAAATGCATTTACATCACACCGCCTCGTTAATATGATTTCTTTCATTTCCTCAAGGCCAAACCCCATAGATTTCAAAGCGATTATCTGATTTGCCTGTAATAATTGCTCTTTGTCATAATAACGATAGCCATTCAAAGCATCCACATGCTGTGGAACCAGTAATCCGATTTTATCATAATTGCGCAACATATGAATACTGATTGCAGATAATGCAGCAAATTCACCTATCCTTAACATATTCCACCTTCTTTAAGCATTTTGATATTATACTTAAGAGCGCACTGTCTGTCTCATTTCTCTTTAGTCAAACAGCACACCAGATTACACTTTTTCCTATATTACCTAATTTTACAATAGATAATAAAATTATACTACCTACATTTACAGATTGAGTAATATTTTGGTTGACCCCATTATACCAGTATCCCCAGATGCTGCAATAGTATTTTAAATCCAAGACAGACTAAAATAACCCCTCCCGTAAACTCTGCCTTTGACTTAAACCTGGCTCCAAATAGATTTCCGATTAAAACACCCGCTACGGACAGGGTAAAGGTTACCAGCCCGATAAATGCTACAGCCGGAACAATTTCAACCTTTAGAAATGCGAAAGTAATCCCTACTGCCAGTGCATCAATACTGGTAGCCACTGCTAATACCACCATGCTCTTAAAGCCGAGCGCCTTATCTTTATCTTCCCTGCAACAGACTTCTTCGTCTTTTCCTAACGCTTCGCGAATCATATGTACTCCGATAACCCCTAACAAGATAAAGGCAATCCAATGATCAATACTTGCTATTTTATCGCTGAACTGAATACCCAGTGCATATCCGATTAATGGCATACCAGCCTGAAAAATACCAAAATACAAACCAACCGTTAACAAATGTTTTGCTGTTATTTTACGTAAGGACAGCCCCTTACAGACAGCCACCGCAAATGCATCCATAGATAATCCCAGTGCCAGAAGCAATAATTCAAATAAATTCATTGTCATTCTCCTTTTGATTTAATATGATATGAAGGAGTCTGAATTGCCTGGCACCTTCCTGTGCAATAAGAAAGGGTCTGGCTTGCCAGACTCTAGTGCTGACGTGCTGTCACGACAGTGACATCTTCCTTAAGCACGTCATGTGCATCCTGCCTGGAAGGCTTTTTAATATATAGGCAAGTTCGGAGAACTATCCTATATATTAAATAACGAGACTTATCTACAGCCTGTTAAGCTGTAGATAAGTCTCGTTATTTAATACAAAGCCAGATAGTTAACTATCAGTATGTTGGCTTCGTTACACAATACATGCTAACTACTCCCTTATCACAATAAATATATGATAGCTTATTGAGAAATTTCTGTCAATGTTTTTCCTTAAAATTCTAATTTTCTCTGATTTAATTATCTTCATTTACTCTCTATTACGATATCTTCTAAATTCTTTAGACTATCTCATAACGATTTATGAATATATAACTTTTTTATAAAGGCTTAGAAGCAGTAACCGTGCTTACTTCATAAGGTTTTAGTTTTTCATAATCCGCCCTTTTGCATTCCAGAGAAATCCGTATACCGTCATTTTCATAACCGGTGGATTTTATGGATGCGTTTTCATTAAGATAGGAAACCAGGCTTCCTTGATGATAAGGAATCCGTATTTCCAGCTGTATATAATCACTGAAAATATGCTCCTTTATCTTCTCTGTTAACGATTCCAGTCCAAGCTTCTTCCGGGCAGAAATCAATATTCCCTCCTCCGGCGCGGTATTTAAGTTTTCCTCTTCTTCTGTCTCCTGTTCCGCCTTATGGTTTTGTAATAACCCGGTTAAATCTGTTTCACCTTCGCAACGGATTTGGGACTCAACCTTATCAATCTTATTATAGGCATAGATAACCGGTATCTGATCCGCGCCCAGTTCCCGTAATGTATCCTTCGTTACTTCAATCTGTTTTTTATAATCCGGATTCGAATAATCTACCACATGAATCAAAAGATCCGCCTCTGCAACTTCCTCCAGAGTGGATCGGAATGCCTTTACCAGATGATGAGGCAGTTTACTGATAAAGCCTACCGTATCTGTTAATAAAAAGGATTTGTGATCCGGCAGGGTTATATTTCTCACCGAAGTCTCCAAAGTAGCAAAGAGCATATCCTTTTCCAGTACCAGTTTTTCCGAATCCGGATGATATAGGTCCAGCATGGCATTCATAATAGTAGATTTACCGGCGTTGGTATAACCCGTCAGGGCAACTACCGGTATCTCATTCTTTTTCCGCGATTTGCGCTGATTTTGACGGGTGGACACCAGTGTTTCCAGCTCTTTTTCCAAAGCGCTGATTCTGTCCTCCAGTTTTCTGCGGTCCAGTTCCAGTTTCTTTTCGCCGGTACCTTTATTTTTAAGTCCGCTGCCGCCGCCCTGCCTTCCCAGGCTTTTTGAGGCGCCAATGAGTCTTGGCAGCATATATTTTATCCTGGCAATCTCTACCTGAAGTTTAGCTTCTCTGGTTTTCGCCCTTTCGGAAAAGATATCCAGTATGAGGACCGTACGGTCAAGCACAGGGCAGTCTAAGGTTTTTTCCAGATTACGAATCTGGGAAGGAGATAATTCATCATTAAAGATCACCATCTCTGCCTCTGTTTTTTGTAGCAGCTCAAAAACCTCCGCTATTTTACCACTGCCAAAATAAGAAGAATTGTTAATCCTGCTTAAATTCTGGCTCATTTCCCCGATAGTCTCAATGTCACAGGCCTTTGCCAGATTGGCTAACTCCTCCATTGAATTATTAAAATCTTCATTGTTATTAATATTAGCACCTAAAAGTATGGCTTTTTGTCTTTGTTCCATAAAATTTCCTCCATCTAATTGTTTGGACATACTCTGCCTGTAAAGATAACTGAGGAAAGCGTATAGTTAATTGGCTTCATATAAGGCTTGATTCACTAACCTGATGAAACCCAAATGAATCAGACTTATCAATATGCCGAATCCGGTATAGATAGCCTTAAATACCCGAATATTTGCTACAAAACCGGAACACCGATACTATAGATTTATTCTGTCAATACAAAAATCCTGCATAAAAAAGAATCTTGCTCGCCAGACTCCAGAGCTGACGCGTGTCACCATAGTGACCCTCTTCCTTCAGTGCGTCATACGCATCCTGTCTGGAATTTTTTATTGCATAGGTAAGTTTGGAGAACTTTTTGTGCAATAAAAAAGAGGGCAGATTCCTCCCTCTTTTCCTTCATGCAATATAGTACAGATATATTCAATAGGTTTTCTTAAAAATAGGCAGACCAATCCCGTTTCCCCTGCTCATCGGCAGAGTTGTCGCATTATGAAATTATTCACATATGGCTTTGTAACGAAATTTAATAAAAGTACCCATTTTTAATGCAACCCTCCAATCCTAAATTTAAGAATCTAAACCAAATCCGGCTCACGATTCTTTCGTATAACAAGAACTTAATTTAAAATTAAATCCCTTACACTGCACTTATTATAACATATATTATTTAGAATGCAATAGAATTAAGGCTTATATAGTGGATTTACCGATTTTAATTCATATCACTACCCAGAACACATGAATTAGCAGCACTTAATTACCGCACAAATAGTTAATTGACGTTTCTATATCAGATGCCTTCCATACAATAACGTTTGATCGAAAACGCAAGCAGATTCCCTTACAAACGAAATCTTACCAGTTATCTCATTTTTTTCTTCCTGCACCGCCGCCCCGGCTGCTGCCTCCGCCGCCGGTTGACCTGCCGGCTCCCGAGGAATGGCCTGCCGACGCGCTGCTGCTACTGCTTCCGGAAGATCTGCCGGCTCCACCGCCACGGCTGGAACCACCGCCAAAAGAACTGCTGCCCCAGGAACTGCTGCTTGAAGAACCGCTGCTCGAAGATCTGCCGACTCCGGAACTGCTGCTCGAAGATCTGCTGCCTGTAGATCTGCCGGCTCCGGAACTGCTGCCCCAAGAACTTCCGCCGGAAGAACTGCGTCCTGCACCGCCATGACCGGCCTTGGAGGAACCGCCTCCGGAGAAGAAACCATTCCTGCGTATGGGCTCCGGTTCCCAATTATCATAATCCACAGGCGGCCGGCCATGATGCCCCCAATAACCCTCCGGACCATAATGCCTGATATGTCTTGCGCTATAGGGATTAAAAGGTACTCCATACCTTCTCTGATAACGCTTCCTGCGCCTTCCTCTGGCTAAAAACAGGGCTAGTATTATTATAAATAAATATACCATCCAGTTGTTTTCCCCGGACTTTTCATCCGATTGGGTATTCTGCGGCTTATTACTGTTTTCCTGATTACTTTCCTTATCCCCTATTGCAGCGTTGTTATCCTTATTGTCCAGCACTTCAATATTAGCCTGTAATAGTTCATAAAACCGGTCTGCCGTATTTATGGCACCCTGGCTGTACATTTTTTCAGCAAACTGTGGTTCCAGTGTATTATCCAGAATGTCCTGCAATATTTCCTCCGTAGCAAAAGCTTCCGCCTCCGCCACTGGAAGTACCCAGTAATTATCATCTTCCTTATATAAAACCAGCAAAACATCCTTAGTGCCGGCATTAATATCCGAAAAGGTGTTAAAAGCATCCTCCTGGAAACTCAGCCCTTCTTCGCAATAATCTTTTGTAGCTACATAGACTCCTGCACCGTATAATTGATTCATTTCATTACTCTTATCATTAATATAGGTTTCTGCTTTTTTACTAAGGATACCGGCTTTGTCATAGGTATACTGAATCGCTGCATCTAAGGATGCATCTTTTGTTTCTTCCTTTTCCCCAGTTTCGGCAGGTTCGCCATTTTCTAAACGCCACTGTCCGCCTAACTCCTGAATAAATGCACCGTAGACTTTTTCCGTCCCTGCGCTGTAATCCTTTGCCGCAAAATCCGGTTCCAGGTATTCATTTAAAATACCGGATATCTTACCGCTGGTCAGACTGTCTTCCAAACCTTCACCCTGCATTGCCCAGTAGTCATCATCTCCAATGGATAGGAGTATAAGAAGCCCGTTGTTTTTCTCTTTTGATCCGATACCCCATTTATTAAAGAGCTTATAAGCATAGTCCTCTAATGAAACACCATTTGTAAAGTCAACCGTTACCAATACGACCTGAGTTCCATTCTTTTCATATAACTGATTTCCATATTCAATGATTTCTTCTTCTACTTTTTTATCGATGACATCTGCAAAATCGTTGACATAAAATGCATCCGTGGGCTTTGGCAGTTTCTCCGCCGCCTGGCTTCTAAGGGGTATTACTCCAACAATTAGTAAAAAAAGTATGACTTTAAATAATTTCTTCATCCTGTCCCTCCGCTATTCATACAATTCCAATGGTTTGACCATAGTCAGCTTTCCAAACAGATTTGCCGGAAAGTCTTCTAAAATACGGTTAAACTCCCGGGCTTTTCCGTTATAAGAATTATGTGACAGAATTAATTCTCTGGAATTAACATTTACAAGAAAACTCTCTATGTAATACCGGTCCCGTTCACTTAGTTCCATAACCTTTAAATCCTGGTATAAAACCATGGCAGCTGCCACTAATTGTTCTCTGGCCTTATATTTTGCTCCCGGACTGCTGTATTTTCCCAACAAATCCTTGCTGTTTAAAATATCCGTTATTCTCTCATCTTCTTTATCGATATATCTGCCTGCCACAACAGTAAGATTATAACATTCATCCGATATGTATTCCAAATCACTGTTTATGCCCTTGCCGTCTGACTTTTCCCCGTTATAAAAGACTTCCAGGGCTTTGTTTCTCAATACGGTCAGGGAATGATGGGAGCCGTACAGACTGGATAATATAACAAGAAGGGCAGTAATGACAACGGCAGTTTTATTATTTATTAAAAATTTCATCTTTACCTCCCGGCTACACTTACACTACCTTTTCCAATCTTCTAAATATTGATCCTGTTTCAGCATTGTCTCCATAACTTCCATATCAATGGAAATCTCCATCGTTTTGTCTTTATATAAACCATCCAATATATTATGAAAGGCCTCCGTTAGTTTCACCATAAAGGTTTCAATTTCTGAAATACTAAAAGCAAGGTTTTTCCCTGCCTGTCCGCCGATTTCAAATTCCTTATAAGCGTTCAGGATTTTTACCGCAGCAGGTAAATAATAATCAAAGAACTGACTGGCCTTTGAGGCTTTATTCGGCTCGTTCCTCACCAGGTCTATAATTTTAGCCGACACCGCTTCCAATTGTTTAACCTGTTCTGCCATATTAACATTGCTCATATTCTGGCTTAGAAATTTTAACCGGTTAAGATCTTTCACCGCTGTCTCAAGCATTTCATCCAGTTCCCTGTCACCGGTATCAATATATCCCATGCCTTTCTTTTTGTCCCTCATAGAAATCACGTAAGTACCAATAAAAAATACAATGCCGGATAACATTGCAGCGATAAGGAAATCCTGAACACGGTATAAGGGAAAAAGGATGGAATACGCCAGCCAGACCAGACCGATAAGGTAAATGGGAATAACCGATTTTGATTTAAATTGATGCAAAAGCTACACCCCTTTATAGATTAATTTTTATCTTTTTATTACATTATAGCAATTACCGACTGTTTGTACAAGCTCATTTAGGTATACTAATCATGCTTTAATCCAATTTTAATTTCAACACTTATGACATAAAAAAGGCCGTAAGCCGATATTCTAACCGGACTCACAGCCATTTTTTTTATTATCATATAATAAGATTATCCATAATCAACTCATACCTGAGCAGATTCATCTATTAATTCATTTCTTTTGTCTCTGCCAATACTCAGGAATACAAGTTACAAAACTTATGCCATGATTTTTAACATAGTCAGCGTAACTTCATTCCCCATTGTCCTGCCTTCCGAGAAAGCTATAAATTCTTCATACATACAATGACCCATTCTGGCAGTCTCCTTCCCCATGGAACCTGCAATGTGGGGTGTCAGAAACACATTGTCCAGGCTGTAGAAATCGTTCCCTTCTTCCGGCGGTTCCGGGAAGGTAACATCCAACAATGCTGTACGGCCCGGCTTTTCCTTTAAAGCCTGTATCAAATCTGCTTCCACTACCTGGGCACCCCGTCCCGTATTGATAAAGGCAGCATAATCCTGCATACAAGAAAACAGGCTGTAGTTCAGCATTCCCTGGGTTTCGCTGTTATTGGCAAGATGATTGGATACGATCTGGCATTCAGAAAAAATCTCTTTCAGGCCGGTTTGGGTTACCCCCAGCTGCGCTGCAATCTCAGGAGATAAAAACGGATCATATACCAGGATTTCCAGGTTACAAGGCTTTAATAGTTCGATGACTCCCTGTCCGATTCTGCCGGCACCCAGAATTCCAATCTTAGTTCCATAATTACCGGGAAAATTACGACAGTATTCACTTGCCTCCCGGTGGCCTTTCTTCTTGAATTTCATGATACTCTGAAAGTATCCCTTATCTGCCAGCAGAATCTGGGCAGCCGTAAATTCTGCAACAGGAACCGCATTGGAGGCGGCGGCGCCAAAAACCTTCACCCCACAGCTTAAAAATGGTCTTGCAAACCCCTGAACAGAACCCGCTGCGTAGAATACGGCTTTTAAGGAAGGGAAATATTCCATTATCTCGCTCTCTTGAAAAGCCGGCATGCCCCAGGTAGAAAAGATATATTCTACCGATTCTAACTCCGCTTTATATTCCTTAAAATTCTGATTGGTTACCATTACTTCGAAAAAATACAGCTTTTCCTTTAACCTCTCACGGACCTTCTCATCATATACCCGATTGACTGTGTTCCAGTCCTTTTCCCCGGCAAAAACCGCCTTATACATTTTACTACCTCCAAGTAACGGATTTAACTGATTATTCTGTGGTTCCATTTCCTATATAATCTATTTCTATGTACAACATAATCCCAAATCAGCCAAATCTGTGTATTTAATCTATTCTACCCCAAGTCAACCTTTAATGGAACCGATCATAACGCCTTTTACAAAATATTTCTGTACAAACGGATATAAACACATAATCGGCACGGTAGACACTATAATTAAGGAATATTTTAATAACTCTGCCATTCCCTGTTTTGCTGCCGCTACCTCCGGGTCCACCACCAGATTCGTGTCTATGGAATTAGCAATGAGAATCTGCTTTAATACAATCTGCAGCGGAAATTTATCCTTGGTGTTTAAATAAAGGAAACCGTTAAAATAGGAATTCCAATGGCCGATGGCGTAAAATAACACGAGAACGGCGATAAGGGCTTTGGATAAAGGCAGCAGTATGCTGAAAAAATACCGGGTATCGCTGCATCCGTCCATTCTGGAGGCTTCCAGTAACTCCCCCGGTATGCTGTTTTGGATAAAGGTTCTTGCAATAATCATATTGTAGACGGAAAGTGCTCCGGGCAGTACCATAGCCCACATGGTGTCGATAAGATGCAGATTTTTAATCTGCATGTAAAGTGGTATCATACCGCCCCGAAAAATCATGGTAAAGGTAAACAGAAACATAAAAAAGTTTCTTCCCGGGAGATCTCTTCTGGACAGGGGATAGGCCAGTATCAAGGTAATTCCTATGTTAATCAAAGTACCGAAAACCGTATAAACAATCGTATTCCGATAGCCGGTAAAGATATCCGGATTCTTAAAAACCGCCTTATAGCCTTCCAGGCTTAAATCCACCGGTAACAGGATAACCCGCCCGGAACTTACCGCATAGGGGGAAGAAAAGGAAGCGGATATTATGTAAATCAGCGGATATAAAACAATGATTAATAACACAATCAGGAAAATATGGATCAGGGTATAATAAATCTTATCATCCGAGGATAATCTAATTTTTCTTTTTTTATGTATGGTTTTTGCATCTGTCATTATGCTTGTCACTCCTTTCTAGAACAGGCTGTTGCCTCCAAGCTTTTTACTAAAGAAATTAACTACCGTAATCAGTACCATATTTACGGAGGAATTAAAAAGGTCAATAGCCGTTGCATAGGAAAAATCGTTGGTAGAACTTGCAATGCCGACTTTATAAACATAAGTGGATATCACCTCACTGGCGGAGAGATTCAGTGAATTCTGCATCAGATAAGGTTTATCAAAGCCGATGTTCATAATCTGTCCGGCATTTAAGATAAGCATAATGGCGGCGGTGGGCAGAATGGTGGGCAGATCAATATGGATAATCCGCTGAAAACGGCTGGCCCCGTCCACTTCGGCCGCCTCATGCAGTTCCGCATCCACCCCGGAGAGAGCTGCTATGTAAATAATGGAATTATACCCCAGGGACTGCCATACCCCGGACCATACATAGATGTGGGGAAACGCATGGGGATTGGACATCAGATCCGGCGCATCCTTGCCGCTTAATAAACTGTACAGATTTGCTACCATGCCGATCCTGGGGTTTAACATCTGAGTCATAATTCCAACCATAACGACCAGGGATATAAAGTAGGGCAGATAGGTAATGGTCTGAACTACCTTTTTGTATCGTCCGTTTCGAATGGAATTAAGCACCAGTGCCAGCATAATGGGCAGAGGGAATCCTGCCAGCAGTCCGTAGAAGGAAATCGTCAGGGTGTTTTTAATAACACGGGTAAACTGGTAGGAGGTAAAAAATTTGACAAACTGATCGAAGCCTACCCACGGACTGCCCCAGATGCCCAGCCTTGCATTAAATTTCTTGAAAGCCAGCTGGATTCCCAGCATTGGAACATAGTTAAACAAAATTATATATATAATCGGAATTACCAAAAAAACATATAGCTGCCATCTGCCTAAAAGGCTTTTAGCCAAATTTTTGCTGCGGTTACGGTAACTTGCCGCGGTCGCTGTTTTCATAAATTATGTGCCCTTTCTTATTCGTAATAGTCAGGACAGGAACTTTGCCCGCCCTGACTAATTTATCAATGCTCTATTGCCCGCCGCCGGTCATTCTGTCATAAGCCGTCTGGGAAACCTCCAGATACTCCTGTAAGCCGATATCATTTAATTCCTGAAGATATTTATCCCAATCCGATAACGGTCTGGTTCCTGTTATAAAGGCGGCTACCGCTTCATCCCGGTAAGTAGCCAGAGTAGTCTTTATATCTGCGATCCGGTCTGCTTCTTCCGGCAGATAAAGGATACGCTGTACGGTTTTCTCCGGTGCTTTACCAATATACTCCGGTACTGCCTGTGCTGTCATATACTGGGAATCAAAAGGATTTCCGTTCCAGACCTGTCCGCAGATCATGTCATAGGTTCTGGCGGTAGGATGATTTTCACCCCATTGATGATTCTGCAGGGTTCCCCAGATAGGATTGATGTATTC
>JAEZSL010000167.1 GCA_023443925.1 Bacillota bacterium | reverse complement strand
ATCATAGTACCGATGTGGTATTCGATGTCAGATCCTTTTTCTTTCTTAACAGCTTCTGCTGTTTCAACAACAACATCTTTAACGAATTTTAACTCTCTCTTTTCGCCAACTAATGGAATCATGATTTCAGGAATGATATCAAAGCCTTTTTCCTGTTTTACTTCAATTGCTGCTTCCATAACGGCTCTTGTCTGCATCTTAGCGATTTCAGGATAAGTTACGGCAAGACGGCAGCCTCTGTGTCCCATCATAGGGTTGAATTCATGTAAAGAGTCACAGGTTGCTTTTACTTCTTCCACAGCAAGGCCCATATCTTTAGCAAGTGCTGCAATATCGGCATCGTCTGTAGGAACGAATTCATGTAACGGAGGATCTAAGAAACGGATTGTAACAGGTCTTCCTTCCATAACTTCGTAAATGCCTTTGAAATCTCCCTTTTGGAAAGGAATTAATTCATTAAGAGCTGCTTCTCTTGCTTCTACAGTTTTGGAAAGAATCATCTTTCTGATCTTATGAATTCTTTCACCTTCAAAGAACATGTGCTCTGTACGGCAAAGACCGATACCTTCAGCACCAAATTTAACAGCATTTGCTGCATCGGCAGGAGTATCTGCATTCGTTCTTACCTTTAAAGTTCTGATTTCATCAGCCCATGTCATAATTCTATCGAAGTTACCGCTGATCTTAGCTTCTACCGTAGGGATGTCTCCAACGTAGATGTTACCGGTAGAACCGTCAAGAGAGATATAATCTCCTTCTTTTACAGTCTGTCCAGCGATTGTAAAATATTTAGCTTCTTCATCAATATTGATTTCACCACAACCAGATACACAAGCAGTACCCATACCACGGGCAACAACGGCTGCGTGAGAAGTCATACCACCACGAACGGTTAAGATACCTTCTGCTGCATGCATACCTTCGATATCTTCCGGTGATGTTTCAAGGCGGACAAGGATAACTCTTTCGCCTTTTTCATGATGATTTTTTGCATCATCAGCAGTAAAGTAAACTCTACCAGCTGCTGCACCAGGGGATGCAGGAAGAGCTTTTCCAACAGGAGTAGCTGCTTTTAAAGCTTTTGTATCAAATCCAGGATGTAATAACTGATCTAAGGATTTTGCTTCAATTCTTGCAATAGCCTGTTCTTTTGTGATCTTTCCTTCATCTACTAAATCGCAGGCAATCTGAAGAGCTGCAGGAGCTGTTCTCTTACCGTTACGAGTCTGTAAGAAGTAAAGTTTTGTATCTTCAATGGTGAATTCCATGTCCTGCATATCTTTGTAGTGATTCTCAAGTAAAGTAGCAATTCTCATGAATTCCTTGTAAACTTCAGGCATATCTTCTTCCAGCTTAGTAATAGGCTGAGGAGTTCTGATACCTGCAACAACGTCTTCACCCTGAGCATTGATTAAGTATTCACCGTAGATCTTAGCTTCACCGGTGGATGGATTACGGGTAAATGCAACACCGGTACCGGATGTGTCACCCATGTTACCAAATACCATGGCCTGAACATTAACAGCTGTACCCCAATCTCCAGGGATATCATTCATTCTTCTATAATAAATAGCACGAGGATTGTCCCAGGAACGGAATACGGCAGTAACCGCTTCGATTAACTGTTCGGTAGGTTCCTGAGGGAAATCTGTACCTTTTTCAGCTTTGTATAATGCCTTATACTGAGTAATAACTTCTTTTAAATCATCAGCAGTAAGATCAGTGTCAAATTGAACACCTTTCTTTTCTTTGATTTCGTCTAATACTCTTTCAAATTTTGCTTTGCTGATTTCCATTACTACGTCAGAGAACATCTGGATGAATCTTCTGTATGAATCATAAGCAAATCTTGGGTTTCCAGTCTTCTTTGCAAAGCCTTCCACCGCAACATCAGTTAATCCCAGGTTAAGGATGGTATCCATCATACCAGGCATAGAAGCTCTGGCACCGGAACGAACGGATACTAATAAAGGATTCTCAGTATCTCCGAATTTTTTACCCTGCTGTTCTTCCAGAGTCTTTAAAGCATCAAAAATCTGTCCCTTTATTTCGTCTGTAATTTTCTTACCGCTGTTATAGTAATCAGTACAAGCTTCGGTAGTTACGGTAAAGCCCTGAGGGATAGGAAGACCTAAGTTAGTCATTTCGGCTAAGTTAGCTCCTTTACCGCCAAGCAGGTTTTTCATATCTGCCTTACCTTCTTTAAACAAATATACCCATTTTGCCATTTTAGTATTAACCTCCTAAAATATTTCATAATTTTGACTTTCTAGTCGCCATTTAACATTATATCATAACTTTTCTAAATAAGGAATAATTATTTTCTTTTTTTAAAACTCAAATTTTTTCTCGAAATATGCTTTTAAATCAGCAATTTTAATTCTTTCCTGTTCCATGGTGTCGCGGTCACGTACCGTAACGGAATCATCTGTCTCCGATTCAAAGTCGTAGGTTACGCAGAACGGAGTTCCGATTTCATCCTGTCTTCTGTAGCGTTTACCGATATTGCCTCTGTCATCAAATTCACAGTTATAAGTTTTACTGAGTTCGGCATAGATTTTTTCGGCACCTTCGGATAATTTCTTGGAGAGAGGCAGTACACCAATTTTAACCGGTGCCAGGGCCGGATGGAAGTGAAGTACGGTACGCACATCTCCTTCTCCGATCTCTTCTTCATCATAAGCACCGCACAGGAATGCCAGGGTAACACGGTCAGCACCCAGGGACGGTTCAATAACATAAGGAACATATTTGATCTTCTTTTCATCATCAAAGTATGCCAGGTCTTCTTTGGATACATTCTGATGCTGTGTCAGGTCATAGTCCGTTCTGTCTGCAATGCCCCATAATTCACCCCAGCCAAAGGGGAATAAAAATTCGATATCGGTGGTTGCCTTACTATAGAAAGAAAGTTCCGCTGCATCATGGTCACGAATACGCATCTCTTCTTCTTTCATACCAAGGGTTTTTAACCAATCAATACAAAATTGTTTCCAATAAGCAAACCATTCCAGATCCGTATCCGGTTCACAGAAAAATTCCAGTTCCATTTGTTCAAACTCTCTGGTACGGAAGGTGAAGTTACCGGGAGTAATCTCATTTCGGAAGGACTTTCCAACCTGCCCGATACCAAAGGGTATTTTCTTTCTGGAAGTTCTTAATACGTTTTTAAAGTTAACAAAGATACCCTGCGCTGTTTCCGGTCTAAGATAAACCACATTCTTGGCATCCTCGGTTACTCCCTGGAACGTTTTAAACATTAAGTTAAATTGACGAATATCAGTAAAATTATGTTTTCCACATGTGGGACAACTTATACTATGTTCCTCTATATAACGTGCCATTTCTTCATGGGACCAGGCATCCACGGAACCTTCCAGCTCAACGCTGTGGTCATGGGCATAATCTTCGATTAACTTATCGGCACGGAATCTTTCGTGACATTCTTTACAGTCCATTAATGGATCTGAAAAGCTTCCAAGGTGTCCGGAGGCCACCCAAGTCTGAGGATTCATAAGTATCGCACAGTCAACCCCCACATTATAAGGGTTCTGCTGGATAAATTTTGACCACCAGGCTTTTTTCACGTTATTTTTTAATTCCACACCCAGATTGCCGTAATCCCAGGTGTTGGCAAGGCCGCCATAGATCTCGGAACCTGGATAAACAAATCCTCTTGCCTTTGCCAAGGCAACTATTTTTTCCATAGTCTTTTCCATCTTTTCCTCCATTCCTGCGCGCTGATTCTGCGCATCTAATTTGTGCTTATATTCGCAGGCACAAATTTTTGAGGTTGAAAGTGTATCACTCTCAACCTTTTTATCTATAAACCGAATATAAGGCTTTTATTACCTTATATTATTAACTTTTAAATTTTATCGGATATTTGCTAAAATGTAAATCCTAAATTTAATCAAAATGCTCTATTTCACTGGTATGTTGTCCAGAATCATGGTTTGTATATGATTACCGACTGTTCCTCAGAACCGGTTTCAAAATTGGATTTTCCATTCATCTTTCCATTGGTAAAAAACTTAATGGTACCATCAATCATTACATTTGTCTTTTCATTTAATACCAGAACCTGATATTTCGAATTTTTTAAGGCCACATCAGGGGAAGCATAGGCACCGTCCTTAGCACTTAAATATACCTGCGGCAATTCCAGCTTACTGCTTTTGGCCTCAGCCGTCGTGGTAAACGCTGTTTCTACCTTATTAAAAGCATTATAATGCGCAAGACCGGCATAGCTTAAGATCATTATCGCATTTCCTTCATTTAAAGTTAATGAATCCATTATAATGGAACCAGAACCGTTTTCCTGGTTGTATTTGTTAATCTGATTCGTTACAAAATTGTTTAATTCATCCAGGTTGTAGTAATTTTTATCAAACACCTCAACCGTAGCTGCCTGTACGGTCCCGTCGTTTTTAACTAAAACCGTGTTATTCTTTACTTCTTCAGCAGTTATTATTCTATCCTTCTTTTTGCAGCCGGCCGATAAAACAAGGCAAAGAGCCAGGATTGCATAAAGTAAAAACTTTTTCATTTTTATTTCCTCCATCTATATATAAATTAAGTTTTTTCCATTGTAACCTTAAAATGGATTATTTTCAACTCAAATTTGCCCTCAGAAAAGTTTTTCCAGCAAATCAAGTGATTTCATTTTTTTATCTATGTAGAGTTCCTTATAACTTTCCACACAGGCTTTTAATTCTGACATAACCTCCTGTGATACGGTAAAGGTATATAGTTTCTCAATGGAGGAAGCTATGATATATTGCAGGGTATAAATTGCTGCTTCGGTAAGTTTCGAAGAGCCGGTTACATTTTTTTTGCAGTCCGTACAGAGTAAACCGCCCGCTTCCTTATTAAAATAAGAAAACGACTCAGTTTTACCGCACTTCACGCAGGTGAATACCTGAGGCGCCACACCATTAACTGCTAACAGCTTTAATTCAAATATGGATCTCACCAGGGGTCTTCCTATGGCTTTCTGGCTTAAAGCCCGCAGGGACTGATATAGTAATCTTAATGTCTGTGTTCCGTCTTCATTTTCATGGGTGAAATAGTCTGTCAGTTCACAGAAATAAAGTCCGTAATAAGCGGCCTCCAAGTCCTTGCGCAATTCGTCAAAGTAGTTGGTAATTTCTACAGATATCAGATTGTAGGAACTTTTACCCTCATACAACATAAACTCTCCAAAAGAAAAAGGCTGACTACATGCCAAAAAGGCACTATTCTGTTTTCTAGCGCCTTTGGCAAATGCAGTAATCTTACCTTTTTCTTTCGTAAGTATGACCAGACGTTTGTCATAATCCCCAATAGGCATGGTCGATAAAACCATTCCTGTTAATGAGGCTGCTATCATCACTGTTCTCACCTTCTTTATTATCAATTGATAACAGCTGGTTTAATTCTTCGACCGTACAGGCCGTATAATTCAAGTAATCCAATATGTTTCCGGTTTTTTCAAATCTTTCCCAATCATTTTTATTTCTCATTGAAGAGCCCCCTTGCTGAAGAAATTTAGCAGCGATCAGACAAATGCTTATACAAGCTGCTGAACAACTGTGTAATTTAATTCATATGTTACCTTATTATCATTTCCATATTGGGAATTTCTAAACTGATAAGAATATCCCATATGGAATTTTTAAAAAGGGGCTTGACAACACCGGACATCTATATATTGACACAATGAGTTAAAGTTCCAGCTTGTTATAGCCGTAATTTTTCAACAGAAAGTCACTATCTCTCCAGTCTTTTTTCACCTTTACCCAAAGCTTTAAATTTACATGCATATCCAGCAGGTTTTCAATTTCTTTCCTTGCAGTTGTACCGATACGTTTTAGCTTCTCACCATTTTTACCTATTATAATACCTTTATGGGAATCTCTTTCACAGACAATCGTCGCATCAATATCCACAATGTCACTGCCCGGCCGTTCCTTCATACGGTCAATAGCTACCGCTATTCCGTGAGGGATTTCATCATTTAACAAACGCAGTGCCTTTTCCCGTACGAGTTCGGCTACAATCTGCCGCTCCGGCTGGTCTGTAATGGTATCTTCATCAAAATACTGAGGTCCTTCGTGCAGATGGCTGAAAATAGTTTCAATTAAATGACGGGTATTTTCCCCTTTTAAAGCGGATACCGGTACAATTTCCGCAAAGGAATAAACATCCTTATAAGCAGCAATATACTTTAGAATTTCCTCTTTTTTAACCGTATCCACTTTATTGATTACCAGGATAACCGGGGTTTTGACTTTGGATAACTGCTCTATGATATACCGTTCTCCGGCTCCGATAAAGGTAGATGGTTCCACTAACCAGAGTATGGCATCTACTTCATTTAAAGTTCTCTCAGCCACACTAACCATATATTCTCCAAGCTTATTTTTTGCCTTGTGGATACCGGGTGTATCCAGGAATATAATCTGCCCCTGTTCTTCGGTATATACCGTCTGTATCCGGTTTCTGGTAGTCTGCGGCTTATCGGAGGTAATCGCAATCTTCTGACCGATTAACTGATTCATTAAGGTGGATTTTCCCACATTAGGACGTCCGATTAAGGTTACAAAACCCGATTTATATACATTTTTTTTCATATTTTACTCCATGTCAGTTTTACAGGTCTGCCCGCAAAACTGTTTTCATAATAAAGTGTGAGTTTAACACTTATTGTACTCTCTGAAAAGGTTTTACTCTAAAGTTTTTACACCGAAAAGATATTATTCAGAAAATGCATTACTCTAAAAGTATTACCCCCACACTCCATTGTTTCTCTTATTTTAGTATTTAGCTCCTTTTCCGCTTAAGTGGGGAAAAGCCTTTATTTTATTAATGTCTTTACTTCAAAGAACATATCTTTATTCTGTTCAATTTTCTTTTCATTACCGATAACACAGAGGTTCTCACAATCAAGAATCGCTTTTACGATATCTGCAAGATTTCTGATATCTTCCTGGGTAACATTTAAAATCTCATCCCTCTGCTTCTGGATATCTTCCTGGGTGGTTCCTGATAAATAGGCACCCATAGAAACATTGCCATGACTTCTTGGAGTCCTGGGCGTATCCAGACCGCTTATGGTACCAATAATATATTTTGTCATATCCCTTTCATCTGCGGAAAAACTTCTGATATAATCCACAGCTTTTTCATAAACTGCATTGGTTTCCTTTAAATTAGGGTCACGGTAGGAAGTAAAATATCCGTTTCCGCTGATGCTGGAAAATCCGCACATGCAGCCATAGGCTCCGCCTTTAACACGAATATTATTCCATAAATAATCATAACTCATGATTACCTTTAACACGTCCAATGCTCCGGTATAGGCAAAACCGGCATTCAGAAAATTACCTGTTCTTGCAACATACTGTACCTGTCCGGAGGTTTTAAAGCCTTCGTTGGCACGGTGCAGTTCAAAGTGTTCCACAGCCTTATCCACCGGATCTGTCTTTAACTGTTCCACAAAGGGAAGCAGCCTGCCGTTTAAAGTTTCAAGGCCCTCATCATTGGAAGTGAAGCTTATGATCAGATTTTCCTTCCGGAAAATATAGTTCATTAACAACTTCAGTTTTCCAATCAAATCATGCTTTTGGTTCTGAAAATCTGCTTCCAGGCCTTCAATAAATTTAAAATAGGAAATTCCTCTGGTCTCTTCGTTAAATCTGGAAGCTTCTGAAAAATAAGACATTGCACGGTCTACTGCAGCGGAATGACCTGCTGAATTAATATGCATCTGAAGCCTTGACTTAATTTCTGATATAATTTCCAAAAGACGCTTTTCATCACCCAGTTTAGTAAAACTGATAATTTCTTTTAACAGATCAAAAGCATTGTCCATTTCTTCATATAATACCTTGACATCGATCTGGAACGTGGGCAGATACTCCGTGGGACTGCCCTTTTTACCAAAGCTTGCAACATCGGAGCTGATTCCTCCTGTATGAATATTAATCTCATTGGATAATTCCAGATAGCTGTAATGTTCCGTATCAATATAACCTAAAACAGTGGATAACAGCCCCACATAAGGAATCAAGGCTTTCGGAATATCTTCCAAGTCAAATAAAAGCTTCAGATAGGCAATCCCATTAGTAAATACATTATGATGTACCATGGGGATGCCATCTATTTCTATTTCTTCGTTAAAAATAGGCTGTGCGGTTTTGCCGATATCTTCTCTGCTTAACAGAGGAATCTTTTCCACATCTTCCTTTAAAGAGGGTTCATCCTGATATGCTTTCAAATGATGGGTATCTTCCACAATCTTTTTAATTTCTTCTTCAGTCAGTTTTGCTTTATAATCCGCCAGCTTCTGTCTTAAGGCTTCTTCCTTATGGGCAGTCAGTCCGGGCTGAGGTGTTAAGGTAACCATAGCCAGATGGTTATTATTTAACAGGTACTGAGAAATTAATTTCGTATAATAATCGGTTCCAATTCTGGATTTTAACAACTCAAAAACCCGGTTGGAATTCAGTTTTAAGAAAGGTCTGTTGTCATCATAAAGCCAGCTGGAAAGCATCTGTATACCATACATAAGGCCTTTGGGGAATTGACCGAAATCCGCTTCCCGGTATTTAAATTCAAAATAATTGATGGCAGCTTTTATAGATTTTTCATCCAGGCCGTTTTTAACCAGATTCTCCAATGTGCTGCGGATTAAATTATAAAATTCCTCTTTCTGCTCTGCTTCGGCATTCTTGGCTATAATGGATAAGATCGGCTGATACGTATCCCCATCAAAACTGCTGATTATATCCTTACCGATTCCGGCATCCAGGATTGCCTGTTTTAGCGGGGCTCCCGGTGCGGATAAAAGTACATATTCAATAATCTGAAATGCCATGCTAAGATCTTTGTCCAGGCTGGTTGCAATAGATAAGTTATAACTTAAATAGGTATTGCCCTCCACCTCTTCCGTTTCACTTAATGAATACTTCGCTTCGATATCCCGTCTCTGTGTAAAAGGGGTCTGGTACTTTATCTCCGAATCTACCGGCTCATCACTGAAGTCTTTTAGGTACTCTCTATCCAGCCATTCTAACTTCTCTGTAACATCAAGGTCTCCATACAGATAGATATAGCTGTTGGAAGGATGATAATATCTGCTATGGAAATTTAAGAATTCCTCATAGCTTAAATCCGGTATAAAATCAGGATCTCCGCCGGATTCCACGCCATAGGCCGTATCCGGAAAGAGTGCATTCTGGATGGTACGGAATAACTGCTGTTCCGGAGAAGAAAAAGCTCCCTTCATCTCATTATAAACAACACCATTAATTTTAAGTTCGGCTTCTTCACTTTCTAATTCATAATGCCAGCCTTCCTGTTTAAAAATCTCTTCTTTCTTATATATATTAGGGTAAAATACCGCGTCCATGTATACATGCATTAAATTCTGAAAATCCTGTTCATTGCAGCTGGCCACCGGATAAATGGTTTTATCCGGGTATGTGATCGCATTCAGGAAGGTATTAAGAGATCCCTTAGCCAGTTCAATAAAGGGATCTTTTGCCGGGAATGCCCTGGATCCGCATAATACGGAATGTTCTATAATATGCGGCACACCCGTACTGTCAAAGGGCGGTGTCCGAAATCCAATTGAAAATACTTTATTATTATCGTCGTTGGTTACTACCGCTACTCTTGCTCCTGTTTTTTTATGCTTCAATAATAACCCTAAGCTGCTAATGTCTTTTAATTCTTCTTCCACCATCAGTTCATAAGCGGAAAGCTCGCCTAATTCCCTGCTGCTCTTTAAATTTCTGGGCATAACATATCCTCCTTAAGATTTTTTGATAAACGTCAGGGTACCAGAATTCCAAAAGTCCGATAACCTGTTTATATAAATTCATGTTGTTTCCTGCATAATTCCAAATCAGCTATCTGGTAATTATATCATATTCCGGCATAATTGTCATGTTAAAGATAACAACGTATTTCAACCAAAACTGTTCTTACTATCTTATTATTTATTTCCATATATGCCATGCGGTATTCGAAACCTGGAATAAAATCATAAAAAAGAGTTTTAAACAGCCAATATATGGTTTGCTTAAAACTCTTCTCTGCGAATATTAGGGATAATTTCCAATCCTGCTATTTTATTCTTTAAAATTAATATCGATATTACCGACTCCGCCATTTATATCAAGGGAATTATCGGCTTTCCGGTTATTCCAGTTTAAGCTCGAATATTTCTCACCGTTAATATGAATGGATCCCATGCCTTTATCCACCGTAAGGTCATAATCATCCGGACTCTGCGAAAGGTCAAGGGTTACGTTGCCGACTCCGCAGTCTATCTTATTCTTGCCATACAGATTACCCTGAATATTAACATTACCGACTCCGCTGTCTATATCTGTGTCACTGAACTCTACATCCTCAAAAGTGATATCACCAACTCCGCCGTCCAGTTTAACCTGATCCGCCCTGATTCTGCCGCCGTTTATGTTACCGGCTCCGGCATTCACATCCAGCTTCTCCGTATTTAAAGCGTCGATATATATATTACCGGCTCCGGCATCTAACCTTACTTTATCTGCTGCAAAATTTTCCGGTAAATATATGGTAATAACGGATTTACTTCCCATTGCGCTTTTTCCGTCAAAGAAATTCCAGAAACTAAATTTGCTTTTTACTCTTAATTCACCGCTGAAGCTCTTGTCAATAACCATATCTTCACTTACGTTTTCTGCTTCAACTTCTACCTTATTGCTGCTTCCCTGTTTAATGTTTAAAGTTCCAACACTATGCTCAATGGAAAGACTTTTAACATTCTCAAAGCTTTTATTAATTTCAGCAGTTCCCTTACCGGGACTGTTTGATAAAAATCCACCGATGGCAAGGACGGCTGTTACGATACCGGTTAGTATCGAGAAGGCCAAAAAAGCCGCAAATGCCATAGCACCATATTTAATTATTTTTTGAAATTCACTCATTTAATATCAATCCCTCCAAACATGCATGTCGAATTTAAAAATATTGTCGGCGCATTGGGGTCTGCCGATGTATCAGCCTTGTTATCGACTCCGCCGAATATAGGTACATTGGATACCTTAACCCTTACATTGGAAGGAACCTTAATATCAATACCACCGAAAACTGCAGTTGCATTAATAACGATATCCTCATCAATAATAGCGTTTCTTAAATCCAGATCAACGCCGCCGAATATGGCATTAATCGTAGTTCCCATAAATTTTTCGCCGGTGATATGATAGCTATTGCCGGAAAATACGGCGGAATGTTCCGAGTTACCACCCTGGTATCTTACATCGATGTGTAGTCCATGGTCACCCCGGAAAAGATTTTTAAATATCATGCTGAGTCCGATTAATACAAAGATAAACGGAACGATCAGCTTACCGATTACATTACCGCTGATAATACCCTGACTGGACATCAATAACATAACACCGATTAATAAACCTGCCAGGTTGCTTAAACGGAACCCGTTCTGAATCAGGCTGATTCCACAGGGAACTATAATAAATAAGGTCCACCAACCGCGGAAAAACAGTTCAAAATTCCATCCGAGAAAGGCGTTTCCAGCAAAACCGATACCGATAATAATGAAAAACAGCCCCCATAATAGATTAGATGATTTTATTCTCATAACGAAACCTCCCATTAATTTTAACTTTAGATTTTATATATTAATATTACCGGATGGACAAGTCAGAAACAAGTTACATTTGTCATATGGTCATACTGTATTTTGTCATAACTTATTACCGTTTGCCGAACCGGTTTATAATCCTAGTTGATTTGTCTTATCAGTTTATCTGCCTTACCTAAGTTGTCTTAACGTCTTATCTGCCTAGCTGGGTTGTCTTAACGGTTAATTCCTTACTTGATTGTCTTAACAGTTAATTAGCCTTGCTGGTTCGCCTTAACAGTCTATTGATGTTGCCAGTCTATTGGCCTTGTCGGTTTATGTGGCAGTTTGTTATCCTTTCATTGACTTTAACATTAATTTCATATAAAATTTACATAGATATACAAAAAAGGAAAGAACAATCAGACAGGAGTATTTTATGTATCACTTTATTATCAATCCGAAATCCCGCTCAGAAAAAGGTATCCAAATATGGCATGCAGTGAAAAATGAATTGGATAAAATAGAAGTTTCTTATACTTTTCATATAACCAGATATCAATCCCACGCTACCGAACTGGCTAAGGAGATCTGCGGCTCTTATCCGGGAATTAAGAATATTGTTGCACTAGGCGGCGATGGAACGGTGAATGAAGTCATTAACGGTATTACTGATTTTAATGAAGTGATTCTAGGTTATATACCTTCCGGTTCCAGCAATGATCTGGCCAGAAGCTTAAAATTACCGAAAGATCCGCTGGTGTGTCTTGAAAATATTCTTACACCTACCCGTTTTCAATATGTAGATATTGGTGAGATGAAAGACCTGGAGACGGATTTCAGACGATATTTTGCGGTAAGTTCCGGTATGGGATTTGATGCTGCCATTTGTGAAGAAACCTTCCGTTCCAGATTAAAAATGGTACTAAACCGATTGGGTGCCGGTAAACTAACCTACATCCTAATTGCTTTAAAACAGCTTTTTTCCTGCAAATTTATAAATGGGTCAATTATTCCGGACAAGGGCAGAACTCTTAACTGTAAAAAAATTCTTTTGATTACCAGTATGATTCATAAATATGAGGGGGGCGGTATGCAGATTTCTCCGGCTGCCGACCCATATGACGGACAATTATCCGTATGTGTCGTCCATGGAGTATCCAGGCTGCGGATACTTACCGTACTTCCATTTCTGTTGTTTGGTAAACATGTGCATTTTAAAGGTGTTGAGACTTTTAACTGTCGTACCCTTAATATAGAAGCCGATAATCCAGCCTGGGTACATGGGGACGGAGAATGCCCGGGCAAGTTTAAAAAGCTGGAGGTATCCTGCCTCTCAGGACTGCTTCGAATTGTCAGATAGACCGGATAATATTAGAACCCTATAATATGAAAAGTTGGTGAGGCTTTAAATAAACTTTTTACTATAAGAAAGAAGGTGCTATTATGCAAAGGAGTTCCATAAGTAATGCAACATTTATTATTTTATTCAGTATATTGACCGTTTTAGCCCAATTTGGCGTCTATTACTTCTCCGGCACGGTAATTCTTAACTTTTGTATCGCCGCCTTAGTTTGTCTCCTATTCTCTCATATATTTCTGGAGCAGACCCTGAGTTATGACTCGTGCTTTAGTTATTCCTTGCTTAATATATTCATATGCACCGTTATCATTATGCTTTCTTATTTTAGTAATAAGGATTCCCTGCTTCCTTTTAAACCTGAATTAATTTTGTTTGTTATTCTGAACTGGTGTATTCCATTGCTTTACTGTATAATCCGCAATTTAACCGACCGTTCCTCTAAGTATAGTGATTTTAAGGCATTTTACCGCAATATTAATCTGGTTTTTATCCTATTTTATATATTCCTGCTGGTTATCCTTTTATTCCTTAATAATATTGGCTTTGTCCGTACCTATACCGGTGCCAAAACGGCTAATTTTATTCCCTTTTTAACAATTGCCACATTAATTGAGGATTATTTAAACGGTTATATTAAATTCGGAGTGGCACTTCCTTATTTTCTTCAGGGAATCCTGCTGTTTCTGCCTTACGGTTTTTATGCCATACTGCTGCTTCGATACAAAGGCCGATTAATCCGGCTGCTGGCCCTCCTTGTCCTGCCGGCTTTGGTGGAATTGCTGCAGCAGATATTTCACTTGGGAAGAGTGGATGTGGATGATATAATATTAGGGCTTCTTGGCGGTTTTATAGGTGCGCTCCTATATCATACCCTTAACCGGATATACCGTATATTTACGGATGAGGATTTTCTGTATGAAAGGCATTACTATTCTTTCAGCAGCAATTCCCTGCATTTTTAATTTACATTTTAATTATGAACTTATAAACCATAATCCGCTTCCGTTCCGGTATATTCAGTTAAATCCGGATTATTACGGTTCTCCCAGAAGTTCACAAGCTTGGATTCCATGGTTTTAACGTTAACTGCAACATTGGGATACCATTCCCTGGGAAATAGATTCGTATACTGCTGCTGGCGGAACCTTTCATCCAGCAGTAATATAGCTCCTTTATCTTCCATGGTTCGTATGACCCTTCCGGCCGATTGCAGTACTTTGTTCATTCCCTGATATAAATAAGCATAATCAAAGCCTCTTCCGTTCCGGTTATCATAATAACTGCGGAAGAGTTCTTTTTCGTTCCCCACCATAGGAAGACCGGTACCAACAATAACCGCACCGATTAAACGGTCATTCTTTAAATCAATTCCTTCACTGAATATGCCGCCCATAACACAGAATCCGATTCTGCTTGTATCCGGTTCTTCCGTAAAATCTTCAAGAAAGGCTTCTTTTTCTGTCTCAGTCATATTATTTTTCTGGATTACCAATCCATCCATCCGATCCTGGGCCAATTCCGCAATCTGGTTTAACATCTGGTAGGAGGGAAAGAAAACCATGTAATTACCTGTTTTCGCACCGGTAAATTTAATGATATATTCTGTAATTTTCTCGAATTCTTCCTGATTACGCCTGGAGTATCGGGTGCTTACGTCACTCCCGATCATGAGCAGGCGGTTTTCTGGTTGAAAGGGTGAAGGCGCATAAACTGCATAATCCCCTTCCCTGCCGCCTAACTGTTCCTTATAATATTGAATGGGTAAAAGAGTAGCAGAAAAAAACACCGCACTTCTTCCTTTATCCAGTCGGGTATTTAAATTATCCGATGGGTCCATACACAGTAATTTAAGACGGAAATCTCCCTGATCATTATAATCCGTGTAAGTAATATATTTATCGCTGTATATCTCATAAATATTAAGAAAATGCCGGATATCCATATAAAGGCTCAGAATCTCTTCCTTGCC
>JAEZSL010000149.1 GCA_023443925.1 Bacillota bacterium | reverse complement strand
GGAATCAATGTAATCAGGCAGAAGTACTTAGCCTGTATCATCTGCGGGGCACTGGCAGGAATCGGCGGTGCGTATTTGACTACCTGCTACATCAGTACCTATTCTGACGGTGTCGTATCGGGGCGTGGTTTTATCGCTTTATCCGCTGTTATTTTCGGCAGATGGATGCCGGGAGGAGTCCTGCTGGCGGCACTGCTATTCGGGTTTACGGATGCCCTGCAGCTGCGGCTTCAGGTTATGAGTTCGAATACTCCTTACCAGTTATTAGCTATGCTGCCTTACCTGTGCACCTTGTTTGTACTGGCGTTTTTAGGTATTAAAAAGGCCGGCCCCTTGGCAAATGGTAAACCCTATTTCAGGGAAGAACGTTAATTTTAGGCTCTGCCTTTGATTATAAAATAACATTATATTGATATTCCGGAAAACCAAAAATTCCGGAAAGCACCCAAATGAAGGAGGATTATTATGAAAAACAAACTTTTAGCACTTATCTTAACATTTGTCATGGTTTTGGGACTGGTTGGATGCGGTACGGCAAAAACTTCATCAAGCGGCAGTACATCCGAAGATACAAAAGGAGTGGATACCGCCGAAACGCAGACTTCCGCCGATACGGCTGATACGGCCTCTGCCGGCAGTACGGAAGAAAAATCCTACAAGGTTGCCATGATACTGGATTCTTCCATATCGGACGGCGGCTGGGGTGCGGCATGTTATAATGCCATGGTGAAAGCAGCAGAAGAAAGCGGCTTCGAAACACAGTATACGGATAACCTGGCAACCGCTGATTTTTCATCCAGTATCCGCAGTTATTGTGATTTAGGCATTAATTTAATCTTTGCACCCGGTAACCAGTATACCGATGCCGTTAAAGAAGTTGCCCAGGATTACCCCGATGTGAAATTTGCATTACTAAACGGTACGGTTGAAACCGCTAATATCGTATCCATTCTGCCGGATGCAAAACAGATCGGTTATATGGCCGGAGCTCTTGCCGGTCTTATGAGCAAAACCGGCAGTATTGGTTTTATAGGCGGTATGGAATTGGATACGACAAAAGAGAAGCTGGCGTCTTATGAAGCGGCGGCAAAATCGGTAAACCCGGATATTAACGTATATTCCGCTTATGCCGGTTCCTTCTCCGACTCGGCAAAGGGTAAAGAACTTGCGGATTCCATGGTTACCATGAATGATGTGGATGTAATGTTCGGCGATGCCAGTGCGGTTGATTCCGGTGCAAGAGAGGCTCTTTCAAATTATGAAAACCGTTATGATATCGGACAGCCCAGTGACTTGCTGGCTTCCCAGGAATCTGCCGTAATTATTGGCAGTGTGGTTACAGATAATGCGGCTATGTTAAAAATCTGCATGGAGGATTTAAAGAAGGCTTCTTACGGAAATAAAACCATTTACGGTGACTTATCCAACGGCAGCTTAAGTGTCGGAACTTTCAGCGATGCCGTTCCGGCAGATGTGCAGGCAAAATATCTGGAACTTGTTGAACAGATTAAGGCAGGTACCTTTATAAAATAAAGCCGCACCTTTATATTAATTCGTTATAGTCATGCGTATAATACTGATAAACGGCTGAGGAGGGGTATAATAACCTGTATTCAGCCGTTTTTAAATTGTACATGGAAATAGATCCCATAACTTGATAGGAGTGGAAAGTATGTACTTGATAGGATTAGAAAGTATGTACTTGATAGGAGTGGAAGGTATGTACTTGATAATGTTGGAAATTATGTAACTTGATGGGGTTGGAAAGTATTGCTTGCGATTACCAGGGGAATGATGTAAGATTAATACATCTTTGCCGACGGATGTACCGAGGTTAGGCTTTAACAAGGCCGGTATCCGGCAAGCCGTCTTTACGAAAGCGGGAGGAAACCGATGAAGGTGAACAATAAATCCAAACATACGGAAGAAAAAATAATCCAGGCTGTTCTTGATGTCATCGAGGAAAAAACCATCAGTGAGACAAGAATGCGTAACATAGCCGAAAAAGCAGGGGTATACCAGTCCAATCTACATTATTACTATAAATCCAAAAAAGACCTGCTGATAAGTGCGCAGAAAAAAGTTGCCGGTCGCTGTATCGAAATCAGGCAGCAGGCAAAAAAGGATTCTCTTAATACTCTGGAAGATCAGTTGGACGTTTTTATAAAGCAAAAATTGATATTTATAAAAGAAGAACCCAAATATGATTATGCAGAAATTGATTTTTGGATCCAGTCCAGGTTTGATGAGGATTTTAGAGAAGAATTCAAACGCTCCTTTTACGGTTGGAGAAGTGAACTTAAAAGTTTAATTGAAACCTATGCACCACATTTTGATCAGGAAAAACAGGTATTGCTGGCAAGTATAATCATATCCCTACTGGAAGGGGCTACAATCCAATACCTGATTGATTCGGAGGCTTTCTCCGTAGAGCGGTACTTTGGGTACTGCAAGGAGATAATCATACGGGAAATACATAGTAAATCATAGAATTATGGTTATTAACATTAAAATAACCGCATTATAAGGCATCTTTTGGAAGTCATATCTGAAAGAGCCTTATTTTTTTGTACAGGAAAGTTCTCAGAGCTTACCTGTATGAAAAAAGCCTTCCAGACTGGAGGTACATGAACATGCAAAAGGATAAATACTTTGGAAAGATTATTGTGTTCTGAATGAATCCTGATTTAGAGCAAAACCTTGTTTCGAAAACGGAAAAAACAGATGCGTTTGTTTTTTCTTGTTTGATAAATTACGATATAGTACAATAGTTATATAATGAATGAAACTGCTAAGAAGAGAGGTAGAATGATGTTAGGTGCATCGGAAGATAATGAATATTATGAACTGACCAGTCCCACCAGCCTGCCGAAAGCAACCGGCTTTCTCTGGAATAATAAGATGATGATTCAGGCCAGCTGCCGGGGATACACAGTGGCACAGTTTATGCAGCCGGAACCGGCAAAGTATTCTCATGGTCCAAATCTGGAAGCTAAGACCTTCATGCAGCCGGAACAGCCATATTATGCCCATCATCCCGGACGTTTTGTCTATGTGAAAGACGAAGCAAGCGGAGAGATTTTTTCAGCGCCTTATGAACCCGTCAGAAAGCTGCCGCAGGATTACCGGTTCTGTGTGGGTAAAAATGATATCCTGTGGAAGGTAAAGTGGAAGGATATTGAAGTGGTTATGAACTTAAGTTTACCGAAAGAGGATGCGGTAGAACTTTGGCAGGTCAAGATCCTAAACCATTCGGAGATTAACAGAAAAATCAGCATTTATCCCTATTTTACGGTGGGTTATATGTCCTGGATGAACCAGTCCGGCGAATATAAAGAGGCTTTACAGGGAATCGTCTGTTCCTCAGTTTCTCCTTACCAGAAATACATAGATTATTATAAGATAAAAGAATATAGTGACAAAACCTATTTACTGGCGGATCAAAAGCCGTATTCCTGGGAAGTTAGCCAGGAAGCTTTTGAAGGAGAAGGCGGAATAAATTTGCCGGAAGCAGTACAGGCAGATGCTTTATCAAAAGGAGATTCCAGGTATGAAATGCCGGTAGGTGTCCTTCAGTATAAGCTTGATTTAAAACCGGGTGAAGAGAATACTTTCCGTTTTCTTTTCGGGCCGGCAAAAGACGAAGCAGAGATTGAAGCGGTTCGGGATAAATATTTCCTTTGCCAGGATGGCGGCGGAAGAGATGGTTTTGAGGCTGCGAAATCGGAATATGCCGATTATATTGGAGAAGGCAAAGGCTGCCTCCATATTAATACACCGGATAAGGATCTGGATAACTTTGTGAATCACTGGCTGCCTAGGCAGGTATATTACCACGGTATTACTAACCGGCTGACTACGGATCCCCAGACCAGGAATTATCTGCAGGATAATATGGGTATGGGTTATATTAAGCCGGAGATTGCAAGGGCAGCCTTTTTACATGCCTTGAGCCAGCAGAATGAAAACGGAGCTATGCCGGACGGCATTCTTCTGCATGAGGATGCCGAACTAAAGTATATCAACCAGGTACCTCACACAGACCACTGTGTGTGGCTTCCGATCTGTATCGGTGCCTATCTGGAGGAAACCTCCGATTACAGCATATTGGAAGAGTTTGTACCTTTTGCAGACTCACCCGAAAAAGTACCGGTGAAAGAGCATATCGACCGGGCTATGCGCTGGCTCATCGGTGAAAGGGATTACAGGGGACTTAATTATATTAATCAGGGTGACTGGTGTGACCCTATGAACATGGTTGGATATAAAGGAAAAGGTGTTTCCGGCTGGCTTACCATGGCCTCGGCTTACGCATTTCTTATTTGGTCAGATATTTGTGAACAGAGCGGACATACGGACACCGCAGAAGAATTCCGTCTGGAAGCAGAAAAATTCAATGAAGTGATCAACCGCTATTTATGGGACGGTGAATGGTATGCCCGTGGTATTACCGATGACAATGTTTTGTTTGGCATCAGTACCGACAAGGAAGGACGGATCTTTATCAATCCCCAGGGATGGGCGTTGCTTTGCGGTGCCGCCGATGAAGAAAAACAGGAGAAATTGATGAAATCCGTGACGGAACTGCTGGAAATTCCCTACGGAGTGGAGAAACTGGCACCTTCCTATACAGCCATGCGCGAGGACGTGGGAAGAGTAACCCAGAAGCACCCAGGTACAGCGGAAAACGGAGCGGTTTATAATCATGCTTCTGCTTTTTATATCTATGCACTTTATGCCAAAGGCCGGAATGACAATGCCTACCGCCTCTTAAGGAAGATGCTGCCGGGTCCGGATATTGGGGATATCATCCAAAGAGGCCAGTTACCCGTATATATACCAAATTATTATCGTGGGGCTTACAGGCAATTTCCCCGGACGGCAGGACGATCCAGTCATTTATTTAATACGGGGACTATTTCCTGGTATTACCGCTGTCTCATCGATGGCCTGTTCGGCTTAAAAGGAGTGAAAGAGGGAATCCATATTGATCCGAAACTGCCCTCCCATTGGGGAGAAGCTTCTGTAATCCGATATTTCAGGGAAGCAGAACTTCAGATTGAGATCAGGAGAGAATCCGGCATTAAGGCTGTCAAAGTATATGCCGACGGCAGGTTAATTGATAACGGCATATTAAAAGGAGTGGAGGCTGGTAAAGTATATAGAATATCAGTTAAAATTCCGGAAAGCAATTAAACAAGTATGAAATATCTTTTATTTCGAACTAAGTGCCTTATATAATCGAAATTATTTTATCACTTTACCGGTACAGTATATCAGCTGTACCGGTTTTTTCTTTCATAGAAAGTTCCATTCTTTATTCAATGCATTCACTCCGGAAAAAAAGTCAAATAATGCGGAGTATACTATATTCCACATCCTGGCAAAAAACGTTAAAATTAATTATGACATAAGAATGTATTAAAGGATAATAATATAAGACGGGTCACAAGCCTTAACTTACACTGTAATAAAGCTTATAATATTGTCAGGAAGGATAGGTTGAAAAAACGAAAAGCTGTTTTTTCAACTACTGATTATGGAATATTTAATCGAAGATTAAATATTCAGGAAAGAGGATAAGATAATGAAGGCTTTTTTATTTGTACATTTCAAAGAGAAGAGGACACCGGACGGCGAGCAGGTTTATTTTGGAATAAGCAAGGATGGTTTTCACTGGGAAGAAGTAAACAACGGAAATCCTGTTCTTTGGAGTTACTATGGGGATAAGGGGGTAAGAGATTTTACCATTACCAGAACCGAAGCAGGAAAGTTCATTATATTAGCTACCGATTTAAGCCTGGCTTACGGCATGTTAAATCAATATCAGCATTCATGGGAAGAAATATCCAGGAACGGAAGCAAGTGTCTGGTGCTTTGGGAGTCGGAAGATTTAATCCACTGGTCTAAACAGCGTATGATTAAACTGGGTGATGATAACTTTGGGTGTTTGTGGGCACCGGATATTATTTATGATAAGAGTAATAAGGACTATGTTATTCACTGGTCTTCTTCCCACAGTTCTAATAAGTTTTCAGACAAAGGTATTTACTACTCCAGAACCAGTGATTTTAAAGATTTCACAAGGCCTCAGCTGCTCTACCGGAAAGAAGACAGCGGAGTAATAGATTCTGCAATGTATGAGGAAGATGGGAAATATTATTTATTTCTAAAGAGTGAAAAGAATCCTGAGAGGATCATCCTTTTAGAATCAGAAGATATAATTGGCCCCTATAAGAGGATTGAAAGATTTGATATGTGCATGGAGCCGCTGCAGACAGGACAATATGAAGCACCTACGGCAGTTGAACTGGAAGATGGACGATGGTGCCTGCTGTTGGATTATTACGGATGCTCAGCAGAAGAACAGGGATATGTGCCGTTTCTGTCGGACAAGCTGTCAACCGGAGACTTTGTTCGTTCTGACAGTTCTTTTTCCTTTCCGTATGGTTATAAACATGGAACTATACTTTCGATAACGATGGATGAATATGAAAGGCTTAAAGCTTATAAAAAGATGCCATCGGAATCATAAGGTGAAGATAGGAGTCGTGGTTGATGATATATACGGAAAATATTATTAAAAAGATTTGTTAAACATCATAAAATATCAAAAAGGTTTGAAAAAATAGAGAAAATCTATAAAGACTTATTTACGGTATCATGTTTTATGTGGCGTAAGTAAAAAACTGTCCCGCATATATTTGGATGCCGGCTGCCTGAATGATAAGGCATAGGACTCCATATAGTGGGACAGTTTTGCGCTTAAGTTATGATTTGGTATTTCGAATAATATATTATAGCTTGTTTTTAGCGTAAGATTACTAATAATATGGCAGAGCGTTTAATTTTACAATGTTTAATATTTATATTCATACTTAGCAATTAATCCTATATAAATTTACATTAAACTAGTCTCCAAAATCAATATAAAGTTTCGGAGGCCAGATAAGCTACCAGTATATAACGTTCCGGTGCGGGACCGATATATTCAAAAGGATAGCAGGTACTGACGGTCAGGGTAGCACCTGGTTTTGGCACGATTACAGTCCGGTCATCCTTATCCACAATCCTCACTTTTTTAACTTTGTATATAAATTCTCCTGCAGAGGTTCGGACGATCAGTGCGTCGCCTTTTCCAATTTTCCCTAACTTGCGAAATACCGTATTCCGATGCCCGGCAAGTACTGCATTATCGTCTTCGCCGGGAAGCACGCTATCTGCAAAATGTCCGACACCTTGTCTAATTCATCTTCATCGGTACCTTCGTAGATCGGAAGAATAATATTGAGCTTTGGTATTTCCAACTGGCCGATTTCTTCCCCTTCTTCAGGACGAACAGGATATAAAGCCGTGTCTTTTTCTTGCTGGGATGTTGTACTCTCTGTGAGGGAGTCCCTGACTTTTGATCCGCCGGTATTTATTAACGAATAAGCCACAGGCGGTTTCCGGTTCTCATAGGTTTGGTAGGCGAAAAAGCCTTTCAGAAACTTGTAGGTATTCTCAGCTGTAATTCCAAAGCCCAGTAAGATAACTGCGGTTGAAACTGCCAGGATTAAGGTGTTTTTTCTGGAGTTTTTACGCTTCATTTTTTGATTCATGTCTGCTGATTCTTCCTTTGCGGTATAATGCAAAACCGGCACCGGTTATTATAAGTCCTAATATTGCTTTAGGAAGGTTGGAGGATGCAGTTTTGGGAAGTTTACCACCTTTTACGGTTTTAATCTCCTTCCCCGTTGATTTAGGAGTATCAGGGGTTTTGCCGGTGACTTCTCCTGCAGTATCTTCAATAACTTCTCCCACAGGACCAAACATATCACTGTCTATAACCATATCAGCTAAAAGCTTTCCGTCTCCGTATAATTCGATGATGAGACTGCCTTTAAGTTCCTGTTTATTAAGTGCAGTCAGCAGTTCTTCCATAGATACTTGTGTCTTGGAACCATTTGTATCAACTTTTAAAACAGCATCCAGTTTGAGCAGGGAAAGGATATCTTTATAGATAGAGGTCAAATCCTTTATCTGTTTGTTGGTTAGTAGGTCCTCCCCAGGAGTTATTGTTTCAAATAAGGCCATAAAACGATTGCTGATAGCTAATATTTGATTTTCCAAAGCAGGATCGGAGTAATATTCTTCCATAGAGGAGAAATAGTTTATAAGATTCTGAATTTCTTTGTCGGTAAGTCCGATTTGGTTAAATATTTCTTCCAAATCACCCAGGATGTCCTCAAAATCCGGCAGTTCTCCGTCATAATTTGCCCATATAAACTGTTCCAGATCGTCAATATATACGTAATCGTCTATACTCTTGCCGTTTTCGCCAAGGACTTGAAATAGTGCGTCCAAATCAAGGTTATAGGTTTTTTTAAAGTAATCCAGACTGCTTAAATCGGCTTTGATAACTTCACCCAGATATTCGTTTATTTCATCCACAGTACCAAAGTCTTCCAGAGTAGAATCATAATTCATTAAAGTTGCTTCAAGTCTGTCCTTTGTGACTTCAAAGCCTCTTACCTGACTAACCTGGGTTAGATACTCATCCAGCTTTTGGTCAAAATCAGGATCTTTCACCACCGGTTTACTGTCCTGGTAAAAATACACTGCAAATATCAGGTCATTCAGATAGATATAATCTGTCAGTTCCTCACCGTTATCCTGCAGCAGCAAATTAAGTGAATCCTGGTCCAGTTCATATGTCTCATAGACATAGGTTAAGTTACTATAATCCGCTTTAATCACTTCGCCCAGAAACTCTTTTAAATCTTTTATAGTTTTATAATTATTCAGACTGTCGGAATAGGAGGAGAGGACTGCTTCAATATCCTCCTTTGTTACCTCATAACCCCTCTCTGTACTGACTTCCATTAAATATTGCTTTAATTCTTTCGTAAAATCGGTTGTTTTTGCCGCCGATGCGGATTGAGGAAACATAGTAATCAGCATTACTGCGATAATTAAAAAAACCCCTGCTTTTTTCATTTTTACTCCTTTCACGAGATTGTCATCTACACATCTCAAAATTTGTACCTGGGTCATATCAGTACAAAACTTTTAGAAATTGAAAATAATATTTTTTCAACTTTTTCTCCCTGTTGTATAACTATGGTTCTATATATAGCGGTAATTATCCGTTAACCGGGATAACCGCGTTTCGTATTAACTGCAAGAGTCATTATAGTATAACGACTGAGGTAATTCTATACGTAAAACACTTCCAATCGGTGTGAAAAGACAGCTTAATTCATTCCGCAGCTTTTTTTGAAATTCCGAATGCCAGAATATGCATTCTGCAGGATGAAACCTGTAGTGGACAGCAGGAAGAAGGAGGAAGTAAGTCGGCAGACAAAGTGTGAACCAAGGCGGCTGTTCAAACAAGACAGGATGCGCAGCCGCATAGATAGATGGAATCACTGTAGCAATAGAAAGTTAAGAAACAGAAATAAGGAATGAATACGGATATGGTATGGAGATTAATGGCTATAAGAGCAGAAGCAGCCGCAGAAAACAGGGAAAATATATCCAGCCGGCCGTCAGACAGGAAATGTATGGAGAACTGAGAGAAGCAGAAGCTGCCGCAACAGCTGTGACGGTATTAATACGGCGGAATATAGCAGTTTTAGAAAATGCAATGAAGGTATATTTAGTTTACTAATCTGAAATAGGAATGTATGCAGAAAGAATAGCAAACCCATGACGGAAGAAACAACAGTAGCAGGGGTATGGCCTATAGAATCACCGGGTTTTAAAAATACGTTTTCATAAGGTGCTGGCACAGTAAATACAGCACCTTATGAATAGCAATTTGCCTGCAAAGATGTAATGAAAATACTTTGACATAAAGTGAGGGAGATGGTATAAGTATACTATTTTTCCGTCCTTCTTTTCTCATGCTTCCCATCATGGGTACCGATGATCTGACCGTTTTCTATGCCTTTGTCCGCATTTTCTTTTGGTTTCATCTTGCGTAATTCAGGATTGCTTTTATCCCTGTCTTTCATTCTGTTCTTATTATTATCCATAGGTTGTCCTTTCCAGTCGTTATCAGCATTAGTATTACCATAGAACCGGAAATTATGAATCCGTTTAAATAAGTTGGGAAGCGGTGGTAAAGCTTTCGTAAAAACAATAAAATTAAAATTGAATCTGGCAGGATAATCGGTTATAATTTATTCTTGGTGTTAAGTAACAGCATAAGCAAAGGAGCTAAGTATGAAGCAGAAACAGTCATTTGGTAATAGTATAACAGAAGGAGTCATTTGGAAGCAGCTGCTCATATTTTTCTTTCCATTGCTGTTCGGATCTTTTTTTCAGCAGTTATACAATACTGCTGACGCAATTGTTGTAGGAAGATTTGTAAGTAAGGAAGCATTATCGGCGGTAGGAGGTACCACCGGTGCACTCATTAATGTGTTTGTCGGATGTTTTATCGGTGTTTCTGCAGGTGCTACCGTTACGATTTCACAATATTACGGCGCCAGGCAGGAAGAAAATGTAAGTAAGGCCGTGCATTCCGCTATCATGCTGGCTTTAATCGGAGGAGCAGTCATAACGGCAGCCGGTATAATCGGTGCGCCAGCCGCACTTAAAGCAATGGGTACTCCCGATGACATTATGCCATATTCCCTGACTTTTATCCGGATTATTTTTGGAGGTATGACAGCAAACCTGGTTTATAATATTGGTGCCGGTATTTTAAGGGCAGTAGGGGATTCCAGACGGCCATTATATTTTTTAATTGCCAGTTGTGTTTTAAATATTATTCTCGATTTTTTATTTGTCGTAGGGTTTAAATGGGGTGTGGCAGGAGCTGGTATTGCTACGGTAATATCCCAGATCTTCAGCGCAGTTTTGGTATGTCTGACTTTGATGCGCACGGAAGAATGTTATAAATTGCATCTAAAGAAAATACGTTTTCATAAAATAATGTTTAACAGGATCGTACATATCGGTATTCCGGCTGGTTTCCAGTCTCTTATGTACTCCCTGTCCAATGTACTTATCCAATCCAATATGAATCAGTTCGGAACTGATACCATAGCGGCCTGGGCGGCCTATGGTAAGATAGACGGGATTTTCTGGATGATTATGGGTTCCTTTGGAATAGCGGTAACCACTTTTGTGGGACAGAATTTCGGTGCCCAAAAATATGACAGAGTAAAAAAGGGAATCCGGGTTTGTTTCATTATGGCTATGTCGGCAGCTATTAGCCTGAGTATCTTTCTTACTTTCGGCGGAACTGCTATATACCGGTTATTCTCCGATGATGAACAGGTTATTAGTAAAGGGCTGGAAGTAATGCGTTTTCTTGTTCCCACCTACTTTACCTACGTATCCATTGAAATCTTCTCCGGATCTCTAAGGGGCATGGGAGATTCCCTTATCCCAATGATACTTACCTGTTTAGGGGTATGTGTATTGCGTGTACTCTGGATATTCGTAGTAGTTCCCATCTGGCCGGATATTCGTACCGTTATTTTCAGTTATCCGTTAGCCTGGTCCACAACATCGGTATTGTTTATTATTTACTATTTCATTTATACCAGAAAGCACTCCATATACCAGCAAATTTAACATAAGTTCTGTCTGTCTGAACGGTCGGTTGATTTAATAAACTAATCTGAAACTACTGAAAATTAAGGGATGTATCCGGTAATTGAATCCGGAACATCCCTTTTTATATCCAGCTATTTAATTCAGTTATTAAAATGTTTAGTAACCGATGGCTTTTAGGATTTTATCCATAGCCCGTGCATTTTTAAGTGAAAATTCATGGCTGACATAAGGTTCTTCTTTATCCAGTATGCATCTGCCAAGCTGTTCGATTTCCAGCATATAGTTATCTGGTACCTCCACGGTAACTTCCCTTCTTCCGTCGCTGTTATGGATATAATACGATAAGGAACCGTTGGAATTAAAAGGAATTGGAGCTTCGATCATACCGTCAGAGCCGTATATAAAATATCGGTCACCTCTTTGGACGCCGCACATACCGGTTATAACGGAAGCTCTGCAGCCGCCGGGAAATTTAAAGTAAGCAGCTGTAAAATAATCGATGTTATCCTCTGTAAATTCTGCCAGTGCTTTCACTTCAGAAGGTTCTTCCCCCAGCAGATGAAGAATCAAGCTGACATTATAACAGCCCAGGTCATAAAGACTGCCGCCAAGTGTGTCCCTTCTTAGCCGGATATTGCCTTCCTTAGGAGCAGGAGTTAAGAAAGTGGTTTCAATAAATCCCGGTTTACCGATAACTCCGGAATCCAGGGCTTCTTTGACGGACTTTAAAAGCGGGCTGTGCAGATAGGCAAAAGCCTCCATAAAATATATGCCTGCAGCCTCGCAAGCCTGTATCATTTCCTTTACATCCTCTTCGGTACCGGACAAAGGCTTTTCACACAGAATATGCTTATTTCTGGCAGCAGCTTTTAATACCCATTCTTTATGAAGATGATTAGGCAGCGGAATATAAACCGCGTCAATCGCTTCATCTTCCAGCATTTCGTCATAACTGTAATAAGCTTTCTCAAAACCAAAAGCGGATAAATAATCATCCGTTTTATCCTTGCTGCGTCCGGCGATACCATATAATCTGCCGTTGCCTGATTTTATTATTGCCGGTATTACAAAGTCTTTTGCAATACCGGCTGTTCCTAAAACACCCCAGTTAATCTGCTTCATAAATAATCCTTCCTTTACTGTCTTATGTATTATATTGTTAGTATAAACCCGGTGCAAAACGGTTTTACTTTATTCTAATATATAGTCCGGTAAATGTCCAGACAGATGTATGAGTTCATTTCTATACCTTACCCGTTTATTTGACTGTTAAATTACTGATATCTGCTGGTGCTACCTTAGACAATCCGGTACATTCATCCAAACCTTACAAAATAAGCATAAAAATATTATAAAAACCGCTGTTTATGCGTGTTTTCGCAGATTATGTTTGCATTTTACGGTAGCGGCTATTACAATAAGAGATAGAATAATGCGAGGAGTGAAACCATGAAAGATAAAGAGTTACATAAAAAATCTTATATTACGGTAATTGATTATATCAAAAGCCAGATCCGGGAAGGCAACTTGTGTATGGGGGGAAAACTGCCGGCGGAAAGGGAGCTGTCCCTGACCTTGGGTGTCAGCCGCAACTCCGTCCGGGAAGCAATCCGGACACTGGATATTATGGGCATTATTTCCAGCCATCAGGGCGCCGGTAATTATCTTACCGGCAATTTTGAAAACAACCTGGTTGAATCAATGTCAATTATGTTTCTCTTAAATCAGATTGATTATAATCAGATCTCTCAGTTAAGAAGGGGTCTGGAGATGCAGGCTTTGCTCCTGGCTATTGACAATATTTCCGACAAGGAAGTAGATAAGCTGGTTGAAATAAACGGTATACTGGAAAGCGAAACCGAAGAAAATAACGTGATTCTGGATAAAAAGCTCCATTACAATATAGCCAAAGCCTCTAACAATACGTTAATTATTGACATTCTGCAGGCACTGTCCGAATTAATTGATCAGTTCATTGTGGATTTGAGGAGAGAAATTCTGAGTTCGCCCGACAGTAAGCTGGTTCTGCAGCAAGCCCATACAGAAATGATTCAGAGTCTGATCAACAGAGATAAGAACCTGGCTTATGAAGCAATTAACAAACATTTTGGTATAATTGACGAAAAATTACGCTTAAATGAGGCAAAATTAATAAAATTAAATGGATTGAAGTAAAAACAAACAAATCATTTGTGAAAAAAATGACGTTCGTTGACATGAATAAAAAAGGAAAGTATAATTAAATTACAAAAGTGGTCCTACCAATTAAAGCTTGATTGGTGGAACAGGGGTGCTACAAAACTCTCTGTCTTAACTGCTTGTCAGAATTAAGTAACGATTCAATCCCGTCGGTCCAAGCGGACAGTCGGATACATAACAGAAAGAACAGCGCATGTTATGGGAAGGAATGGTTACGTAACCCGGTTTATGATAAAAAGACAACCAAGGTATCTTTCGCAGCAAGTAGATAAAACGTCCCGTTTTGTGGCAACCCCTTATTTTTTTGCGCTAAAAATTGGTACTACCAATAAAAATCACGTGATTTGAACAAGAATACTAAAATTTATGCCTAGGAGAAGGCAGATGGGAGCCAGATATGAATATGACTTTCGCTTTTATTTTAGCTTTACTACCGATAATATGGTTGATTGTAGC
>JAEZSL010000106.1 GCA_023443925.1 Bacillota bacterium | reverse complement strand
CTTCACTTTTGATTCAAGAAACGGCGGACTGGTAGAATATCTTCTGGAAGTAACGGACGGCAAACTGCCGGAAGCCATGATTGATTGCACCGGTGCACCTTCCATTTTGGCGGAAATGCATAATTATGTATGCCATGGCGGACGTATCTCCTTAGTGGGCTGGCCCAAAGGACCTGTTACCATCAATACGGTTCGTTGTACACAAAAAGAAATCGATATCTATCCTTCCAGAAACTCTGCAAATAAATTCCCTGAATCAATTCAGTTGGTTCATTCCGGAAAGGTACCCGTTGATAAAATGATTACGAAGACAATCGATTTAAAAGACACGGAAAGTGTAATCAAAGATATGATTGAGAATCCCAGCGATTACCTTAAAGTTGTTGTCAAAATCAATTGATTGATTAAGAGGTGAAGAAGAAATGTTAACTACAACAGAGCAAATGCTGAAAAAAGCATATGCGGGCCACTATGCGGTTCCGGCTATCAATACACAGGGCGGAACTTACGATATGATACGAGCTATCTGTAAGGCAGCGGAAGAAATGCGTTCTCCCGTTATACTGGCCCACTATACTTCCACAGCAGTATATTCAGGACATGAATGGTTTTATCAGACAGCAAAGTGGATGGCAGAGCAGGTAAATGTACCCGTGGCAATACATTTAGACCATGGAATGAGTCTGGAAGAGTGCGTTCAAATGTTGAAAATTGGTTTTACCTCCGTTATGTTTGACGGCTCTATGTTAGAAGTTGAAGAAAATGCCAGAGCGACTAACGAAGTGATTAAAATCTGTCATGCGGTGGATATCCCCGTTGAGGCAGAAATCGGTGAATTGGCCCGTCTGGATGATCAGGGTAAATTAACCGGAAGTTCCAATAAAGCGGACCCGGACATGGTAAAAAAATATTTAAACCTTTGCCAGCCGGATTCACTGGCTATCAGTATCGGCAATGCCCATGGTTTTTACAAAGGAGAAGTAGATATTGATGTAGAGATACTGGAAAAGTGCAGGGAGTTTACCGATATCCCCTTTGTGCTTCACGGCTGTACCGGTATGGATGAAAAGCTGGTAAAAAGATCATTAAACAGCGGTGTTGCCAAGATAAATTTTGGAACCCAGATACGTTACCAGTATGTAAAATATCTGGAAGAAGGATTAAAGAACGGAATTGACCAGGGACATGCCTGGAGACTGTCCCAGTTTGCCTCAGATTCCCTTACGGAAGATATAAAGAAAATCATTATGCTTGCCGGATCGGAGGGAAAAGCTTAACCCCTGAAAGTGACCATCCGTAATGATTCTTTACCATAGGAAATTTCTATTGATACAGGTGTTTAAATGAAGTATGATTATATTAATTAACTTTTTATGGAAGTGATTTGTTACAAGGGGATGAAAACTTATGAAGAAGAAAAATGAATTTTCCTGTGTTACACGGGCTGATGTGGCAAAAAAAGCAGGTGTAAGCGTTACGGTCGTATCTTATGTGCTGAATAATAACCGTTATGTGGACAAAGACAAAAGGGACAGAGTATTAAAAGCGGTAAAAGAGCTGAATTATACACCCAATACATTAGCCAGGGCACTTAAGGGAAAAGGAAGCAAACATATTATATTTATAGTTGAAAATACATCAAACGAACGTTTTGGGATACTGGTGGGAGAGATGGATAAGTTTGCATACGAAAAGGACTATGTTGTCAGTCTTTGTGCAAACCGAAACCAGCCGGAGCTAATCCGCTCCATTATCAGCAGAAGATTTGACGGTGTTATCATCAGTTCCATCAGTTTTAAAGATGAATATATAGAAGAACTTGTAAGTGCCGGGATACCAGTTGTAGTTCTGGTGTCCAGAGATTATGATTCCGTAGACGGTGTTGCAAAGCTGGATACGGGACTATATCAGGGAGCAAGGGACTGTGTAAAATATTTTTATAATCAGGGCAGAAGAAACATTATTTACATAGACCGTATATCCAACAGAAACCATTTCAGTACCATGTCCGATTTCCGTTACCGGGGATTTGTTCATCAGATGGAGGAATACGGATTGGTCTATGAAAATCATATTATTACCGGTTGTGCCTCAGAGGATGAGTTGCGGGAAAAGCTGGAGGAATATATTAAGGAGAATCCGGTGGATGCCATTTTAGGAAGAAATGATAAAATGGCAAGTATCGCTATGAATACCGTAATCAGCAAGGGAATTCAAGTGCCGAAGGATGTTGCGGTTATCGGATTCGATGATTCCAGTGTATGCCGGCTGGTTACCCCGACTTTAACCTCGGTAAGAATGCAGGAAGAGAGAATAGCAGAGACAGCCATTGACATGCTGTACCGGATGCATAGGGAACCGGAGGTTCCTGATATGGTGAAGTTTTCCACTGAATTGATTATAAGACACAGCACTGACTCCTGATCCCCCGGCAAAAGAGAGGAGAAAAGGAATGCCTTTGATACCATTACGGCCTTTACTTGAGGCTACACATAAATATGGCTTTGCCCAGGGTGCATTTAATGTAAATGCAATTGCTCAGGCCAAAGCTGTAGTAGAAGTACATGAAATGTTTCGTTCTGCAGCAATTTTGCAGGGTGCTGACCTTGCCAACGGGTTTATGGGAGGATGTACCGACTTTTTGAATGCAACCCTGGAGGATAAGAAGCTTGGTGCCAGGATTATTGCGGAAGAAGTCAGAAGATGCGGTGAAAATTCTGCAATACCGGTAGTACTTCATTTAGACCACGGAAAAGATTTTGATTCGGTAAAAGCAGCCATTGACGGCGGCTACACTTCAGTTATGATTGACGGTTCCTCCCTGGCTTTTGAAGACAATGTGGAACTGACACGAGAAGTCGTAAAATATGCCCATAGAAGGGGTGTTTCCGTGGAAGGTGAACTGGGAGTTTTAGCAGGTGTTGAAGACCATGTATTCGCTAAGAATTCCACCTATACCAATCCCATAATGGCAGTGGATTTTATCCGCAGAACCGGAGTTGACTGCCTTGCCATTTCCTATGGTACCATGCACGGTGCCTCCAAAGGCAGGGATGTAAAATTACGCAAAGAAATCGTTATTGCCATAAAGGAATGCCTCAATCACGAGAATCTGTTCGGCGTTCTGGTTTCCCACGGTTCCTCTACCGTTCCCCAGTATATTGTGGAAGAGATAAATGCCCTGGGAGGCAATGTGCAGAATGCATACGGCATATCCGTAGAAGAACTGAAAAAGGCCATTCCCTGCGG
>JAEZSL010000047.1 GCA_023443925.1 Bacillota bacterium | reverse complement strand
ATGACAGAAAAGTAACTTATTAACTATGTAGGTATGATAGGATGACCAAGGATTCATCCAACACCTATATCATAAAAATAAGTCTATAGACTCTGTGTTTGAGGTCTATAAACTTATAATACGAGGAATGATAAAAATGAAAAAACAGAGAGTGTTATTAACCGGAGCCTCGGGCGGCATGGGCTCCCTTGGACTAAAGGAATTGTTAAAAGACACGGACAAGCAGGATATTACCGTACTGGTGCTTGATACGGAAGCGGACAGGCAGAAGATGCGGGAATTTGAGAACAGGGAGGGGTTAACAATCTATTGGGGTGATCTTACCAATTATAAAGATGTATATGAGTGTGTTAGAAACGCCGATATCATTCTTCACGTTGCTGCGCTGGTATCACCTGCGGCGGATTATGAACCCAAACTTGCCATGAAGATCAATTATGGATCCATAAAAAATATTATAGAAGCAATAAAAGAGCAGGGAAGAATGGAAGATGTAAAAGTAGTATCCATTGGTACCATTGCAGAAACCGGAGACCGGATGCCGCCCATACATTGGGGGAGAGTGGGAGATCCTCTAAAGCCCAGTATTTATGATTACTATGCTGTATCCAAAATTGCGGCAGAGCGATTCCTCATCGAGTCTGGGTTGAAATACTGGGTCAGTTTAAGACAAACCGGAATAATGGGGACTGCAATGAGTAAGATAAGCGATGCCATTATGTTTCACAATTGTCTGGATAATGTATTAGAATATGTTTCTGACAGAGATTCGGGTATACTACTTGGAAACCTTGCACGTTTTCATTTCACAGGTGAGTTGTCCGAGGATTTCTGGGGGCACATTTATAATATAGGCGGAGGAGAAAGCTGCCGGGTAGATACCTTTTCCATGTATAAAGAACTATATGGTGCCATTGGCTTTCAGGATATGAAGTATGTGATCGATCCTAAGTGGTATGCAACCAGAAATTTCCACGGACAGTATTATTTGGATTCAGACAAGCTTGAGAAGCACCTGCATTTCAGACACGACTCTATGCAGTATTTTTATGATGCCTACCTAAAGACATTAGGAGCTACAGCAACAGTAGCAAGAAGTATGTGCAAACTGCCGGGAGGACAAAGACTTATGGGGAGCATCATGAAAAGGGTTTTTATAAAGGAAGCCAGGACAGAACATGGAACGGTACGCTTCATTGAGAACGATATGGGAGCACATATTGATGCATATTGGGGCAGCAAACGGGCTTGGGAGGAGATACCGGAAAACATTAACGATTTTAATCATTTTATTAACTGGGATGAAGTTGTACACATTGATCACGGTTATGATGAATCAAAGCCGGAAGAAGAGCTGGATATTGAAAATGTAAAAGGCGCTGCCAGATTCCGGGGAGGCGAGTGCAGATCAATTACGATGAAAAAGGGTGATTGGAAGGGTAAATTAAACTTCCGGTGTGCCTTGGGTCACGAATTTGAGGCCAGTCCCCGCCTTATTCTGGAAGGAGGGCACTGGTGCCCGGAATGTGAAAGGAAGAGCTGGAATTATGCTGCCAGAGCTAAGGTTGATCCTTTCTTTGCACAGGTTTGGTATCCTCTTCATGATAAAAATGAGAAGGAACAAGAGTATAAAAAAGAAGTAACAGAACTGGAGATATAATCTTTCAATGACCTGGTGAGAAATGGTACTAATTAGTAAAGATATTTGAAATTTAAGAGGTGCTGAGATGAAAATCTTTAGCATCTCATTTCATTTTATTAATGTGAAATAAAGGACATTTCACACCCTGATTTGAGGCAGTAAATCATCTGCCAGCAGATGATTTATGCTATGGGAGCTAATATTTACTACAAATATCGTACTATTTACAACATATAACGTCAAATAATTGTATTTTATGATACGATACAGTTGTTTATAGAGAATACAAAAGAATAGGAAAGATCTTTTATTGGTTTAGCATGGAAAAAGAAGGGGATGTTTCCCGCTGCATCAGTAAAATAATTAACTACAAGATAAAAATGCAGCCGTCTTAACTGGCTATCTGCATTCAAGGAGGAAATTCATTGATTAATACATCATCTTACATCAACCTTAATACGAGAAAATTAACTTCTAATCTCAGAAACACAGCAGTCAATGATAAAAGTGGATTTCAGTTAATGTCCCATCAGTTAAAAGAAGCGGAGGCTCTTAAGAAGGTACTGGAAAAACCGATTAAACAGGCAAGCAGTACGAATTTTAGCCGGTCTGCTAATAACATAAATCTGGCTGATGGTACCCAAATTAATGTTGCAGAAGGATATGTATTGACTGTAAAGCCTGAAGGTATAGAGATTTCAGGCGGTAAACCCAATAATTCAAAGGCTTCAGAAGCGCAAAACATGGCTGAATCCCTGTCAGCATTACTCAGGATTGCCGGCGGGACAATGCATACGGCTGCTTTTAGCGCAAGTGAGTATCAAAAATGGACAAATAATGTATCGAAGGTTATAGGTTATCTGGGTGCTGATACAAGTAAAGCTTTTTCAGTAAATGGAGTTAAGTTCTCAAGAAATGAAAGTGGTTGTTTTGAACCCGAGACTTCATCCGCTGCAAAAACTGCATATGAAAGATTAAAGTCAGACAGTGTATATCATGAAATCGCTGAAATAACAAGAAAAAGAATCGAGTATCTGAGCAATTACTATCTGGGAGATGTACCGGAAGAAGTCGTCTCGGCCTGGAATCAGATCCTAGAAGGAGCAGAATAATAAAAGGATCTGAATCGTTATGAATGAAGATTATTCAGAAACTCAGTATAACTTTGCTTTTTATAATCGGTTGGTGTAAGACCGGTTAATTTTTTAAAAAGACTGTTAAAATATTTGATATCGATATAGCCAACCTCCGCAGCGATATCTGCAATCTTTTTATTAGTCTTATACAGAAGCCGGCAGGCTTCCTTAATCCTGATTCTTTGGGTAAACTCCGTTACTGTCATACCGGAATATTCTTTAAACAATCTGCAAAAATGAGATTGGCTTAAAAATGCCATCATAGACAGTTCTTCAATCGTAATGTCCTTATAGAAATTATCATGAATATAATGAATGACCTTTTCAAGAAGGTCATTTTTTTTATATACATTGTTGCCGGCCGTATCTTTTTTCATAGTTCTTAAGATTAGTATAATAAGCTTAATTAAATCAGCCCTGAAAACTTCGGTATAACCTTCCTCCTTCGTGTTAAATTCATATAACATATCATCGTAAAGAGTCTGTGCGCGTAAAAAATCCTTTTGTTCCAAAGCTATCTTTGGTGTTTTAAAGCTTGCCTCTCCATCCAGCAGTTTAAGCAAAAAGGTATGGGTAACACTATAAAACTGCTTGCTGTCAATCAAAGAGTATTGAAAAAACTGAGGCTTAAAAATACAATTATAAATCTCAAATTCATTGTCACTTTCTGCGATGAACTGATGGGGAATATCATGATTTATAATATATACTTCACCCTTTTTACAAAGATAATCTTCGTTTCCTATTTTATGAATGCCGTTTCCCGCCGTGACAAAAGCAATTTCAATATAGCTGTGGGCATGTAAAACGGTTTCTTTCATGAAACATTTATTTATAAAGATATCAGCATCAACAAATAACCCTTCGCCCTTGTCATAATAAGCCAGCATGGTAAAATACCCCCTTAATAATAGCAGAATGACCCAAAATAAGTAAATATATTTTATTGTATAATAAATCGTAGAAAATGACAAGAATCTGAAAGGAGTAATAAATGAAATCCTATGAATTAGTTTCTGAAACCATTAAGGGGAATAACCCCGGAAGAACACCTATATACGGTTGGATTGCCTGGAATTTAGACTGGGCGGGGAATCCGAAATACAAGAGCCATACAGCTTTTGAGGACCGGTACGAATTTGATATGGCACATCTCTTTGGCGGTCCTGGCTGCTTTAATCATGAAAAACTGAATGAGCTGAGAAAAAGTGGTGTGGAAATAACCCCGGAGGTTTTACTGGACATCCCTTTACAGCCGGTAGACCGGATGGAAGATTATAAATCCATAATAGACGAGATAAATTTCTACAGAAAAGACAGAGAACGTTTCTGTTATGTACAGTCCAATGGGATTTTTGAATGTTTAAACGATGCCTTTGGGATAGAAAACCATTTAATGTATTTGATCCTCTATCCGGATGAATTAAAAGAAGTTTATAAAAGACAGACAGAATGGAATATCAAGTTTAATAATATTATGGCTGAACTTGGCGTGGATATGATACATATTTCAGATGACTGGGGTTCCCAGAACAGTATGATGTTCAGCAGAAATATGTTTGAAGAGTTTATTTTGCCCTGTCATAAAAAGATCGCGGAGAACGTTAAAAAAACAGGTAAATTCCTGAGCCTGCATTCGGATGGTAATATAAATGAAGCTTTGGACGGTGTTCTGGATATCGGTTTTGATGTACTTCATCCCTGGCAGGAAACCGCCGGAATGAGTTATGAAACTTATCTTCAAAAATACAGTGATAAGTTTGCAATTCTGGGCGGGGTATGTGTACAGTCTGTCCTGGGTTTCGGCAATTACGAAAAATTAGAACATGAAATAAGAAAGGCATTTAAATTACTAAAGGGCAAACGCTTTCTGTGCTGCACCACTCATTTTGTCCAGAACCATTGTACCTTTGAGGAGTTGGAATTTGCCTATGATCTGATTTACAAGCTAGCCAGATCCTAATAAAGCCGCCGGCATTAACGCTTATGGAGCCGTAACGAATTCATAAGATGCTCCCCATATAAGTGTAAGACAGCCCCATGAAATTATAAATTACAAAGGGTATAATTAATTTGGTTATACTAACTATTACTTATGTGGGCATTACCCCGGGCGAGCTTACGGTAAGTATGGGTGTTATTGGGAAAGAAAAATATAATATATGAAAGGAATGCCACATATTGATTCTTTCACACTTTTATTTTGTGACAGTAACACCTCTGTAAACCAGGTGTTATGCAATGGGTATTAGGTTGAAAAAACGAAATACAGTTTTTCAACATCTTGATAAATACGTGCGCCTTAGCGCACAGATAGGAGTTAAAATGCAAAAAGAATGGACGATTGAAGAGTTTAAAAATCCTACGGAAGAATTTCGCGGGGCACCGTTCTGGAGCTGGAATAATCGGCTGGATAAAGAACAGTTAGTAAAACAGGTCAGTTTTTTTAAGGAAATGGGTATGGGCGGATTTCATATACACTGCCGGGTAGGTCTGGATACGGAGTACCTGGGGCCAGAGTTTATGGAATACGTTAAGGCGTGTTCGGAAGAAGGAAAAAGACTTGGACTTATGACCTATTTATATGATGAAGACCGCTGGCCTTCCGGGGCAGCAGGAGGAATTGTAACAAAGGAAGAAGCTTTTCGCAGCCGTTACTTATACTTTATTCCGGCGGAGCTAAGGGAAGAAGGAAAAGAGTATGGTCAGCTGCTTAGAACCTACCGGATTACATTAAAGGATGGGCTGCTGGCTGAGTATGAACCGGTAGCACAGGATACGAAAGGGGAAGATATCTGGAGCCTCTATCTGCAGATATCACCTGCGTCTCCCTGGTTTAATAACCAGACATATGTGGATACCTTAAATAAAAAAGCCATCGAACGGTTTATTGAGGTGACCCATGAGGCTTACGCTGATTTACTGGGTAATGAGTTCGGGAAAACCATACCCTCCATATTTACGGATGAACCTCAGTTCCAGCGAAAAGAGACTCTGGATTTCTCAGAAGAAAAAAGAACTTTAATCCTGCCTTACACCGATGAGTTTGAGGAGTTTTACATGAAGCGTTATGGGGAAAGCTTTCTGGAGCATTTTCCGGAAGTGGTATGGGATCAAACTGATTCCAGAATTTCCAGTACGCGCTATCAATATCATGACGGAATAGCGGAATTATTTGCCGCCTCCTTTGCCGATACCCTGGGAAGCTGGTGTCAGGAACATAATTTAATGCTTACCGGTCATATGATGGAGGAACCTACCCTGCTCAGCCAGACTTCAGCACTGGGTGAGGCTATGCGCTCCTACCGGAGCTTTCAGCAGCCTGGAATTGACATGCTGTGTGACTGGAGGGAATATACCACTGCTAAGCAGGCCCAAAGCGCGGCTCACCAGTTTGGCTGCCCTGGTGTATTAAGTGAATTGTATGGCGTGACGAATTGGGATTTTGATTTTAGAGGGCATAAACTCCAGGGAGACTGGCAGGCTGCTTTGGGAGTGACCAGAAGAGTACATCATCTCTCCTGGGTAAGTATGGCGGGAGAAGCCAAGAGAGATTATCCGGCCTCCATTTTCTATCAGTCACCCTGGTATCAGGAATATAAAATGGTAGAAGATCATTTTGCCAGAGTGAATACGGCACTTATGAGAGGTAAGGTAATTGCCAAGATAGGTGTCATACATCCGGTGGAAAGCTATTGGCTCCATTTCGGCCCCAAGGAACAGACTGCTCAGGTAAGGGAGGCACTGGAACAGGATTTTCAAAATATTACAAAGTGGCTGCTGTTCGGACAGCTGGACTTTGATTATCTTTCGGAATCCTTACTGCCGGATCAGAATGTCCGGATGAAGGATAATAAGCTATGTGTCGGTGCAATGCAGTATGACGCAATTCTGGTGCCGGGCTGCGAAACACTGCGCAGTACTACAATTCAGATTCTGAAGGACTTTATTAAACAGGGAGGCAAGGTTATTTTTGCCGGGCAGCTTCCTCGTTATGTAGATGCTAAAATAAGTTCGGAGGGTATCAAGCTGGGAGAACAGTGCGGCAGAGTTCCCATGGATAAAATATCGGTTTTAGACAGCCTGTCAACTCATCGAGAACTTGAAATCAGAAAATCCGATGGAAAAGCAGCGGAACAGTATCTCTATCAGTTGAGAGAAGATGGAGACATAAGATGGCTTTTCATTGCCAACGGGAAAAAGCCGGATACGCCGGATGTACCTTCACGGGAGGAATATCAAATAAAAATCAAAGGAAACTGGTCTGTTGTAATCTGTGATACACAGTCCGGAGAATTGCATGAAAAATTGGTTTCCTATAAGAACGGATGGACGGTGCTAAAACATACTATGGATCTGCAGGACAGTTTATTGCTGCAATTAAGTCCCATGGCTGTTCAGAAAGAAGTTTACGCTAATCAAACCAACCCGCATATTTCTCTTCTGGAGAGAGAAACAATAGCTCAGCCATCAGGCATAAAGCTTGCGGAACCAAATGTTTTGCTTCTGGATCAGGCTGAATACCGTCTGGATAACGGCGAATGGAAGAAGACAGAAGAGATCCTGAGAATCGATAATGAACTTCGGGATAAGCTGGGATATCCAAGAAGAATGGAAGCTTTTCCTCAGCCCTGGGTTCAAAAGGAAGAGGCAGGAGATGTACATACGGTAGAATTGAAATTCCGTATACAATCAGAGGAAGACTTCGCGGACGTTTACTTTGCCATGGAAGAAGCCAAAAAAGCGCAAATTATCTGGAATGGCAGGGAAGTTCCCTCAGAGATATGCGGCTGGTATGTGGATGAATGCCTGAATAAAATTCCTCTGGGCAAAGTTGAAAAGGGAGAAAATATACTGCACATCATTCTGTCCTTTGGAAGGAAAACAAATCTGGAATGGTGTTATCTCTTAGGTAACTTTGGAGTGCGCACAGCCGGAAGAAAAGCTGTACTGACGCCTATGCCGGAGCAGATTTATTTTGGGGACTACACGGTTCAGGGACTTCCTTTTTATGCCGGTAATATGATATACCGTGTACCGGTTAATACAAAAGCAGGAAACTATAAACTGCAGATCAGTAAATTCCGTGCACCACTTCTGAAAGTATCGGTAGACAAAAAAGAGTGGATACCCATAGCTTATGCTCCTTATGAAGCTGATTTAGGTTATCTGAGTGAGGGAGCACATGAGATTGAGATACTTTCTTTCGGAAACAGAGTCAATGCGTTTGGAGCCGTACACAACTGTGATGAAACTACAGAATGGTTTGGCCCCGATTCCTGGCGTTCCGGCGATGAAAGATTCGCCTATGAATATCAGCTGAAACGAATGGGAGTTTTAAAAACCCCGGTTTTATCCAGGTATAGCAGCAATTAAAAGGGAGCTGAACTGATACTTTAATTAGAACATCTGACAGGAGCTGATGTAAAGTTGTTTATACTATTTTACATCAGCTCCGTTTAATTTTTTATATACACTTGGTGTCATCCCTGTAAGTTTTTTAAATACTTCATTAAAATGTTTAATGTCTTTATAACCTACCATTTCCGCGATTATAATTATTTTATAATCCGAAGATATAAGCAGATTGCAGGCTTCATCGATCCGAAGCCTTTGTACATACTCCGAGATCGTCATGCCGGTATAATCCTTAAAAAGCTTGCAGAAATAAGTAGGGCTTAAAAAAGACTGGGAGGCAAGGTCGGAAAGCCTGGTATTAACGGAATAATTCTGTTTCAGATACTGTATGGACTGTTCAACCAGTCTTGCATGCTGAGACATAATACCCTTCGCATTGCCGCCCGACTTTTTCAGAGAACGGAAAATCTTAATAAGGAGTTCCATTAAGTATATCCGAAGCAGTTCAAGATATCCCTCCTCCTTCTTGTCATACTCCACCAGCATTTTTTTATATATGGCTTCCAAATCGCTGTTCTCACCGCCTAATATCCGGATATCTTCAGGGGTATCCGTCTCCAGGGAGAAGATAGAGCGGAAAGATAAATACTGGATCACATCCGTAAATTCCGTATAATCAAGGAGGTTCACATCAATAAAATCCGGTTTAAATACGCAGTTGTAAACAGTAATCGGTGCGGCCGGCCCTGGATAAGATCTGAATTCATGGGGAATGTGGTAGTTGATTAGAAATAAATCCCCTTTACTAACTTTATATTCTTTATCACCAAGGATATGGATACCGGAGCCCGAGGCTACATAAGATATCTCAATAAAATCGTGCACATGCAGATGAGGTTTTGCACTCTCACAATTATAGTTTAGAAATATGGAATTCCCGTCATTAAAAAAGTTCTCACCGGTATCCCGGAAGATTGTTTTCTCATTCATAAAATTCACCCCCTACAATTATAATACACCCCCGGGAAAATGTAAAAATAAAAATATATAATGATAAAATAAGAGTAATTAGTTAACCTAATATACAATTTTAAGGAGGATATCATCTTGAAAATTATTTCTATGAAATGCAACCGCATTGTAACCCCGTTAGGCTACGAACTGTCTGCCCCGGTGCTAAGCTGGATTACCGAAACTAAGGAGGCTGGGGTACAGTTAGCTGCCCAGGTTGAGGTGGCATTGGATATGGATTTTCTTGGTAAGGTTCATGACAGCGGCAAAGCAAAGGATATAGACAGTATCGGTTATACCCCGGATATCAAACTAGAGCCCCGTACCAGATATTACTGGAGAGTCCGTGTATGGACGGAGGTTGGTGAGACAGAAAGCCCCATATCCTGGTTTGAGACGGCAAAGCTTGATGAGCCCTGGACCGGAAAATGGATTACACCCTCCTGGGAAGAAGCTTCTGTCCATCCTTTCTTAAGAAAAAGTTTTCAGATTGACAAAGAAGTTGCTAGTGCACGTCTTTATATATGCGGTTTAGGTCTATATGAGGCGGAAATCAACGGCAGCAGAATCGGTGAGGAATATCTGACTCCTTACTGTAATAATTATAATAACTGGGTCCAATACCAGACCTATGATGTGACGAAGTTCCTGCAGAAAGGGAATAATTGTATCGGTGCTCTTCTTGGTAACGGCTGGTATAAAGGCCGTTTCAGTTTTACGGGTAAAGTGGAGGGCTGCTACGGCAACCGGTTTGCCCTTCTTGGTGAACTTATAATTTCTTATACAGACGGTACTACGTTGACAGTAATCACGGATGAAAGCTGGAAAGCCGAAACTTCGCATATACTGGGGAGCAGCATTTATGATGGGGAAATACAGGATGCCAGACAATATAAAAAAGGCTGGTCTACTGAAGCGGTTTCCGAGGAGGAATGGCAGGGAGTAGATATCCTGGATATGGATTACAGCCTGCTTTCAGCCAGAAGAAGTCTGCCAGTCCGTATTAAAGAAAAGCATAAACCGGTGCAGGTTATACATACGCCAAAAGGCGAAACCGTCCTTGATATGGGACAGAATATGGTAGGCTGGGTCAGCTTTCATGTCAATGCACCTGCCGGTACGGTAATTAGTCTCCAATACGGCGAAGAACTGCAGGAAGGCTGTTTTTACAGAGAAAATCTGCGGACTGCCAAAGCAGAGTTTATATATACTTCCGATGGCCAGTCGGTTGAGGTTCAGCCTCATTTTACCTTCTACGGTTTTCGATATGTTAAGGTAGAAGGTTGGCAAGGCGAATTAACAACAGAGGATTTCACCGGCTGTGTGGTTTATTCCGATATGGAGCAAATCGGTAATATAGAGACCTCCAATCCTATGATTAACCGCTTGTTCTTAAATGCCTTATGGGGACAGAAGGGAAATTTTCTGGATGTACCCACGGACTGCCCCCAGCGTGATGAAAGAATGGGATGGACTGGTGATGCCCAGATGTTTTCCGGTACTGCCTGCATGAATATGGATTGTGATGCCTTCTTTCACAAATTTCTTTATGATCTGGCTAAGGAACAGGAATCACTGGGAGGAATCGTTCCCCATACCGTACCCAGCTTTGATTTAAGTCATAAAGGGGAGAACAGCTTCTTATCGGGAGGCTCTTCAGCCTGGTCGGAGGCGGCAACGGTAATCCCCTGGAACCTGTATCTTCACTATGGTGATAAAGCAATTTTAAAACAGCAGTTAAACAGTATGAAGTCTTATGTAGACTATATCAGAAGCAAGGATGACGGCAGCAGGCTGTGGAATTCAGGTTTTCATTTCGGGGACTGGCTGGCGCTGGACGGACAGGGTGATTTTAATCCCTTCGGCGGAACTCCTACGGACTTAATTGCAACTGCATTTTATGCATATTCCTCCGAAATACTCTCAAAGGCAGCGGCTGTACTGGGGCTTGCGTCCATAGAGGAAGAATACCGCAAGCTTTCCGAAGAAGTAAAGGATGCCTTCTGTAAGGAATTTCTTACCCCCAGAGGACGGCTGGCGGCAGATACCCAGACCGCTTATATCCTGGCACTATTTATGAATCTGGTTCCGGATGAAGCCCGGGAGAGAATACTGAAAGATTTGTGCAGGAATCTGGAAGAAAATAAATATTATCTAAAGACCGGTTTTGTTGGTACACCTTATTTTTGCAGGGTATTATCGGAGAACGGCCGCAACGATTTGGCCTATAGGCTGCTGTTAAACGAGGAATTTCCCAGCTGGCTTTATGAGGTTAAGCTTGGTGCTACAACCATATGGGAACGTTGGAATTCCTTACTTCCGGATGGCAGCTTCGGTGAACTTGGTATGAATTCGCTGAATCATTATACCTATGGTTCTATAGTGGAATGGATGTACCGCAATATGTGCGGAATTAATCCGCTGGAAGAATATCCGGGGTACCGTAAAATCAGACTGGCACCTCAGCCCGATAACCGGCTTCAGTATGCAAAGGCCTCATTAAATACTGCCGCGGGTCTTTATGAAAGCAGCTGGTGTTATAAAGAAAACGGCCTGTATTATCAGTTTACCATTCCTTTTCATGCCCAGGCGGATTTGCTGCTTATGAATGCAGAGGCTAAGGATGTTACCTTAAACGGCAAGAGTTTAGAAAGCGGAGGATTCAGTTATACGCAAACGAAACATGACTTGCAAATACCTTTAAAGGCAGGTAAATATGAGGTGTATCAAAAATACCAGTTTAATAAAGTTAAATCCTAATAACTTGGAGGCTAGGGAGGCTTTCGGTGACCGTCTTAAGATATTCACATATACTAAAACAGATTAAGATACTGCAATTTACGCAGATCAGCCTGGAAAGGGTATACTATGACCGGATCTTCACCTTGGCGAAATAAATTTTATGGTACGGAAACACGGATGGAAACACGAAGGGGGGTAATTCCCCGTTGTTACCTTAATAATGCTGCCACACCGCAGATTGCAAAGCCTGTAATACAGGATTTCCTGCAGTGGCTTCCCTATTATGCATATGATAATGAATTCAATTCTATTTCTGTCTGCTTAAAGGATGCTTATAACGAGGTTCGTAAAACAGTACTTCAGTATATAGTTGGTGACCTGGACAGAGACACTGTGATCTATACACCTACTACTACAACGGCCATTAATTTATTAGGCCATATTATGAAGCAATATGATCCCGGGCAGGTAATTATTACCACGCGGCTTGAGCACATGGCAAATTATCTTCCCTGGCGGGAAAATTTTGAAACTGTTACAGTTGATATCACAGAGGACGGCAATGTGGATATGGAGGATTACAAGCGGAAGCTGGAAAGGTACGGCGGCAGAGTAAAACTGGTGGCTGTAACCGGAGCCGCCAACATCACCGGGGTAATTCCTCCGTTCTATGAGATGGCTCGTCTTGCCCACAAATATGGAGCCCGGATTTTTCTGGATGCAGTACAACTGATACAGCACAAATTCTTTAGCATGAAACCTTACGATAATCCCGAACACATTGATTTTCTGTCCTTTGACGGTCATAAGTGCTATACCGGGCAATCAGGCGGTGTCCTGGTAGGACCCAAGGACTTTCTGGAACAATGGAACCCTATGATCTATGGTGCTGGGATTTCGGATTTTGTAAGCAGCAGTCAGGTGGTTTATCGGAATGCACCCGAGCGTTATGAAGCCGGTTATCCGGACTTCTCAGGTATTCTTTCGCTGGGCAGCGCATTACGTTTTTTAGAGGAAGCAGGAATTGGGCAGATTGAGTGTTATGAAACCACTTTGTATGAATATCTGCTAAACAGGCTGTATGAAATACCCGGAATAATTTTGTACGGAACAGGAGCTTCTGACTCTCACGTACCTTTTACAGCCTTTAATCTCAAAGGTATCCCTTACCAGACACTTGCCAGGTCTCTGGGAGAGGAATACGGCCTAGCCGTAGCAGCCGGAACCTCAGGAGCGAATCTTTACGTACAGGATCTGCTTGGGCTGACAGATCGGGAGGCATATTCTCTTTACCGGAGCGGAAAAAATTACGGTATTGTCCGGGCATCCATCGGTATGTTTAATTCCTTTAACGATATCGATCGTCTCGCCGATGCCTTACAGGCAATTACGCAGGAAAATAAATACTGCCGGTGAAGCAAAAAGGTATCGGCTTACTATACGCTGGTTAAGCAAGAAAAGAAAAAATCAGAAATCTTCATCGAAACTCCATAATCGTTCTTTATGATGTAATGAAAGCGGGATAAAGATTACAAACTCGTTTATAATCTGGTTTGAGTAACAAGAATATGAAAAAGACAGTGTTCATGATATACACTTGAAATGTTATTTAAACGGATCAATTATATGATAAAGAAAGTTATTCAAATGCTAATCTTGATTATACGTGCAAGTAAGCGCACAGACGGGAGTTAAGATGAATATTTTCAAAAGTAATAGAAAGGGAAAGAAAGAGCACAGTCCCATAAAACATATGCTTCATATGGTACTTTGCTGCGGTCTGCCCGTTGTTATCCTTATCTTTTTACCGGCCATTGCCGGAGTAAGCCCGGCATTAGCCGGTTTGCTTGGTATGATTACTCCTTTCATCTGTCCTATTATGATGGGACTTATGATGTTTATGATGTTTAGGGGAAGGGATAAACACAGCTGCTGTGATAACTCAAAAACAGAAGCAAGAGAACAATTACCCCATGAAAGTGAATAAAATACGAATCGATTAAAACTTCCGCCAAATGACGGAAGTTTTAAAATATTAATTGTGATTTAATTGTGAACGGATGCTTCTCCATATTATCTTCACATCTGACTGTTAAAATAGTGAGTAACTAAGAAAGGAGAATTTTATATGTCTTCAAATTCTATTACAACAACCCTGTATGTTGACAATATGACTTGTGTTAATTGCGAAAATATAATTGAACGAGCTATAAGCGGCAGGGCAGGAGTTAAAAGTGTAAAAGCAAGCTATTCAGCCGGAACCGTTCTTATTTCTTATGATGCGGATGTGATTGAACTTGAAAAAATTGAAAAAGCGATTGAGGAGCATGATTATCATGTAAAAAGACAGAAAACAGCAATCAATGAAAAGAATAAGGAAGGAAAAGCGGATTGGACAAATAATATAACTAATATTGCGGGAGCGGCAATTATTATATTCTCCTTATATATAATATTAAAACATCTTGGTTTGCTGAATATTTTTTATTCCTTTCCCCTGGCGAAAGAAGGTATGGGGTATGGTATGCTGTTTCTGATTGGATTACTTACTTCCATCCATTGCGTTGCAATGTGCGGTGGTATAACCTTGTCACAGTGCGTACCAAAACCTGCCGCAAATGCATCACTTAATAAGTTTGCCACAGTCAGACCCAGTTTGTTATATAACCTGGGAAGAGTGATCTCCTATACGGTAATCGGCGGGATCATCGGAGCACTTGGTTCAGTGGTCAGTTTTTCCGGAACTATGAAAGGAATTGTTCAGATTCTGGCAGGTATATTCATGGTTATTATGGGGATAAACATGCTGAATATTTTCCCCTGGCTGCGTAAATTTAATCCAAGAATGCCCAAAATTTTTGCCAGAAAGATCAATGCCGGAAAAAACAGCAACAGTCCGTTTTATATCGGACTATTAAACGGTTTAATGCCCTGTGGTCCGCTGCAAGCCATGCAGTTGTACGCGTTATCTACGGGTAGTCCTGTAAAAGGAGCCATTTCCATGTTTTTATTCAGCGTTGGAACCGTTCCGCTGATGTTTGCCTTTGGAGCACTAAGTTCTTTTCTCACGAAAAAGTTTGCCGGCAGAATGATGACAGCAAGTGCCGTCTTAGTAGTTGTCCTGGGAGTATTTATGTTTGGCAGCGGAGCCAGTCTGTCAGGACTTAGAATACCGGTGCTCTCTTCCATAACAACTACCCAGGCCAGTCCGACTAATGCCGCCGCTGCCACTGTAAAAGACGGAGTACAGACTATAACTACCGGTTTGACTGCCGGCCGGTATGAACCGATTATCGTTCAAAAAGGAATTCCGGTAAAATGGACCATTAAAGCAGAAGCCGGTGATATAAACGGATGCAATAACAGTATCGTGATCCCCAAATTTAATGTTCAGAAAAATTTGGTGGAAGGAGACAATGTAATAGAATTTACACCGGAAAAAAGCGGAACAGTACCATATAGCTGCTGGATGGGCATGATAAGGAGCCAGATTACCGTGGTAGACGATTTAAACAGTGTCGGCAGCAATACTTCTGCCCTTCCGGATACCGATACCACCGTCGGCAATGATAATTATATTGATTACCAGATTCCTACTGATAATATAGTCCTTGGAAAAATTGATGACCAGGGAGTTCAGACCATCGATTTAACCTTAGACGAAAACGGATTCACTCCGGCCGTTTTTGTTATCCAGAAGAATATGGAGACAAAATGGAATTTTACCGGAATTAATGCCGCAAACCTTCCCGACAGCACCCTGGTATTTCCCTATTACAGTGCTCAGGTTCCGGTAACGGATAAAACCTATACGGTAACTTTATATCCGGACCAGGATTTTGATTTCTTTACTTCAGATACAAACCTCTTTGGATATGTAAAAGTAGTGGATGACATAAATAAAGTAGATCTGGAGGCGATTAAAAAGGAAGTCTCTAAGTACCGCCCTGAGGATTACTATGCCGGAGGCGGAGGCTTGCCTTCCTGCCATTGATTTTTAGAAAAATGTGAACATGAAAAAAAATATTCTTCGGATTAAAATATAAAACGAAAAAGCCCCTTTCGAACGTTCTATGCAAAGAACTGAAGTAAGGGGCTTTTATTCAGATAATCTGTACAAGAAATGCAGGAGATTGAGGCGGAATGCTTAGGGTCTGGAAAATGGCATGTTCTACGGTGACCAGTTGTCCGGGGGTAACCCGCATTAATGGAATTCTGTTACCTTCCTGGTCAAATATAACGGTTGCTTCCGAGATATTAAAGCGCATCTGGTCGTATATATCATAGGGATTTCCCGTAATGAGAAAACTATTTTCAACATCAGTATCCACAACCCGGTCGGTTGTAATGTTAACGGAAGGTTCTTCTGTCAGTGCTACGATCTGGTAAGCGCTTGCCTGAGGCGGTATGCTTCTTGTCATGGCAGCGGAGAATTCGGCATCAATCCTCATACCCGGTGTTAAATTCTCCAGATACAGGGTTTCTCCATATTGATCCAGAATTACGGTATCCTCGCTGATATTCAGTTGGAGAAGATCCCTGTAAAGCATATTATTCTGATCCTCTGCCCCGTAGGATATCAGCACGGAACCGTTAACCGGATTCTCTATATTTACATCTTCGATCAAGGCATTATCAACTCGAAGGGTGCTGTCCGCCTGGGATGTTACTTCCTGTGGAAATGCTCCGGTATAATACATAAAAACCTCTTTACAGCAGTTCATTATGGTTTTATTATATGCTATAGATACAAAATGTTCCGTGGTAAATGAAGAAAGGGAGGTTGTGGCTATGAATTATTCTATTCGTAAAATTGCAGAGGGTTTTTATAGTATTGAGGAGGAATATGTACGAAGCTTTTTGATTGAAGGAGAGAAAGAAGCGTTATTAGTGGATACCGGAGTTGGCGGGAATTTAAGGGAATATGCCGAAAGAATAACGAAATTGCCTATCAAGGTAGTTTTTACTCATGCAGATCCGGATCACGTAGGAGCAGCAGAGCAGTTTGAAAAACGACTGATGCATCCATGTGAATTTGATTATTACAGGAACCGTAATACCGTATCTGTCCCAATGGAGCCTCTATGGGAGGGAGATGTCCTTGATATTGGCTCTTTTCGTTTTGAGGTTATACTGATTCCCGGCCATACCCCCGGCAGTATTGCACTCCTTGAGAGGGAAAAGCGCTTCCTTATAGGCGGGGACAGTATTCAGACCGGCAGAATCTATATGTTTGGAAGCGGACGTAATTTTGAGGCTTTTCGCGCCAGTATGGTAAAGTTATCCGGGCTGCTTAACGAGATTGATATAGTCTATGCCTCCCATGATAAGCTTGCCGTGAAGCCGGAACTGGTAAAACAGCTGTTTACCGGAGCCGGTAAAGTTATGGAAAAGACGATAGAAGGTAAGCCGGTGATGCTTCATGGCAGAACCGTCAATTGTTATGAAACCGATGGAATAGCCTTTTATGCAGATTAAACTACATATGCTCCAAGACAGTAATTGATGTAAAGTATAAAATCCCATTGCAGTGTGAAACGGTTAAAACCGGAAGCAGGACTGGATGGGATTTTTATTTCTAAAACAGTTTCAGATTCAGGCATAAAATCCATATTCCGGTTTTGATTCGTAATGATTTTATAAAACACGTAATATTTTTATGCTGAATCTTGACACTGTAAAGATAATAAGGTATAATCTTTACAGTGCTAAGATCAGGGAAAGGAGAATCGAATTTATGAATGAAAAACCCTATCACCATGGTAATTTAAGAAATCAACTGATTGAAACCGGGATAAAGCTGATTAATGAAGACGGTTTGAAAGGTTTTTCACTTCGCAAAGTTGCCATGAACTGCGGAGTAAGCCATACCGCACCTTACAGCCATTTTAAGGATATTGATGAATTAATTTCTGCTATGGGAGAGTATATAACGGTACGTTTTATGGATAAACTGAATAGTTCTTTACAGGGGGTAGAGGATAGTCAGGAGGCAGTATTATGCCTTGGTAAAGCATATATTGACTTTTTTTCTGAAAATCGGGAATATTTCCAAGTCCTATTTTATCATTCCGGCATATCCATTGATTTAAACCGGGAGAATGCGTCGGACTACCCTCCATATGCTTTATTCAGGGCAACTGCATATAAGTTGTTCCGGTCAAGTAATATGCCGGAAGAAGTCTTTTCCAAAAGGCTGGCCGAACTCTGGTCGGTAGTACATGGAATTGCTTCTTTACTTACCAACAGCGGAATCCGCTACAACGGAAATTGGAAGGAAGTATTTATAGGTGTTATTGGTTTAGAGGAGGGAGAGAATAAATGAAAATAATAATTCATGATTTATGTAGTACAGATTTTGAAGGCTTTGGGCTGACAACGGATTTTGATACCAAGGTAATAGCCGATAATGGCAAAATACACCCTTGTATCGGGTGCTTCGGCTGCTGGGTGAAAACTCCGGGAACCTGTGTTTTAAGAGACGGGTATGAAAATATAGGAGAATTGTTATCCGTATGCGAGGAGCTGATTATAATCAGCAGATGTATCTATGGAAGTTACAGTCCATTTGTCCGTAATGTTCTGGACAGAAGTATATCCTATATGCTTCCTTATTTCGCTACTATAAATGGAGAGACTCATCACCGGAACCGGTATGATAATCATGTTGCATTATCGGTCCATTTTTATGGTGAGGACATAACCGAGGCGGAAAAGAAAACTGCCGAAAATCTGGTAGCCGCTAACAGTGTTAACTTTTATACTAAAGGAAACCAGGTATATTTTCATTCCGGTTTTCAGAAAATCAGGGAGGTGTTAAAATGAGAATCGCTATGATAAACGGTAGTCCTAAGCTTGGGAAAAGCAATTCGGGAATCTTGGTTCAAAAACTGGAACCCTTTCTAAAAGAAGATAATGAAATACTGCAATATAATATAAACAAGCAGCCGCTCACCTCTGAGCAGTACAAGGAACTTTTAACCATGGATGTTTTAATCCTGGCATTTCCATTATATGTTGATGCCATACCTTCTCATCTGTTTCATATGCTTGTTACATTTGAAGAATACTGTAAAAAGGAAGAGAAAAAGGATATTTATGTTTATGCTGTTATAAATAATGGATTTTATGAAGGGAAACAAAGCAGTACGGCAGTTGAAATTCTCATGCACTGGTGTCTGCGTTCCGGTTTACACTTCGGCCAGGCAATCTGCCAGGGAGGTGGCGAAATGATGGGATTTGTCGAACAGGTCCCGGCGGGTCACGGTCCCATTAAAAACCTGGGTACTGCCATGAAAAATCTGACAGAAAACATAAAATCAAGGGATTCGGGCGAAACATTAATGTTCAGCCCCAATATGCCCCGTTTTATGTGGAGATTTACCGCAGAACATGGATTCTGGAATGCAAAGGCAAAGAAGAATGGGTTAAATAAAAGAGATATTGTAGTAAAACTTGACGGACAAAATATACACGAGGGAAAGAAACGTACTGAGAGGAGTTAAGTTGAAAAAACGAAATACAGTTTTTCAACCGCAAGTTTGTGCTTGCGCACAACAAACTTGATATGCACAAAGAGCGTGTGCAAGAATAGAGGTTAGGTTGAAAAACGAAATACGGTTTTTCAACATCTTGATTTATACGTGCGCCTAAGCGCACAGATAGGAGTTAAAATGAATCGAATTATTGGTATTGATGTAGGTACTTCGGCCATCAAAATTGCCGGACTTACTTCTGACGGAGCATTATTTGGAACGGCACAGGGAGAGGCAGACAAAAAAGATATTACGGTTTACAGCAGCCTGGATGGTTTTTTAAAGAAGTATGGACTGGAATATAAAGAGATTTCCCAAATTATTCTGACAGGTGTGGGAGCCTCTTATCTGGAAGAGGATATCTGTGGTATTCCCACCAGTAAAATATCTGAAATCGAAGCCATTGGCTGCGGGGGACTTGAATTGACGGGGCTTAAGGAAGCGCTGGTAGTCAGTATGGGGACCGGGACGGCTTTTGTCCGGGCATCGGAAAATGGAATGGTACATATCGGCGGTACCGGTGTTGGTGGAGGAACTTTAGCCGGTCTATCTTCCGTTCTGCTGCAGGAAGAAGATTTAAACAGGATTACCCAGCTTGCTGATCAAGGAAATATCCTGAATGTGGATCTGGTTATAAAAGATATCAGTAAAGATATAATTCCAACACTGCCCCTGGATTTGACCGCTTCGAATTTCGGGAAATTAAAGCCGGATGCAAACCGTGAGGATATGGCTCTTGGGCTGCTTAATATGGTGTATCAGGTTATTGGTATGCTAAGTGTATTTGCCTGCCGCAATGATTCCATGTCGGATGTCATTTTAGTCGGAACTTTAGCAAAAGCTGCTCAGGCAAAGATGGTTTTCGAACGAATCGGAAATTTGTTTCATCTGAATTTTTTGATTCCGGAAGAAGCCCCCTATGCGGTAGCAATCGGAGCAGTGGTGGCTTATCTTAAAAATAATCAGGAAGAGGTAAGTGCTGCACAGATATAAAAGCACGGTTTTTCTTATATTAATAAACTTGACATTGTTAAATGCACCCTTAGCGGTTGTTTTCATATGATAATAAGTATACTAAAATTTAAAGGAGGATATAACAATGTCAAAGCAGTCAAAACCAGAGGGTGTGAAAGCAGCCGGTGTGGCAGAGAGCTGTCCGGTAACCCTTTTACCAAACCAGATTGATCGGGATTTTAAGGAGTTAATTAAGTTTATCAGACAGTACGACTTCCAGGAAGTCCGGGAAGCCATCATACGTAATTTAAAATATTTCAGTGTAAATAACTACACTTTATATAGAAACAGCATTAATTTTATGAATGAACATAAGCTATGGGGGACTTATTACCCGGAGATGGAAAATTATGAACTTGCGGATAACAGGGCACATGCTCTAACCGAGCATCTGGAAGACTTTGAATGGATTTACAATAATCTGGGAGACAACCGTTCGAAAAAAATACTTGTAAATATTCTTTATTACTGGCTTATGTCCGATAACAACAGAATCGAACAGATCTATGACAGAACTTTTAGCCAGTATTTTGATCTTGATCTGGTGAAATGCAGCAAAGAAGAGGTTTTTGTTGACATCGGCGGATATACGGGTGACACCCTGGCAAGCTATGCCAGAACTTTTGGACAGAATACTTATAAAAGATTATACTGTTACGAAATCGTACCTGCCGATATAGAGTATATAGAAGAAAATATCAAACGCCTGCAGCTTGATAATGTGGTCTTGAGAAAAAAAGGAGCAAGCAGTAAAAGCGGAACAATGTACCTGACTGACAATGTGCTGTCCTCAGTCAGCCATCTTTATGAAAGTGGAACTATAGCTGTGCCTGTGGTAAAAATCGATGATGATATTGAAGAAGATGTTACTTTTATAAAAATGGATATAGAAGGTGCAGAGGAGGATGCTCTATTAGGCTGTCTGGAAAAAATAAGGCAGAATCATCCGAAATTGGCGCTTAGCATATATCACAACCACAAGGATATGTGGAAACTTGCCCGAATTATTAATGAAGTAGATCCTTCTTATAAATTTTATATACGCTATTATGGCTCAGCAATATTACCTACCGAGTATATTCTTTATGCTATTTAATATGCGATAGCTTTATGAGAAAATTATCCGGTAGTACTGATTCTTCTGCCATTTAAATATCAATCATATATAGAAACAGCATATAAAAATTAGTTTTAATAAATTATACCGCCAAGGCATCCTAAACCAGGCGGTATTTTTTAATTTATAGAGGAAAGTTCTCCGAATTTACCTATAAATTATAAGTCTTCCAGGCAGGATGGTTTCCTTATTCGGCTCTTTCTTAACAGATATTATAAAGATTCAGACTTAGATGAAGTTCATTGATATAAAATCTTCTGGGATAAGGGATTCCGAACCTACCGTATTTTAACATTTATGCTAATAAAAGGGCTAAGAAGTCCTGTTAAATATAGAAGGCATTATGTTATAATAAATTTTGTCAATATCAACCATCCGTTTGTTATACTCTTATCGCAGTTTGCAGCCTTGAAACTTAAAAAAATCCTAGACAAAAAAGAATAACAAAAAAAATATATATATGCAAAATGTAAAAATAGTGCTTGTTGAAGTAAATATATTCCATTTAAATTCCAGAAAGATAATTATATAATGTAACAGGAAAGAGAGAATTGCATAAAAATAATAAATTTATGACAACATATTTGGCTATTGTGCCTATAATGCTGCTGATGACAGCATGTGGTAAGAATGCCACCGACTATTCCTTCAAATGTGACAGTCAATTTATTAGGCTGAAGGATAAAGACGGTAAGGCAATAAAGATTCGATATTTACTGGTTAAAACAAGCAACAAATAACAACGATGGAAATGTGATTTGGACTTAACTGACATACGGCAGAAAGCCGGATGCTTCCGAAATACATAGAATCATATCACATTAACATAAATAAAAAATTATATTAGGAGGAGTATTTATGAAAAAAGTTATTGCGTTACTGATGGCTATGATGATGCTTGTATCCCTCGTTGCATGTGGGAAAAAAGATAATAGCACATCTACTAACAATGCTGCACCTGCAACAACCGAAGCTACTACCGAAACCGAAGCTACTGCAACTGAAACACCGGCCGCAACCGAAACACCTGCTGTAACTAAGAGTGAGCCTACTGACCTCACTATGTGGTGTATAGCGGTAGAGAGCGATTCAAATCGCCATGCTTATGAAACTGCCATTGCTGATTTCCAGGCAGCACATCCGGAAATCAACCTTAAATGGGAAGCTACCCAAAACCAGGATTATAAGACAAAGATTAAGGCTGCAGCAGCAGCAAATGAACTGCCCGATATCTTCTTCACATGGGGAGGCGGTTTCCTTAGAGAATTTGTTGATGCTGGCCGTGTTTATAGCATAGATGATGCCTATGCTGATTATGCTTCTGAATTGCCTGATAAAGTGTTAGTAAACCACAAATATGACGGCAAGCTTTATGCGGCACCAACAAATTACAACGTTGTTGCTATGTTCGCGAATATGGAACTGCTTAAACAAGCAGGTTTCGATAAAGTTCCTGGTACATATGAAGAACTGATCGCTTGCTGTGACGCTCTTGTTAGTAAGGGAATTATTCCTTTTGGCTGTTCAGGGAAAGAGACCTGGTGTGTTACCGAATATCTTGAATCTATTATCGAGAAGAGCGTTGGCGCTTCCGCACTTACCGATATGTATCTTGGTAAAGCTGCATGGAATAACGAGGGTGTTATCAAAGCAGTAAACAATTTCCAGGAAATGATTAATAAGAAGTATTTTGATCCGGATGGAATTGCACTTAGTAATGACGAGGTTAAAGCAAACTTCATAGCAGGAAAGTACGCTTTCTATATTAATGGTACATGGAACTGTGCAAGTTTTGTTGATATAGCGGATAAGATTCAGGTTGCTGAGTTCCCGGTTGTTGATTCTACCAAGTCTCAGTTGGGCGAGCTTATTGGTGGTCCGAGTGATTCACTTGCTGTTTCGGCTAGTTCTAAAAATCCTGAGATTGCTGCAAAGGCTGCATTAGAACTTGCCAAGGGCGTTTGCCACTATGGTTACCTTGATGGTAATGGACTTCCAGCATGGACACCTGATTATGATACAAGCAACCTCAACCCTCTGACACTGTCAGTTGCTGAAATTATGAATAATTCAAAACAGAGTGTTCTGTTTGGTGACGGTATTCAGTCTGCTGATAATGCAAACATTTATCTTGACTATGTTAACCAGATTTATGCTTCTGCAATTGATGGTAAGGCATTTGCGGAAGGCCTTGATAAAGACCTTAAAAAATAATTATGGGAAGTACATGATAATTTAAGAAACATGAATGAGAGCCGTTAAGCCATTAGGTTCTGGTTCGATAAAGAAAGAAGCGGTTTCCAAACGATTGTCTGGATCAAAATCATCTGGGAACCGCTTCAAATCTATTAGGGAAGGAATCAAGATGAAAAAACTATATAGTAATAAACTGACAATAATTCTTTTTATTCTCCCTGCGCTGCTGCTTTTTCTTCTCATTCTTGTTGCACCGATATTTATATCGGGCTATTACAGCCTTTTCGATATGAACGGCTTTGGAAAAAAGACTTTTATTGGATTAGAAAATTATAGTGAACTGTTTACCAGCAGTTCTATCGGCTTTTTGAAGGCTCTGGGCAATGCGCTGCTGTTGGCACTTCTTTCAGTAGCAGTTCAATTGCCTCTAGCGCTGGGACTTGCACTTCTTCTAGGTAAAGGAAGAAAAGGGGAACGAGGTTTCCTTTCAATTTATTTTATGCCTGTTCTTATATCGACGGTTGTTATCGGTCAGCTCTGGCTTAAGATTTACAATCCATCCTATGGTGTACTTAATGTAGTGCTAAGATCTCTTGGTCTGGATAGTTTGGCAAAGATTTGGCTTGGCGATTTAAAAACCGCACTCGGTGCTGTTTTTGTACCTATTTTATGGCAGTATGTCGGCTATCATATGCTGCTGATGTATGCAGGTATCAAGAGTGTTCCACCCGAGTATCGTGAGGCAGCAATGATTGATGGAGCAAGGGAGGGACAGGTAAACCGTTATATTGTTTTACCGTACATAAAGCCTATAATGAAGATAAGTACTATCTTTGCGGTTACAGGCTCCCTGAAGTCTTTTGACTTAATCTATGTATTAACAAATGGCACACCGTTACACGCAACAGAAGTGCCCAGTACTCTGATGATAAGTATGTTGTTCCTGCGTAATAGATATGGTATGGGCAGTACGATTGCTTTCCTTCTCATCATTTTATGCTTCACATTTGCTTTGATTATAGGCCGCATATTCAAGAATAAGGAGGATTAACAACATGAAACTAGGTGATATCTTACCGGATAGAAATAAAAAATCCGGACCTCAGAATAAATCCTTCCAGTATAAAGGAATTAAGGTCAAAGAGGTAGGAGTAAACATCATATTCGGATTCTGGGCGATTATTAACCTGTTCCCGGTCTATTGGATGTTTACCTTCTCCCTCAAGAGTAATGAGGAAATATTTGGCAAAAATGTTGCCGGTCTTCCGAATGAGTGGCTATGGTCAAACTATGAAACGGCAGTGGGTAGTGGACATATCGGAAAATATTTCCTGAACAGTATCATTATTGCCGTAGTGACCATTGCAATCGTTATGCTGGTTTCACTTATGGCGACCTTTGCCCTGACAAGATTTATTTGGAAGGGAAGGAAGCAAATGAACGCATTTTTTATGCTTGGCTTGACGATTCCTATTCATGCGGCAATTGTGCCTATCTATGTCACGCTTTCAAAAATGAATTTACTCAATACTTACTTAGCTCTTATTATTCCCTATGCGGCCTTTTCATTAGCGATGGGGATACTTATTTGCACAGGTTTCATGCAAGAATTGCCCATAGATCTTGATGAGGCAGGGTGTATCGATGGCTGCGGTACATGGGGTATTTTCTTCCGAATTATAGTACCGTTGATGAAGCCGGCTGTAGCAACCGTGTCAATTTACACTTTCCTGCAGTGTTGGAACGAGCTGATGTTTGCGACTATCTTTATTAGTGATTCGGTGCACAAAACTCTGCCCGTCGGTATACAGGCTTTTTACGGTCAGTATAACACGGATTGGGGACCTATTGGTGCGGCGTTGGTTTTAGCAACATTCCCGACGCTCATATTCTACATATTCTTTAGCAAGAAGATACAGGATAGCTTCATTGCAGGAGCGATCAAGGGTTAGTGATAAGTTAATATATTTTCAGATGGGTTTCGGACTCTGCTTAAGTAGCTTTATACCAACAGAGTCGGAGACCCGTTGTAATATCAGAGTTACGAATAACTTTATATGTGCCGTGTTGAAAATAAGGAGCAGGTGTGATACGATAACAAATGTAAGGTATGGGTAAAATTAGCATTTACATATATTTATGTGATTGAGGTGTAGAAATGAGGCATGGCGGCAATAGATTAAAACGCGATATTAGAATGTCGCTGCAGCAAAAGGCCCTGTTAATGCTTATTATTCTGTTGCTTTTTTTCAGTATGATGTTTATGATAACATCCTCTATCATAATTAAGAAAACGGAAGATGATTTCAAAGCAAGAACATCGGAAACAGCAGTCAACAATGTGGTATCCACCATCAGAGCAAGTTTGGTGAACTATAATTATTTGACACGTCTGATTATGCTCAATGGCAGAGTCGTAAGCTATTTAAAAGCGAAAGAACCAGATAGAGAAAAGAGTAATGATGCAAAAGAGGGTATAAATGAAATACAAAGTTTATATAGCTACATTGATTCGGTATATATCTTCCGCAATGATGGTAAGAATGTAAGCACAGGAATCGGTGAATATACTGTCGATATAAACAACGCAGAGCGCTCTAATATATTAGAGGCACGTGGTGCCATAGTTATTTCGATTAATGGCAACGGTACAATTAGTAAAAAAAGAAGTAAGCCGTTGCTTACTATGTCACGTGCAATATATGATATTAATTCACAAAAACTTTTGGGTATGCTGATGATGAACATATCAGGCGATGTGTTTGATGATGCGCTTGCGTTACAGAATCCCAGCGGTATGTGCATACTTGATCGTAATGGTACACTTCTATGTGGAAATGAAGAAATCAGTGCATTGTATGACAGAGACTACGAAAGTAACAGTATAGTTTATAAGAGTATTCGCTTAGGTGGTGAGAGGAAGACGCTGACCGGCAAACTGGCGATAAAGCCGCTAGTGGTTTTGTGTGCCAGCGGTAAGGGGGCAGAGCCGCTGCCGCGGGATACCTTACATGCGTTGATGATCACTCTGACAGCATTTATCCTGTCAGCATTTGTTTGTGCTTGGTTTATTACAGTTAATATTGCACGACCTATCAGAAATTTAAGTGAAGCAATGGAACGTACAAGATCATCTGGGTGGCTTAAGAAGATTGATACCGAAATGCCAAACAATGAGATTGGCAGGTTGGCTGAAAGCTACAATAGCATGATAGAGTATCTTAACGAACTGTTCAATCGCCTGCTGGAGAATGAAAAGAATGTGCAAAAGGCAGAGATACGTGTGCTCCAGGAGCAGATAAAGCCGCATTTTCTCTATAATACATTAGAAACCATCAGCTATATGGCTGTGCAGGAGAAGGCAAGCAAGGCCCATGATGCATTGGAAACCCTGGGCAGTTTTTACCGCAATTTCCTTAGCAAAGGTGATCGCGAGATACCACTAAAGCGTGAGCTGCGCATTACGCAGGATTACCTCTCCCTGCAAAAGCTTCGGTATGGAGATATATTTGAAGATGAATATATTCTTGACGATAGTACACTCGATTATATGATACCTAAGCTGATTCTTCAGCCGCTTGTGGAAAACTGTATCTACCATGGAGTGCGTCTCAAGGGAGAAAAGTGCGTTATTCGCATCACTACCTGCATGGAAGAGGGTGGTTTGCATATAATTGTGTACGATTCAGGCGTTGGCATGAGCGATGAGCAGATAAAGAACGTGCTGGAAGCAAGCGAGAAGGATGACATAAAGGGGCTGTCAGGCTTCGGTCTGCGTGGCACCATTAGTCGAATACGCTATTACTATGACTACGACAATGTAGTGCAGATACGCAGTGAGCCTGGTGAGTACACGGAAATTGAGATATACATTCCCAAGATGAGAAAAACGAAAACAGAGGGGGAAGTTTGAAAAGTTCCCTTCAAAGTTTGAATAGTTTCCTTCAAACTACTTATTAAAGCAGTAACGCAGACAGGTCTGCGTTATGCAGGAGGTATAAGAATGATGTACCGAGTTATGATCATAGACGACGAGATGTCCGCTCGTAGGCTGCTGCAGGTATCCATAGATTGGAAATCGCTTAATATGGTATTGGTGGGTGAGGCTGAGAGTGGTATAGAAGCTATTAATATAATTGATGATTTGCGGCCAGACATTGTTTTTGTTGACATTTCTATGCCCTTTATGAATGGGATAGAATTCATAGAGGTTGCAATAAAGCGATATACGGACTTGATGATTATCGTTTTGACAGGATTTGATGATTTTGAGTATGCACGTCAATGTGTTCGCCTGCCGGTGGTAGAGTATATGCTTAAACCGATTGTACGGCAAGAGGTGACCGAGGTGTTAACCAGGATAAAGGAAAAACTAGATAAACAAAATACTCGTACTCAGGAGACTGGACAGGAAATTACGACCTCTGATATTGAGAAGATAATGCAGTATTTAAGCGATAATTTTACCGATTCTAACATCAACCTAACCTCTGTGGCGCAGCATTTTGGATTTAATCCGAGCTATCTTAGCCGGAAATTTAAGCAGGAAACAGGAAAGAGCTTTGTCGAATTCCTTATCAAGTGCCGGATGGAACGAGCAATTTGGCTGGCAGGAACAAGCAAGAAGATGTTCTGTACTGCCAATGCCGTCGGCATCCCTGATCCGAACTACTTTGGACGGTGATTTAAAAAATATACGGGCAGCAGCTATTCGGATTATGTCAGCTCACATACCTCGCGGTAGTAAAACTTTAATGAAAGAGAATAAAATTATATGATGAATTTACCATAAAATAATTGTATCACAGGGGGAGCTATTTTATGATCGAAATGTTAGAAGGAATTCATGAAATTGTAGACTACCATGGGGATTTCAAAATTCGTATCTATCCAAATAAAGAGTATGAAGATTACCCGCAGCATTGGCACCCCGATCCGGAAATCATTATGCCGGTAGAAAATAATTATAAGGTTGTTATTAATGAAACTATTTATAATCTGGACGCTGAAGATATAATCATTATACCGCCGGGAGAATTGCATCAGATATTCGCTCCGCCGTTGGGATACCGCATCATACTTCAATTTGATCCTAACCTGCTTTACAGCCTTAGCGGTTTTAGTTCTGCATTTCATATGTTCCGTCCATGTGTAAACGTAACCCCTCTTACGATGCCTGACATACATAAAGAACTTTCATCGCTTATTCTGGATATTAAGTTTGAATATTTTTCGACTCAACCATTCAGAGAAGCTTCCGCTTATTCCATGCTAATCCGTTTTTTTACTATCCTTGGGCGAAACTGTATTAATATGAATGACAGTCTATCAACGATGAAAAACCAAAAAAGGCACGAATATTTAGAGTTGTTTTTTAATGTGTGCAATTACATAAATGATCATTGCACCGATGATATCAAAATAGATGATCTTGCCGACATCGCCGGCTTTAGCAAATACCATTTTACACGTCTGTTCAAGGAAGTTATGAATATATCCTGTTATGATTATTTAATCAACAGAAGGATCATGAATGCCGAAAAACTGTTAATTAATCCCGCTTTATCCATAACCCAGGTCGCCATGAAGTCCGGTTTTAGCAGTCTTGCAACCTTTAACCGCGTATTTAAAGCCAAAAACCGGTGTACTCCCACAGAATATAAATCCTTATACGAAGTTAATTAAACCTGCTATTGCTGTACAGGCTATTTTCTCTTTTGTGGGCAGTTGGAACAGCCTTTTTTTGCCTCTAATCCTGTTAGTTTTACTGCTATTTATTGTGTAATTCCTGCTGTCAAAGTATATTATCGCAGTCTGTCTTAAGCGGTGTAAAGGAATAGGCGGCAGTAATCTAAATGACTGCTGTATTGATCAAAACCCCCCGGGTTTTTCACTTCGGTGAAAAGTCATGGGGAGTTTTTTGTCTTAACTTTAGCATTTCAGATGTAATTATCTGCAGCGGAGGTTGTAAGTGCACATGCCTTAGTAATTAACGGGATATTAGAATTGTTTAATCAGACTCTTTATTTTAATCGGGTATATATGGTATAATTAGTATATAGTTCAGCTCTTTTATAAAGAGCCGGAACATTGATTAACATAAGGAGAGTGGAAATATGAACATAATATTAGGAATTTTAATCCCGTTTATCGGTACCACATTAGGCGCCGGATGTGTATTCTTCTTAAAGGACCGTATGAATCCACTGGTTCAAAAAGGGCTGCTGGGTTTTGCCTCAGGAGTTATGGTTGCGGCATCGGTATGGTCGTTGCTGATTCCTGCAATAGACATGTCTGCAGGTATGGGAAAATTATCTTTTATCCCTGCGGTCGTTGGATTTGGTTTTGGTATTGCTTTTCTGTTATTGCTGGATCAACTGGTTCCTCACCTGCATCTTGGTATGGAGGAACCGGAGGGAATAGACAGTTCCTTCAAAAAAACTACTATGCTGATTCTTGCAGTTACCTTACATAACATTCCGGAGGGAATGGCAGTTGGTGTAGTATTTGCGGGATTAATGAACGGTAATATGGATATAACATTAGCAGGTGCGTTTGTACTGGCCATCGGTATTGCGATTCAAAATATACCGGAAGGAGCCATTATATCCCTGCCTTTAAAAAGTGAAGCGGGCGTTAGCAAACCAAGAGCATTTCTATATGGGATGTCCTCCGGAATTGTTGAGCCTATTGGTGCTTTGATAACGATTTTACTTACCAGTTTAGTAGTGCCTATTTTGCCCTATCTGCTTTCTTTTGCAGCAGGAGCCATGATTTATGTAGTCGTGGAAGAATTAATACCGGAAGCTTCGGAAGGAGAACATAGTAATCTTGGAACCATTGGATTTGCAGTGGGATTCCTGATTATGATGACACTGGATGTAGCCTTAAGCTAAAGAATATACAAGTTTGCAGTTAGTTATATAAACTAAATCAGAAAAAGTTTCAAGATGCCGCTTAGGCGGCATCTTGTATTTATAAGATAGGAAATTCAATCAATTATCAATTTTATTAATAAACTCTATCGGGCAGAAACATACTATGGCGAATGGATATTTTGCCGCTGCCCGCCCCCAGGCGGTGAATCCCGTTAGGGAGAATATTTTTGGTGAAAGAAAATTAAGTAAAAGACAATTAAGTAAAAGAAAGGCTGCCGTGGATTCTTTCATCTTTTGTTTATGCGGCTGTTTTGCGGGCCAGGTACGGCATGCAAAAGGAATATAGGTTGAAAAATATAAACTTTTTTCAACATCCTGATTTATACGTGCGCCTAAGCGCACAGATAGGAGTTTAGTATGAAATAAAGAACATTTCACACCCTGATTTGGGCAATAAACATCTGTCAGCAGATGCTTTATGCAACGTGAGCTAGTGCATCTAACACTCCGGCATTACTGCACCAGCTTCTGAAAACGGAATTGTAAAGGTCCTTATTCCGCTGACATATGGTGCTATTTCATACAATTGAAAATAAATAACGACTCCCTCATCGGTTAAATAAAAGTTTTTTACATTAAAGTTTTCTTTGACTAAATCAGTATAATCATCAAAATATATATTGTTATCGTTTTCTATATCTGCTGCAATCTGCCGGTTGATCTCGTTTTGAACAAATTCCATAAAATCCTTGTGCTGCGGAAAGAAGTCCTCCAGATCCATTCTTCTGCCCCTGGTAAGATCCCAGGTGTCTGAATTGCGGTAAGTCATTCCATGGGCACCACCCGTAAACTCATACCGGTCAAAATACAGGCTTAAGGTACAGTTTTCATTGTAAGTAACCGTATATTCTACTATAACTTCATACTGATGAATGGGGAAACCGTTGGTAACGGAGTATTCATAATCATCAATGGCGGTCTGATACAGCTTGGAAATCTGTACTCTTTGAAACAAGGCTGCCTGGGTTTTATAATACAGATTTAACTTAGCAAGAAACAGCCTGAATTTATCCGAAATAAACTGAGGATATTTTATGGAATAGGTCAAAATCAAGTGTTCCTTGTAATACATATCTTTTTTCAGAACGTTCTCTTTGACTGTCAGGTTATATGCTATCAAATGCTCCCTCCCGTTAATTACATCTATGATAGCATATGCCGGCCGATTCCATCTTGTTCATGAATAAAGCCAGTCAACAGTCTACTAAAACCGAACCTATCCCAACAGTTTTTTTAATGCATTATAGGCAATGGTATACGCTGCTTCCCCATCGGTGAGCTGCCGTTTTTGTGCATTCTGCTCCAGGTCTTTAAGTCCAGCAAATTCCGCCAAATGAGGTTCCAGACTTAAATAACCGCTATAACCGTTTTGGTCCAGATCTTTTAAAATCACTGCCAAGTTTCCGTCACCTTCGCCGGCCGGTACTACTTCTCCGGTTTCTTGTATTGCATCCTTAATATGTATGTATTCAATATAAGGTTTTAAAAGTTCGTATGCTTTAAGGGTATCCTGGCCGCATTGAACAAAATTAGCAAAGTCAAAGGTACATTTAAAGTGGTCGCCATATAAGTTTTTAAAAAGCTCTAAACAACGGTCTGCCACATCTGCATAGATGTCCTTTTCATTTTCATGAAGCAGGATTACCTGATGGTTTTCTGCATAATCAACCATACATTTCAATCTGCGTAAAACTTCATCCCGATAGGCAGCGGGTTCTTCCCCTTTGGGGATAAAAAAACTAAACATCCGGATATACGGAGTTTCAAACACTCCTGCAAGTTCAACAACTCTTTTAAAAGTTTCAAAATGCGGTTCAAAATCCTCGGTAATCATAATTTTTCCAATGGGAGAACCGATTGCTGAAACACGGATATCATTCTCTTTCAGATACAACATGATTTCTTTGGCTTCATCCGGTGTGAATTCGGCTACGTTTTTACCATTAGCACTTCGTAGTTCAATAAATTTTATTCCCAGTTCATGCAGCAGCCTGACCTGAACCTTAAGGTCACTGTTAATCTCATCGGCGAAACCTGTTATAATTGTTTTTTCTAGCATAATTACCTCTTTCTGTAGTAGTTCTTATGTTAATTAGATAACTCATCCTTTTGAAGAATCACTTCTTTATGAGTCCTGGCGGATTCATATGTTCCCAGCAGAAGCAGGATTGTCTCCTCCATGTATTCTAATTCCATGGCAAAAGGCCGGTTTTCTTCTATACTTTCATAAAAGTCCCTAATGCAATCTCTGTGTCCGGCTCCCCAGTAGCTTTTTCCCAGCCCTTCCTTATGCTGAACGGCTAGTTTTTTGACTTCACCATCTTTCAAGTAACAATTCACATCCAGATCTTCAATCCGTATGGTCATATTCTCACAGCATAACTCAATAAGCGGCGGCGCATCGGTACAATAGGCCGTAGTAGCATAAAAACAGGCTGTGGCATCCTCTTTAAACCGGATATAGGCTTCCATCATATCTTCTACTTCAATGACACCTTTTAAATGGTGATTTGTCATTATAGCATCCACCGAAACCGGAGTTCCGATAAGATAAGCCAACAGATCCAGAGTATGAACCGACTGATTGATCAGGGCTCCTCCTCCTTCGGTAGCCAGACTGCCTCTCCATCCGCTTTCGCTATAGTAGGGACCGGAACGGCTCCAGGTTACAATTCCTCTTGCCCCTTTTATTTTACCTGCCGCACCCGAGGCGAGTAGTTTTTTTACCTCTATGATGCTGGGATTGTAACGGTTCTGAAAACAGATACCCAGCTTTTTATTACTGCTGACTTCTAAAAGTTCCTTATACTGCTCTGCGGTAATGACCGGAGGCTTCTCCATAAATACATGAATTCCCCTGTTTAAGGCGTATACAGCCATTGGAACATGAAGGTAATGAGGCGTACAGATATGCAGTATATCAATTTCCTCCTGCTCCAGCATTTCTTCCAGAGAGTCATATGCCCTGCCGCCGTATTCCGCCGCAAAGCTGTCTGCTCTTTCCTTCTTAATATCGGCAAAGGCTGCCAGACTATTTTCTTTATATTCACGAAGGCATTCGGCATGCACTCTGGCAATACCCCCGCATCCCACGATTGCTGTTTTCATGTCTGCTCCATTTCTATGCATGTTTACTCTGCACCATAGGTAACAGGACAGCTTTTCATACTTTAACTGCCAGGCGCAAAGCTTCTGATATAAAGACAATTTACATTCACTCCAAAAAGTTACAATTCTTAATTACTTGGGGTACCGTAGCTGCCTTCCGTATTAAAAGTAATATCCTTTACGTTATTCTTAAGTTTTGAACTGGCACGGCGTTTATTTAACTCTTCCAGGAATAAATCCTCATCAAAGGGCAGATCCACCGCTTTGCACAACCAGCTGGATAAATGCATGGCATTGGATAAGGTTAAGCCGTTAATCCCTTCTGCTCCTTCTGCCACCAGAGGCGTACCTTTAAGTATTCTGCCGGCAAAGGCATTTAAAACACCGGTATGCTGAGGATTCTCTCCGTCGGTTTCCAGCGTTACAAAATGGCCTTCCGGCGGTTTAAACCCTTCTGTTGTACTATAACAATATTCCCTTTCGCTTTCCTCCAGTTGAAACAAGGTTAACTTGTCGGCTTCACAAACCAGTTTGCCTTTCTCCAGCGTTATTTCAAAACGATTGGTGCCAGGTGCATCTCCTGTGGTGGTCACAAATACACCGGTAGCTCCGTTTGGATATTCCAGATAGGCCGTTACATCATCTTCTACTTCAATATTATGCCATTTGCCGATATGGCAGAAAGCCTGTACTTTTAACGGCATGCCGCAGATCCACTGGAGTAAATCCAGATTATGAGGGCATTGGTTTAATAAAACACCACCGCCTTCACCCTCCCAGGTTGCCCTCCAGTCCCCGGAGTCATAATAAGCCTGGGTACGATACCAATCGGTTATAATCCAGTTTACACGCTTTATGGCACCAAGACTGCCTCCATGTACCAGTTCATGCATTTTACGGTACACATGATTGGTTCTCTGGTTAAACATCATGGCAAATACCAGATTGCTCTTGGCTGCGGCTTCATTCATTTCACGAACCTGCTTTGTATAAACGCCGGCCGGCTTTTCACTTAAAGCATGCATCCCATGTTCCAGTGCTTTTATCACCAGTCTGGGATGATCGTAATGAGGGGTCGCCACTAATACTGCATCACATAGTCCGGATTCGATTAATGCGTCTCCGTTTTCAAATATGGCAACCGTCTCCGGGAGATTTTCCTTAGCCCAGGTTCTCCTGGTTTCTTTTAAATCTGCCACTGCAGCCAGTTCCATGTCCGGAACCTGATTCTTAAGAATGGTATTGCAGTGACCGCTCCCCATATTTCCGATTCCAATAATACCGATTTTAACCTTTTCCATTCTGTTCTCCTTTATCTGTATCCCAGTTTACTTAAATTGTCATAACTTAATTTCAAACAGTCAAACGGACTTCCCAAACAGGTATCCTGTTCCACCAGAAGATATTCACAGTTCGTCTCCTCCAGCTTCTTTAAAACCGCCGGGAAATTAATATTACCTTCCAGAACCGGTGCCATAACCGGTACTCCGTTTATCACAGCCATATCCTTTAAATGCACACAGGATAAACGGTCCTTTAACACCTCGATCCAATGGCAGACATCACCGCCGGCGGCCTGTACCCAGTAGGTATCCAGGGTTATTCCCATCTCCTCGGGAGTAAAGGCCTCCAGCAGATAATCAATAGCATACTTGCCGTTAAATTTTTCAAATTCAAAATGGTGATTGTGATACATAAATAATTTGCCTGCAGCTGCTATTTTCTTCGCCGGTTCCTTAAAATCCTCCGCAAAATGGGTAATCCAATGAGGTGTGCGGTACTTATCCGGCATGGCACCCAACCCGATATGTTTGCAGCCCATGATTTCATGCTCTTTAATCAGATTATCCGTATCATATAGAATCCGGTTTACATCGCTGTGGGTAAGTACGATTTCCAGAGCTAAGCTGTCACAAATTTCTTTTATCCGCTGCGCAGGAATATCTTTTCCGATTGCTGATATCTGAATCGTTGTATAGCCCATTTCAGCAACCTTTTTTGCCGTATAACAAAAATCCTTATCATTTTGTATGTAGGTCCTTAATGTATATAGCTGTGCTCCCAGTTTCACTAAAATCAACCTTCCTGTATTTTTTTATACTCTTATTGTAGGAAAAATCCATCAAAAATACCATTGCAAATAAGAACATTCATATTGCAAATATAGCGAGGCTGAATTATACTTATAAAGAAATAAAGGAGGTGACAGAATGGGTAAAATAGCCGATATTATGACTGACCGGGTATTGTTCAGCTATACCATAAGCGAAGAATCGAATGAAGATTATATGCTGCATTGCCATAATTATTATGAACTGTATTATCTGATCGACGGCGATGTGGACTACCTGGTAGAGGGCAGACAGTTTCATCTGACACCTCACAGTATGCTTTTATTAACGCCTAATGTATTCCATGGCGTAAAGGTAAAAACCACCAGACCTTATATCCGTTTTGCCCTGCATTTCCTGCCCGATATCCTGTCCATGGAACGCAGGCATCTGCTGCTGTCCTCTTTTCCTACTTTGGAAAAACATTCGGACCGTAAAATTTATTATCCCAATTCGGGAGATTATCGGATTTATTCCTTTTTTGAATCCTTAATTGAGTGCTCCAAACTGGAAAAGGAACTTCAGAACGAATTGCTTCCGGTATATATGGAAGCCCTTTTATCCCAGATCACGGTTATGAGCCACTCTAATCAAACGGAGGTCAATAACGGAAGCAGTCCCGATACTATTGCAAAGATTATTGCCTATTTAAACCGCCACCTGACCGACACCATTACTCTGGATCATATCTCCGAGGAATTTTTTATCAGCAAACATCATCTAAATAAGGTATTCCGAAAAGCTATTGGCACAACTGTCTGGGATTATCTGCTCCACAAAAGGATTATTTATGCACAGCAGCTTTTAATTAACGGACACAGCGCAGCAGAAGCGGCGGTTGAATCCGGCTTTGGAGATTATTCCGCCTTCTACCGGGCCTATACTAAGATTATCGGCCATTCTCCGCTTCAGGACAGAGGGGTTTTGCCGACTTTGGTAAAGTGGTAGGTGTCAGTTATTTTATGGACTTGACTCTAAAATCCAATAAGAGTATAATCGTTTTTCGTACCCGCTTTTCCAACTATAAACTCTTATATATAAAATACTGACAGGTGACATTATGAATTTACTAAAACAAAATATGGAACAAAGACGTAATCTAATTTTAAATGGCCGTGTTTCTACAACGCTTCTGCTGCTCTCCCTACCCTCTCTTATGATGGGGGTCATCCAATCCATAATTCCAGTAATAGACGGACTATATTTAAATAATATTGTCGGCACAACAGCCGCAAGTGCCGTTACCTATTCCGCACCCATAGTAAATATGACTGCAGCTCTGGCCCAGGGACTAAGTGTTGCCGGAATGGCAATCATCGGACAGGCCAACGGCAAAGGTGATTATGAAGCAGGGCGGCGTATTTCAACCCAGATGATAGTTTTTTCTTTTCTGCTGGGCTTTCTGCTGATACCGGTTCTGGTTGCAGCCGCTTTTTTCGCTTCCGGACATGTAACACCGGAAATCTCTAAAGATGTATTTACATATCTGGCATTAAGTGCTACCGTCCTGCCCTTTTCTTTTCTGGAATCTATCTATAACGCCATAAAAAATGCAAGCGGTAAACCGGAAGATACCTTTACACGTATGGTTATTATGCTGGTCTTAAAAATAATCTTTAATGCCCTCTTTATTGCCGTTTTCCGCTGGGGTATCGTAGGTTCCGTACTTGCCTCCCTTGTATCCAATGTACTAATTACCTCCTGGATGTATTACGAACTATTTCTAAAGTCCGGCAGTGATAAATTAATTTTAGTTGGTTTTAAATTTGACCGCCGGATCATACGGGATCTGTTATCGATTGGTTTTCCCTCTATGCTCTCCAGTATTATGTTAAACTTAGGCTTCCTGCTGATTAATAACGAAGTGGAGAAATACGGCGCCGTTGTTTTAAACGGCCAGGGCATCGCCAATAATATTACTTCCGTCTGCTTTATCCTGCCCTCCTCCTTTGGTTCCTCCGTCACCACCATGGTCAGTATGAATATCGGCGCCGGCCAGGGTAAAAAAGCTAAACTCTCCTGTCTGGCGGGCTGTATCATCAGCGCAGTTACAGCTATTATATTAATAGCTATCGTGGTACCTTTATCCTCCCGAATCACAGTCTTGTTCACGCGTTCCCAGGAAGTGCTGGACATAGCCAATAACGCCCTGCATATCTACACCTATTCTGTTGTGGGTTTTGGTATCTGTATGGTCCAGTTAGGTGCTTTCATCGGCTTGGGACGCACCAGGATAACCCTGGTTATCAGCATACTCCGAGTGTGGCTGTTACGTTATGTATTCATCCTGGCAACAGAGCATTTCCTGGGATTCTATTCGGTCTTCTGGGGCAATCTCTTTTCTAACTATATGGCAGCCCTGATTACCACCATTTTAATCCTGCGGATAGACTGGGTATCTTCCATTCCTCAGGAAATTAAAATAAACAATTCGAAAGCTTAACCTACGTAAAACATACTGGTTATATTTAAAGAAAAAGGAAGGCAGTACCGGATGCCGGTTATTTAAACCTGCGGATCTGCCCTCCTTATATCTGATTCTATTGTTATATCATAAACATATACGTGTTCATGATCTCATTACTTCAATCGGAATTCGCAAACATTTTACATTTCCTCATTCTGCTCTCATTATATCATATATAATAATGTCTATCTCCATCGGCATGCGTACATGTAACAAATGTCCGCATAACGCCCATGAATTCCTACAAAGCCATTTTTAAAATAACGGTCCCAAACTCTTTCAGCATTCCGTTATATTCTCCGAAGATAATTTTATCCTCCCAGCCCGTCAAATCCATCTTTACCGGCATTCGGTTAAAATTCTGTATAAAGATATAGTTATATTCATCTGATTCACGGCTTGTAACTTCCACGCCTTCCGGAATGTCCCTGTTAATTATAGTTTCAATCCCTTTTTGCGTAATAAGTTTTTTATAAAAATCCTCGTAGAATGCCTCTTCCATATCCGCACAGATATAGTAAGCTTCGCCTTTTCCGTAATGGTTCCGTGTTAGCACCGGCAGACCCTTATAAAAATCCTCCCCATATACCATCAAAGGTACGGCTCCGTCTGTTTTCACCAATTCGCATAAATGATTGCAGCTGTAAATCTTCTCTATACCTAACGGATTATTTTCTAATGGAATTGCGGAATTGGTTTCCCAATTATACAATCCGTCTATTTCCTGGCTTCTGAGTCCAAAAACATCCATTAGTCCGTAGGGCGTACCTCCAAGGTAACACTGGTCATTTTCATCCACGATACCGCTCCAGTAGGTTCCTATGAATATCCCGCCTTCTCTGACATACTGCCTTATTTTTTCTTCCAAACCGTTTCGCAGCATGTAGATAAGGGGTGCCGCTATTATTTTAAAATTTTTGAGCTCAACTTCCATGTCAATTACATCCACATTAAGACCAAGCTTTCGGAAAGCATTGTAGGATTTAGCAACCGTTTCCTTATAAAACATACCTTTATTCCTTGGCCCTGCGGAATCTTTGATTGCCCAGTGATTCTCCCAGTCATAGATGACTGCCGAACTTGCATTTACTTTGCTGTGGCAGACTTCCTGTAATTGCAGTAAACCATTTCCCAGATTTGTAACATCATGAAATGTCCTGGTATCAGAACCTCCGTAATGATCCACTACTGCTCCGTGAAATTTTTCTGACGCACCGGCACTCTGTCTCCATTGAAAATACATGACTGAGTCCGATCCATGAGCAATGGCCTGAAGACAGGACAACTCATGCATACCCGGTTTCTTTAACTTGCTGACTCCCTGCCAGTTAGTATAACTGGGTGTGGATTCCATTTGAAGGAAGGGCTGATTTTTAATGGAGCGTATAAGATCATGATACATACCGTTATCCTTTGCCGTAATGGATTCCGGTTCTTTATGCCAGGTCGGGTAGGTATCCCAGGATATTATATCGAACACCTCTTTAAACTTAAAGTAATTTAACCCCTCATAAAAATACATCAGATTGGTGGTGACGGGCAGCTTCTCATTGAACTGGCGCAGCACCCGGATTTCTTCTCTGGCAAAATCCAAAGTCTGATGGGTTACAAACCGTTTCCAGTCCAGCTTCAGGCCATGTAATCCATTCTCGCCTCTTGGAGACGGACTTTCAATCTGATCAAAACTGCTGTAAATGTGGCTCCAAAATGTGGTATACCAGGCTTTATTCAAAGCTTCCACCGTTTTGTATTTATCCTTCAGCCAGCTGCGAAATGCATCCTGACAGTATTCACAGTGGCATTCTCCGCTATATTCATTTGACACATGCCATAAAATAACTCCCGGATGATTTGCAAAACGTTTTGCTAACTCGGTATTAATGATACCGACCTTTTTCCGGTAGACCGGTGAGGTGTAACAGTGATTATGCCTGCCGCCGAATAAGTTCCGGTGCCGGCTGTCTTCTACTCTTAATACTTCCGGATATTTATCCGACAGCCACTTCGGTCTTGCACCACTGGGAGTGGCAAGAACCACATAGATATTGTTTCTGTATAGCTTATCAATAAGATCAGTAAGCCATTGAAACTCAAAGCAGCCTTCCTCCGGCTCTAAAACAGACCAGGAAAAAATCCCTACGCTGACAACATTACAATTGGACTTTTTTAAGTATTCGATATCCGTTTCCAATATATCCGGATGGTCCAGCCATTGCTCCGGGTTATAATCTCCGCCGTGTAACAGGCGATCATATTTATACTCCATCTCATTTCTCCTATAAACATTTCTATTATTTTAATATTATAGATACAACAAAACCTGTCCGATTTTCTATTGAATCGTTATAGCTTTGTATTGTAGCAATTTCACCTTATATTATTATACAATATACACCTATAATTACACTAATTATTGCAGCTAATCCTTACTCTGGAATTGTATGTATTATTAATTCAAATATCTTCTAGTATCTTAATACCGGTAGGGCATACGGCTTTCTGTTTTTTCCTTCCAATATTTATAAAGTTTACTTCGGTTGGCAAAGAGAAAAATGATCAGATTAAACAGCCAGATTAAAAGATAATAATTCGCAAAACCAGCAGCTTTCAAATATATACCCAGTGCAGTCATACCAAGTACCACCATAACCCCGTCAGCCTCTGAAGATACCGGTTTACCTCTTTTTATTACTCTTGCAATAACCTGCAGAACAGCAAGTATCACAGCAAGCAAAAGAGAAATACGAAATCCGGTAATTGCACTCCACACTCCAAAGGTTACAGCAATGGCTTTCCCTCCTCTGAATTTATGAAAAACAGGGAAAACATGGCCAACTACCGGGGCTAATGCTGCCGGAATTAACAGATTACCTCTAATAAATCCGGATTCATAAAAAAGCACCAGGGGCAGGTAACCTTTCATAAAATCCAGGACTACACCCAATAAACCCAGTTTGTAACCAGCTGCATGCCATAAGTTAAAGGCACCGGGATTACCGTCCCCAATGGTTTTCAAATCCTTTTTCACGGCTAGGCCGAGCCAGTAAGAAAACATAAGTGAACCGCAAAGATATTCAATTAAAATTAATAGTATAATGATTCCTCTATTTTCTGCCAACTTTTATCTGCCTTCCTTTCCAAACTACCTCTCCGGTGAATTTCACCTGATAATAGGAATAGACAATAACAACGATAAAAAACACGGATGAAACCAAATGCAGCACCGGCATAAACCAGCCGAAATCACCGCTGTATTTCAGAAAATAAATCATTTGGGCCGTATAGAATATGTAAGCCAGTATAAAAGGTATGGCATAGGAATTACCGGCTATCATCAGAACCGGTGTGATGAACTGTACCGCCAGCAGACCAACAAACCAGATGGCAATACATAGAATCGTTAAAGGTCTGAGGTTTGACATACTAAGAACCGCACTCTTACCAAAGCCCTCCAATTCACTGCGAAGTCCTTTTGGATACATTCGAAAAGAAACCAGATTATAACCAATATAATTATCAATGGGAATCCCTGCTTCGGATAGTCTTTTACCTAAAGTAAGGTCATCTAAAATTTCAGACTTGATACTGTTGTGACCTTGAATTTTGCTGTAATCCTTTCTGGTCAGCGCAATACAGGAACCATACAGGCCTTTACAGCTGCTGATCCGCTCAAAAGGTGAAGTAAATGCCAGCACGCCTAGTATACAGGGTATCAGAGACAATTTCTCATAGAATTTTTCAGTCTTATGATATGGAACAACGGAAACAGCACCGCCTGAGGAAGCCCTTGCTCTCAGTAAATATTCCAGTGCTTTAGGTGCCAGCCTAACATCTGCATCCAGAAATATAAGGATATCACCATCCGATTCTTTCACCCCATTCCATAATGCCCAGGATTTACCGGTCCAGTTCTCCGGCAAGTCCGTATTCCGTATTACTTTTACCCCAAAACTTTCAGCCATTTCATAGGTTTTGTCCGAAGACATATCGTCCACTACAATTATTTCATAGGGCTGAACCGTTTGTTCTTTTAGTGAAGCCAGCAGAATCGGCAGATTATGCTCCTCATTTCTAGCCGGAATAATAACCGATACCTTATCTTCCGTTGAACCGGAATGATTCCGGTTAATCAACAGAATATCCGAAAACAAAACAAAGCCAAATATACAGGAACATGCCAGTAGAATCAAAATTACCATAAGTGAATTCCCCTTATTTTTTAAAATGCTGCATCAACAAAGAGTACCCTTACTAGTTTTAATATTATTACCGTTGGTTAAATTAGTCAATTCCATTTATGAAGTTTTTGTTATGCGGATAAGAATTATTGTGAAAGAATTATAGTATTTAATCTTTTGTGAAATGTCCTTTATTTCACACTAGCTCCCATGGCATAAATCATCTGCTAGCAGATGATTTGCTGCCTCCAATCAGGGTGTGAAATGCTCTTTATTTCACACTATTCTCATGGAAAAAATCTGTGCCTAAAAAAGTCTTATATTATGAATTCATATGATTTAATCTTGATAGATATACGTTAAAATTTTCTTACGTATTAATATATATGCCGTTACCAGAGCTTCTATTTGTATATTACAAAATAGGATTCGAGGTATAGGTATCCCTGAATGAATCACCTAGCTTTCGACTTTCAAATCCAAATAGGAAGAAAAAGACCATAGCTTATCACGTCTACCGGAGGATTTCAAAGTGTTTGTTGGGAAAATCGATAACCCATTGCCGGTTCTGGACAATATCAGCTCCTAATAATCCCATCATATGATTGTTTCCCTGCCCGTATATCTCGCGCTTTAAAATGATAAGGTTACTCAAGGTAACCGTAGTATCGCAGATTTTAAATCTAAATTCCTCTGCCACATAAGCGTCCTCAGTTATTTCCCCATCCGCACCCTGTGTCGAATCAATAACAGACTTTAAATTCTCTAACTTATCAGCCATTTTCACATCCAGCATACTTTCTGTATGACCGGAATCAAAACCAAGGAGGATTTTTTCTGATTTCCAAACGGTTTCGATAAGAGGAAAATTACCCCAGGTAAGATTCTGCAATTGCTTTGAATATGTACTGTTTTCTATCCGGAAGGTTTTATTTATGCCGTCTATGGTCCACTTAAACTTTGAGATAATATCCCATCCTAAAAATCCGTCAGCAGTAAATGTATTTCCTTCCTCATCAACTCCAAAATCCAGAACTTCATCCGGAACTACTAAAACTTCTGCATCCTCTATTTCATGGCCGCCCAGTTTTATGCTATTGAGAATTACCGTTTGGTATTCTCCTATATTACCGGCACTGCCCCCTGCTTTTATTGATGCAGCAGCCGTTATTCCGTCAGCCAGGCGAGCCGTTGTCTCATTCAGGACAGTTATACTGGCACCGGTGTCAAACATTAAGGTCGCCTGGATACCATGAATAATCACATCAATAAAATAAAGATTCGCAAATTTTACCGCTGACATTTTAAGATTCGATATCTTAATGGTTGCATGAGAATTATCACTGTTATTAGCCATATGTATTTTCCTCCGGTATTATTATCCCTTCACACATTTTATATAAACTGCCTTTCTTGTCTTCGTAATACAAAATGGATTCATCTGCTTCCATACCATACAAATACAAATTATCTAAAATAGGTAAATCAGCTCTGTTATGAGTTACTAAATTATACATCCGGTCACACCTTTGTACCCATAAAAATTGATATTGCGAATCCGTTATAATACGATTTTCTAAATCTTCTATGGATTTCAGATGAAATCTGTCACACCAAATTAAATCATTCCTGTAAAGTAACTGTCCCGTCTCGCTGGTTACTATTTCATCCGTATCCACTATTACCAATATTTCTTTTTGGCCCTTTTTAAATGCAGCATATGCTCTGCTATGCCCATCTATTAATGTAAATCTGCCGTCCCCAAAATCAAATACCGGAAGCGGAGGATATCTATCCATTTTAGATACATCCATCCATTTATTAACTTCATCAACTTTTCGTTTATTTAAGTAAATCTGACTTATACCAAGTGATAAAGTATTTATCTTAAATTCTGTTTTACCCATATTGCCCCTTACTATTAGTTTGCAATTGAAAATTAATCCTTGTACTTGATTGATAAAATACCTATATGTAATTAATTATACCATTCTAACATATTTAGTCAATTTACTTAATCCAAATAATGGTGTGATTTGTCCTTTATTTCACACTATATTAACTCCAGAATTTTTAAATCTGTATTTTCCGATAAATCCAAATATTCCGTTTCCACCTGTACAACCGGATATAATATGTTATGAGGGGGAATATATACAATCTGTCCTTTCTTTCCATTATTTAGACGTATCCCGTTACCAATATAATTTGAGGAAATATTCTTCATAAAAACAGTCAGCACATGTAAATCGAAGCACCTCACACCCTGGGTCAGAAACATTTGAAAAGAATCGAAGGGTGTTACCCTGTCTTTGTATACACGATTTTGGGTCATGGCATCAAAAACATCACAAATTGCTATTATCTTTGCAGATAAACTAATCTGCTGCTCCGGTAAATGATCCGGATAACCGGAGCCGTCAATTCTTTCATGGTGTTGTAAAATAGCCTCGGCAATATTTTTGCTTATGCTGGGATTATCTTGTACCATATGAAAGCCTATGGCAGGATGCTTTTTGATTATTTCATACTCTTGATCTGTCAGTTTACCTTTCTTATTCAGTATATCCGATGGTATTTTAATTTTTCCTATATCATGAAGCAGAGCAGACTGTATGATTTCCCTTATCATTTTTTCGGGCAGTTTAAGCCATCGGGCAGTTAGCATGGCATAAAATGCAACATTCACACTATGCTGATATGTATATTCATCTTTATCCCTGACCTGATTCAGATAATGGATGACACAGCCGGGCTCTTTAATATATTCGAACATTTCACTGGTTACTGCCTCTATTTCCTTATAATTTAAAGTACCTTTTGTCAGTTTTGACAGAATATGTTTAACAGCCTTCAATAAATCGATATAATTATCTCTTTGAAATCTCTCCCCTGAGATTACCCATTCTTTTTTATTCATTTCCTGCTGCTCATGAATCAGTATCTCTTTTATCCCCATGCTTAATAACTTTTCTATAATAAATTCATTAATTACGGTGTTTTTTACTACGAGTACTGCACCCGCACTATCATATAAATCTTCTGCCAATATATCCCCTGTATCACAGTTAGTCATTTGCTTGCTGATTTTATTCATACTTTTCCCTCATTCGCTATTTATATAAATCAGAAATATCGCTGGCCGGTTTTGCATTTATAATAGGTTATTTACAAGCACCGATTACCAACATTTGTTATTATTATATAGGCTGTAAGAACTATGAGTCAATAGAAAAATGTCGTTTTTTAGTTATTTTTGTCACTATTTATTGATCATGTGACCATTTATATGCATAATCCCTCAAGATCCAGCTTTGACATGATATCTATAAAATATTTACCACAGAAAAAAAGCACCCTTTATACTTCCTTAGATACAGAAGTGTAAAGAGTGCGGATACATACAATTTTTAATCCTTAATATTTTTTATGATATACGATAACCAGCGTAAAATATACAATAGGCATAAAAAATATTGTAATAATCAGAAATGTTAAAAATGACAGTTCAATAATATGATATAATATTACAGAGGCAAAAATATAGTAAAAGCAGATCCAAAACGCTGTACATCCTGCTTTCGTATTTATATAAAGGTTGCGTTCCTCATTTTCCAGTTCAATATTTATTAACATTTCAGGTTTATTTTTAGAAGTATGATACAGGATCAGCATGCCGATTCCCGTAGGCAGAAACCCGGCTGTTAAACCTGTCATAACTTCTTTATGAAAGTTAAAAATAAATCCTGCTGCTCCCGCCAACATCCCTATTGTTATAAAAACCAGAGAAAAAATTACACCTTTTTTTACATACTTTTCAACACTCATTATTATCCTCCTCAAAAATAAATACTTCTTCAATCGCTCTATTAAATATTTTTGCAATCTTATAAGCCAAAAAAATAGACGGATTATATTTTCCATTTTCCAGTGAAATTATTGTTTGCCTTGATACATTCACTTTTTCGGCTAAATATTGCTGGGTTAGTCCAAGCTCATCCCGTAATTCCTTTATATGATTTTTCACTATCACTGCTCCTTCCCAGTAATGTAAAGCCCGCTTTACATTACTACTATAACATGAGTCTTCATAGATGTCAAGTGAACTTTACATCAAAATGTTTTATATTCTTTCATAGCTTTGATAGAGTCTTTCGCTCTTTGATTGAAATTCTTATAATGCAATAATGTAATTGCAATGATTGCAAATTCTTAGAATGTTATAATTTGTTTACAGTGATTGCAAATTCTTAGAATCCTAATTATACTTTTATCAGGGTATGTCTTAGAACTGCTTGTACCGTTTTCAGATACGTCCAGCCTAATACCGGAAGTTAGTATAAACTTTCAGAGCAGATACTTTACACACTCTCAGAACAGAAATCTTACAAAACTGTTAGATTATCAAACCTTCCTGAAAGAATGTAGAAAGAATCTAGTGCTATTATGTGATTTGTAATTCAGATTTTTAAAGGGAGGATATTATATGCTTATATTAGAAACCAAAGCACTAACTAAAGTTTATGGCACAGGTGAAACGGCCGTTCACGCACTGGATGGCGTTGATTTTACCGTTAACAGAGGGGAATTCACGGCAATCGTCGGAACTTCCGGAAGCGGTAAGTCTACCCTTCTTCATATGCTGGGAGGCCTGGACCGTCCTACAAAGGGTGAAGTTTTAGTTGACGGTAAAAATATTTTTTCACTGAAGGATGAAGCCCTGACGATTTTCCGCCGCCGAAAAATCGGTTTTGTTTTTCAAAGTTACAATCTGGTACCTGTCCTTAATGTTTACGAAAATATTGTACTGCCCATCCAGTTGGACGGGTGCAAACCGGACAAACAATATATTGACCAGATTATTGAAACACTGGGAATTGAAAGTAAACTGCAAAACCTGCCCAACAATCTGTCCGGTGGGCAGCAGCAGCGGGTAGCCATCGCCCGCGCACTTGCGTCCAAACCGGCTATTCTTCTGGCAGATGAGCCTACCGGTAATTTAGACAGCAGAACCAGTCAGGATGTATTAAGCCTGCTTAAGGTAACCAGTCAGAAATTCAGCCAGACAATCGTTATGATAACCCATAATGAAGAAATCTCCCAGCTGGCAGACCGGATCGTCCGTATTGAAGACGGTAAAATTGTGGGTGGTGATAATGCATGATAAAAGTTAAGAATAAAAAAATCATTTCCGTACTTTCACTGAAAACGCTAAGGGCCGGCAGAACCAGAAACATCATGGCTGTTCTGGCAATTATACTGACTACTTTATTATTTACCGCATTATTTACCATAGCCGGAACCATAGTCAACTCTTTCCAGCAAGCCACCTTTCGACAGGTGGGCGGAGATTTCCACGGCACCTTTAAAAACGTCACAGAGGAACAGATAAAAAAGCTATCGGAGGATCCTCTGATAGTAAAATCAGGTGCACGCTTGTTTCTAGGAATGCCGACGGATGTGCCTTTTAACAAGGCTCATGTGGAAGTCAGCTATATGGACGGTGACTGCGCTAAGGGGTACTTTTGCTCACCGGAGCAAGGGACTCTTCCAAAAGAAGGGACAAATCAAATCGCCTGTGATACACGAATCCTGAAATTACTGGGAATACAGCCTGAAATCGGAGCTGCCATTAAATTATCCTATTATCTGGGGTCCGGCACACCGGATCCTCAGCTGATTACGGATACGTTTACCCTTTCCGGCTGGTGGACCTATGATGAGGCCAGTGTAGCCAGTCATGCCATTGTTCCTAAGTCATATGCAAAACAGACACTTTCCGGTTATAAAAACAGCACCAGTGACAGTACTGGAAAATGGACTCTGAGTGTCTATCTGAAGAATACCGCCAAAATAGACACCGACCTTAATACAATCTTAGCGAATCACGGTTTTCAGTCAGAAGATAAGCAAAAAGACAATTACATTGCAACCGGTGTAAACTGGGCGTATCTGGGTGCCCAGCTCTCCAGTAATATAGATCCGCAGACAATGATAGCAATATTTGCTTTGCTGCTGCTTATCATTACCACCGGATACCTGATTATTTATAATATCTTTCAGATATCTGTAACCAATGATATCCGTTTTTACGGTCTGCTTAAGACTCTCGGCACTACCGCCAGGCAGATCCGCCGCATCATATTACGGCAGGCATTGATACTATCCGTTATCGGAATTCCCTTCGGACTCTTTTTTGGATATCTTTGCGGAAATGTTTTATCACCTGTAGTGATGTCCAACCTGTCCTATAAAAATGCCTTTGCCAGTACAAATCCTTTTATTTTTATCGGCTCGTCCGTGTTTTCCGTTATTACGGTACTCATCTCCTGCCGCAGACCTGGAAAACTTGCCGGTAAAGTATCTCCCGTGGAAGCTGTCCGTTATACGGAGCAGCACGGTATAAAAAAGAATGTAAGAAAGAGCAGTCATACTGCTGATATTCACAGAATGGCATTCGCAAACCTTGGCCGCAGCCGAAAAAGAACCGTACTGGTGGTACTTTCTCTTTCCCTGGCTGTAGTATTACTGCAGTTAACCTTCACCTTTACAAATGGTTTTGACATGGATAAATACCTTCGCCAATTCGTGGTATCGGATTTTATAGTGGGAAACTCTGGTTATTTTCAGACCGGAAACATCTTTAACCATGAAATGGCTCTACCGGAAGCAGCAGTTTCAGAAGTTAGCAAACAAGGTGGTATATCAGATGGAGGACGCATATACGGACAGACCGGTACTGTACAGGAATGGATCACAGAAGAATATTACCGAAAAAAATACGGCAATTATAATGATAAAGAAACATTGGATATAATGTTGCAATATGAAGACAGGAATGAAAAAGGCTTGGTTACAAGCCAGGTAAATCTTTACGGTATGGAGAAACACCCTCTGGACCTATTAAATTTAAGAGAGGGAGATTTATCACCTTTATATGATCCAGACCAGAATGCCATAGCTGCGGTTTATTTTACAGATGATTACGATGCATTGGAAAAAGACAGTCACTGGGCCAAAATTGGTGATGAGGTAACAGTGCGTTATGTAGATAAATGGGAATACTACGATATTAATACAGATAAGACGGTGGAAAACCCTGAAGATTTGAATTCTGATGATCTGGGGCGCCGAATTGCTGAATCCCACGAAGTTACCTATACTGTCACAGCCCTGGTAACGCTTCGCCACTCCATGAGCTACCGCTACTATGGTTCTGACCAGTTTGTTTTAAATTCCGAAGTATTTAAGAGAGATACGGGCACCTCGGATATTATGACATACCTCTATGATACCACACAGGAAACCAATGAGAGCATGGAGCAATTTCTTATGGACTATACGGAGAATACAGATCCGACCATTGATTTTGAGTCTAAGCAGTCCTATATCAATGAATTCGCCGGCTTTCGAAATATGTTCCTGCTGCTGGGCGGTGTATTAAGCTCTGTAATTGGTCTCATCGGTGTATTGAACTTCCTCAACGCAATTGTGACTTCCATATTGGTGCGCAGACAGGAATTTGCCATGCTGCAGTCCATAGGTATGACCGGCCGCCAATTAATTAAAATGCTGGTTTTAGAAGGTTTATTTTACGTATTGTTAGCCATAGGACTTTCACTTATATTAAGTATTCTTACCGGTCCGTTATTGAATAAAGCCTTGAGCAGTATGATCTGGTTCTTTACTTACCGATTCTCGTTGCTTCCGATAGCCATAGTAACTCCTGTCTTCCTGATTTTGGGGTTCGTTTTGCCTCTTATTGCCTACCATTTTTCAGCAAGGAAAACCATTGTGGAACGGTTGCGGGTAATTGAATAAAAGGTTTAACAGGCCTATATGAAGAATTAAACAGATTAAAAGCTGCAAATAAATGCCTGTTTACGCACAGCACACATTCTTTTCTTATAAGAATGTGTGCTGCGCTGCTTATGAAACTTCTATACGTTATACCATTATTATTGATTTTTGATAGTTATTTCATTATTTATCTTAAAGATTATCTCGTAATTTATTATTTTAATATTTCGTTTTATTTATTAAACTCATTTCATTTTATTTAATTAAAATTATTTCGTTCTATGGTTTTCTTTAATAAAGGTACCTTTCTTCAATTCATCAAATGCAAGATTTAATTCTTCTCTGGTATTCATTACTATCGGTCCTCCCCAGGCAATCGGTTCATGGAGCGGCTCCGCAGAGAAAAAGAGAAAACGGCAAGCCTCATCGGGGGTTGACACCACTGCAATCTCATCACCGTCACCATATAATACGGCTGATTTTTCCTTAACCAGCTCTCCTTCCAGCCTGGCATCTCCTTCAATTAAAAAGATAAAAGACGTATGCCCTTTCTTTACAGGAATAACTATTTCACTTCCGGCAGAAAGCTTTATATCGTAGATGGAGGCAGGTATGTATTTGGGTTTTACACCATTAATATCGTCAAAACCGCCCGACACGACCCGCACCTCATCCCCATTTTTAAGTAATTTTTTGGCTATCATATCCTCCGTTATGCTAAAATAAGCGGGCTCCGTCATTTTTTGTGCACGGGGCAGATTAAGCCATAATTGCAAACCCAGCATCCGCTGGGATTTCTGAGGCATTTCCTGATGCAGGATTCCGCTTCCTGCCGTCATCCATTGGGTTTCGCCGGAACGTATGACGCCTTTATTACCAAGGCTGTCTTCATGTTCTATTTCCCCTGCAATCAGGTAGGTAATTGTTTCAATGCCTCTATGGGGATGCATGGGAAAGCCTGCCACATAATCGGAAGCATCTGTTGAATCAAAAGAATCCAGCATTAGAAAAGGATCAAACTCCTCTGCGTCGCCTCCGCTTAAAACACGTACCAGGTGCACCCTAGCTCCGTCAACTGTCTTCTGTCCGCGTATAATTTTCTTAATACTACATCTGTTCATTCATAAATCCCTCCGGTTAATATTTTGTACGGCATTGCAATATGCCGATTTATTGATACATTCAATCGCTATTCAAAAAGATAGCTGGTCATGGATAAGGAACCTAAAATACAGGAATCGTTGAATACCGTTACCTCCTCAAATCCTTCCGCTGCACCTAATACATATAACAGCGGCGCATAATGATCAAGAATCGGAAAGGCGAGTGCGGATGAGGTTCCAGCATTTTTGTAATTTATAACATTGTCTATATTACGGTTTATAATATTTCCCTTAATATATGCATCGAATTCCTCCGCCCAGGGATAACCTCCCTTCAGATCCCAGTTAATTCTGGCAAGGTTATGTACAACATTCCCGCTGCCAAATATCAATACTCCCTGTTCTCTGAGGCTCCTAAGTTCCCGGCCCATTTCATAATAGTCTCTGACTGAAGAATTTCTGTCGATACTTAACTGAAATACCGGTATATCTGCCTCCGGATAAATTCTGCCAAGCACTGACCAGGTGCCGTGATCATACCCCCAGGAATTATCTATGGTTACCTGTCTGCTGACTAGTTTCTGAGTAAGGCGGGCAAAATGGGGAGCCCCTGGGGCGGGATATACTACCTCGTACAACTCCTCCGGAAAACCGTACATGTCGTATATCGTCTCCGGTGCATTGGAATCTGAAACTCTGGTACCATCTTTAAACCAATGAGCGGATACCGATAAAATTGCTTCCGGACGCGGAAGCTTATCCTTAAGAGCTTTCCACTCCTGTACAAAAGAATTTTCTTCAATGGCATTCATAGGCGAACCATGTCCTACAAATAAAACTGGCATTGGCTTCATAACTGCTCCTTTCAATGAATTTTTATTTTTCAATGTTTATAACGAAAAACGATCAGGTCAATTTATATATTAATATGTCTATAATTCTTTATTTTGCTTCAACAACAATTCTCTGGCCGTGTCGATGGAATCATCACCTGAGGCATTTTTGATTGGGGCAAATTCCTTTTCCCGAACTACTTCAAACGGTAGACAATTATCAAAAAGATGCACCAAATCTAAAGCGAGCTCTTCGAATTTATACCCGTTTGGCTCCACAGGTTCAATATAATCTCCATCAACAGTACAATAAGGTATTTTTTTCTTAACCATGTGAATTGGTAACTCACACTTAATGATTTCTTCCATTAAATCTAAACGAAACAAATAGTTTAAGATAACTCCAAAGGAATAGCTTAAATTACCGTCATCGATCCTGGCATGAAGCATTTCTTCCGTCATTTCGTAATACTCAACTATGGAGGGTTTTCCATCCTCCAGGCATAATACCCCTACTCTCTCATCCGGGTGAGTTTTTCTTACAACCTTGGCACCACAAAAATGATTTGTTGCTATTGTGGCTCCGATGAAAATAGGGTCAGCTATTTTTTGAAGCACATTATCAACTGCAAATACATTAATCCAATCGATTTGACGATCATGCAGACTTTGTAACAAGCCTGCCTTAACCATGGACGAAAACCACCCACCATTACCATTAGGGGAAAGTGAAAGCTGATCCGGTGCCTCCATTAATAATTTTCCTTCATAACTAACCGAAGGTGTCATATCCTGAATATAAAAAGTAATAAACTCTTCCGGATAGCCAAAGAAATTATGTTCTTTCAGAAAAGCAGCCGTCTGATCTTTATTTTTAATATTTGTCATAATATAAAGAGGAATCCAGGTTCCGGCTTCTTTTGCTATATCCGTTATGTTTTTTAATAATAATTCAAAAATAAATACTTCTTTTGTAAGGCCGATGTCCACAATTCCTTTCGGCCCGTCACACCCTAAACGAGTCCCCTGTCCTCCAGCCAATAGAACAGCTGCAACTTTTCCCGCCTGAACTGCTTTCATACCAAGCTCATAATAATGACTTTTGCTTGCTTTTATCTGTTCATGGCTCATCCCTTCCAGAGGTGCATATACACCGCTTTTATTCTGCACATTTTCTTTAAAGGGCAGTTTAATAAGTTGCCAGTCTACCTTTTCTAGCTGAGCTGCCAAATAATCCTGCTTTTCAGCGGATAATTTATCATAATACAATAACAAATGTTCCTGGTTATATTCTTTTAATAACACTTCCAATTCACTTCGGTTCATCAGTATCTCTCCTGTAATAATGCTTGTTTAAATTAAATCATGAAGCTATCTAGCTTTATCAGAATATTTTACCCAAATATGAATTCCGTTATTTCACCTTGCTTTTCAAAGCCGTTTTTGAAATAAGCATAATTGGCTGCCGGATTCTTACATCAGCATACCATATCGCAGACTATCTCCTAATCTTCTTATTAAATTTTTCAACTACTGAAATTTCTATAATTAATTATACTTTTCCTAATTTAGGAAGTCAACCCAGGTTTGGTTATTCACAGAACTTATAGCTACATTGATGGACCTTTTTTAGCTCGAATCCGATTAAAACAATTGCGTGAACCGATCTTTTAGAATATAATGGAAGCAATGACTTTACATAATATTTAGGAGATTTGCCAATGAAAAAACAATATCTTTTATTAAAAACCTGCAGATTATTAATATCTATATTTATGGTTCTTATTTTATGTGTTTTACTGATATTTATATTTAAGAGAATGACAAGTGAAGCAAATGTATATAGCAGCTTTCCTGCAATCCTGAATCTCCTGTACCTGATTTTATATCTTCCTATATCGGCGGCCGGCATCTGGGGCTTAGTCCATATTAAACGAAAGCTAAAAGAGTTATTTCCAGAAAAATATCCTCCCCGCGGCCCGTTAACCAGGCAGCTGTTAATAAAAATTATGCTGAAGACGATTATTATAGTCACTTTATCCGTAACAGCCTTATCACTTGCAGCTCCCTTTGCCATTATATATATTGCAACCAACCATCACGTGTATTATCGGAATGACGCTTTATTGCAAATGACCTATACCGCATCCGATTTCGGTCTGGAGGAAAATATTCTTTCTCTTAAAACAGACGATAAGCTTGATCTATGGGCTTCGGAGATAAGTGTTAATAATCCGAAAGCGGTTGTAATCCAGTTAACCGGAATTGAGCAGCCTTCCATCACTCAGTTTTACCCTCAGGCTAAGATGTTAAAAAAGAATGGATATGCTTCCATATTACTGGAGGTCCGGGGCCACGGCAGAAGCAGCGGAAATAAAGTCTGCCTGGGATATGATGAAATACTGGATGTAAAAGCGGCTCTTGATTATATAAAAAGTAAAGACGAATATAAAAATATTCCGGTTGTTTTACAGGGTGTTTCCATGGGAGGTGCCATAGCAGCCAACGCATTCGGCCAGTATAAGGAAATTGATGCATTAATTGCGATGTCAGCATATACAACCTTTGAAGATGTTGTAATTGACAATCTAAAATATTATAAAGTCCCGGATTTTGTCTGTACTATTGCAAAACCAGTATTTAAACTAGCACTGGAAGCAAATTTTGGGACAAATAAAGTGAAGCATATGAATCCAATCACACAGATACAAAACTCCGGTAACCGTCCGGTCTTTTTAATCGCATCCAGAGAGGACGCCAGTGTTCCAGTGACCAATACCCAACATTTATATGAAGTTTCTGCCGGTGCGGATTTATGGATACGGGAATCCTGGGAACATTTTATCATAAAGGATTGTGTTTTAACAAAAGTAGAAGAAGACCAAGAATATTGTGGTAAAATCCTTGATTTTTTAGAAAAAATTAGCGGCAAATGATGCATTCCTAAAACCATGAAATATATAGTTATATTCGCATAACCCAGCCAGTCAAAGATTTATAAAGCAGTAGCTTTTGTCAGCAAAATACTAACTTTCCTTGACCGGCTGGTTAGGGCCAAATGCTTAGATTTGTTCTCAAATATTTCAAAACTATAGACTATACTAACACAAAATTATATAAGTGCTCATTATTTTTCAATTGGAATCCAGATTTCTACGATAGAACCCGATTCACTTCCTTTAAATCGCTCATCATAATATTCAACACAGTAATTTGTGTTGTCTAGCAGCTTTTCTTTATAACCTTCCTGGTTTGTTTCCAGCCACTCATTCATCGCATTATTTTCGCTTTCATAACCATTGGTTACATATATTTCAAAAGCAGCGTATTTTGATGGAGGCAATTTTATAACTTCATATCCGGATTCAACCTCTTCATCAGAAACTGCAAAACCAACCTGTATATTGCAGATATCACCGGTATATAATCTGACTTCATAACCATTCTCAGAGAGTTTTTTATTGATTGGAGTCATTGCAGAGAGCTTTTCAAATGCATCCCAAACCTCCCATGTTTTGTTACCGTCACCAGAAACACCAGCAATTATTAATTCATCACATTTTATTATCTTAGGATTCAAATAAATCCCTCCTTTTAATCGATTCGTAAATCTCATAATCAACTCCTCCGCCGTCACAACTACCGGTGATAAACCCTGACTGCGGTATTCCCTTGGCGAAAGGCCATTAAAAAGTTTAAAGGCTCTGGAAAATGCTTGTGCAGAATTAAAGCCGCAGCCAAGACCAATATCTATGATTCGTTGATCTGTTGTGGAAAGCTGCATGCAGGCACGTTGCATTCTTCTCTCATTTATATAGACCGCCATTGTCTTTCCTACAATTAAAGAAAACAGTCTATGGAAATAGTAAGCAGAAAAGTTAAATTGTTTTGCAACGTTTTCCAATGTTATCTGCTCATCTAAATGCTCATCGATAAACTCAAGAGCTTCTTTTACCTTATTAAAATGGCTCATATTCCTATTCTTCTCCTTCTGTTTTTCTTGCAGCGGCTACAAATTTATTATATCAAAGGAATAATAATCTTTCTTAACAATTCTTGCCTATTTGTAATAAATATTATATTTATTTTTAATATTTTTTTCTTCTAACACGAATATATAAAACCTATAATCACTAAGATGACAAACAGTGTATTCCGGTTTTTATGGCTGCTATCTTGAAAACCACCGCCAAAAATTTCATAACTTAAGCTAGAGTCTGGCTCGCCAGACTCTAGCGTTGACGCGCTGTCACGGCAATGCACAATCTTCCTTAAGCACGTCATGTGCCTCCCCCGGAGGGTTTTTATCGAATAGGACGAACTTTCCTCTATACGATAAAAAATCTGACGGGCAACACACAACCCGCCAGACTGTAATTCAGTGTAGACTCTTGTCAACTGTATTTTACAATGCTTAAAACCTAAACCAGATGTCTATAGGCTCTGGTTTTTCTGTATTTCCCCAGGTCTTCTCGTTCCCTGTATTCTCTGATTGCCTCCATATCAAAGGATGCATAAACGATTCCATCGTATTCTGCATCTGCAATTACAATCGTATTATCAAGCAAATTGCCGTTTTTGTCCCATACCATAGGGTTATAAGCGCAGGAATTACCTGCCTTTTTACCTGGGGGGTTTGCCATTGCGATACCGACCATATTTTGCATTGCATGCACCGATAATTCCTGTAATCTCGGTTTCATACCATCGCAATCATTTGGCATTAGAATTAATTCAGCCCCTTGCAGCATTAATTCTCTGGCACTCTCCGGATGCTCCCTGTCATAGCAAATCATGACACCGATACATATATCATCAAAATGGCAGACATGAAATGCCTCACCGCTTTCCAAATACCGCTCCCAGTCAAAATCACAGGTATGTACTTTAGAGTACTTAAGAATTACTGAACCGCTACGGTCAATAATGAACGCAGTATTTTGCGGATATTTTTTTCCTTTTGTAAATCCCGTAATCTCTACGCCAATCTCAAATTCTTTTGCAGCGCCTATAATCTGCTTAAGATATTTGCTGTCATCGCTTAAGGACTCCTCACACCATTTAACAAATTCCGAATCCTTCTCAATTTCTTCAACCGGCCGTAATTCATGGCAGATATCAGGCGCACAGTATGCCGTTATCCAGCACTCCGGAAATAGCACAAAATCCGCTCCGTTTTCTTTTGCTTCTTTTATATACTGAATTGCCAGATTGGTATTCGCTTCTTTATCTGGCTGAGACACATTATGCTGGATTATTGCAACCTTAAATTCTTTCATAGTTATCACCTCGTTAAGTTTGTATTTATTTTATTCATAAAGAGTTCTAACGTAAGCTTTGATGCAATTTCTATATTCCAGCTCCATGTTATCCGGTAAGGAATCGAGTTTATAAAAGCTCAGGCTTTTACTTTCGTCTGGGTCCGGTCTTAATTCGCCATTAAAATCCGTTGTCTTATAAACAGCAGTTATGGAATATAGTTCATCCCCATTGGGATTTTTATAATAACATTCAGAGCCGGAGAGTACCTCAAGTAATAGCAGGTTATCAATATGTAGTCCCGTCTCCTCCAAGACTTCCCTTTTCGCCGTATCGACGAATGACTCGCCTAAATCCATCAGGCCTCCGGGCAATCCCCAGCCCCCTTCTTTTCTTTCCTGCAGTAATATTTCGCCGTTTTCATTCACAATGATTACGACGGAACCGGGCAGTATTAAAGGCCTATGTCCAACATATTTTCGCAGCTCTTTATAATATTCCAATTCATCCCCGCCTTTTTATATATTGAGTTAGATATTACATTTTATAATTTCTATTGAATGGATTGCATCTATTGATTTTATTACTTCTATCGATTTGATTACTTCCTATTGATTTGATTACTTCCTATTGATTTTATTTTTCATACAGATCATTTTCTTTTCGGGAACACCAATATTGGCTGCAATTACATCACATTTAGTCATTAACAGGAAATATATATTTTTCTCTTCATCACTTAAGCATTCATAATTCGCCTGGCCTTTGGCAATTACCACATCTGCCAGTCTATAAGCTTCTTGGAATGCGGGGCTTGTTCGATGAAGCACTGTTCCAAGGGAACCATCCCCATTATCCATAATCTCCGCATATTCATCAATCCCCACAAAATATGCATCTTCTGCTATAGAGTCATTGACTACAGGTTTGCCGCGTACAGCAAAAACTATTTTCACATTTGGATTTTGTTCTTTTATCTTCTTTAATAAAATCTTATCCATACAGATTTCTCCGCAATTATCGCCTAAATATAATAACAGCTTTGCTTGTAATATATCTTCCGCCAGTGCCTTGGAATCATCAATTGCCAATTCGAACTGTTCCATTTTATCAAAGCTGTCATAAATATCCTCTAATAATGTATTGTACATGGGGTTAAAATCTATGATATTACCTACAATTGCATATCTCATCGCCAATTGAAAGGAATCCTCCGCCTGCATGATTTTATTTTCAAATTCGGGTATTAATTGCAGAAACAGATTATTATAGTAGTTTCTGGTTTCTTTATATGGGTCGGGATTATTTGTATGTAGTTTTATTAAATCAAAAATCTCACCTATGATTTCTGGCGTGGTCTCTTCAAAAGTCATTTTGCTAAGGCAGGTAAAAACTTCTCTTAATAGTTCATCTTTTTTCTGTACCCCTGTTATATTAGCTACCTTGATGGCCTGGTTCACGATACAGGGTAAACATTTATCATGCATTATCATACTTTTACCTCTTTTGTTTATATTTTTATAAACCCAAGTTTGCAGTTTAATAAATTTCTTTCTATAGGCAGTTTTGCTCAATGTATTATTAATATTACTTCATTTTTTTAATAAAATGAAGCTTCTCTATATTTAAATGAACTAAGTTTAATGTTTCTAAGAGTTTCAAAGAACTTCAAAGAGTTAATTCTTCTGCATTTTTTAATTTATGTCTTATAAAATATCTGTTTACCGGCTGATGAAAGGTATCCAGGAAAAAACCGAATAGTACGGCATTTATGACTGTTCCTTCTCTTATGGTAAAATCATAATGGAAAACTATAGTCAGCACCAAACCAATAGCCAATAAACCAAAGTCTGTTACCTGCTTTAATCTGCCAAAGGATATATGAATTCTATCACATAAAAGCAGCAGGAAGCCTTCCATTGGAACCCGTATAAAACCTGTATTTAAGATAATACACACACCAAATGCGTTTGCAGCGGTAGCAGCAATAAATAGGATCATCTTCAATATGTAGGAATGGATCAATACTCCACTAAGTAATGTATAAAGTACGAAATCCAATACGAAACCGCCATATACGGTTACTAACATTTGTAAGCTCTGTCTGATTTTCCAATTTCTTTTTTCGATAACAATCTGTCCGATAAAAAATATTCCCTGAAAAAGAATTGCTATTAAACCCATCTTTAACCCCGTAACATAGGAAACTGTCAGCTGAAACGCTCCAACCGGCCCCTGTCCGATATTGGTAAATGCCTGAATTGCGGATGCGGTATAACATACTGTAATACCCGCCAATGTGATTAGGAATGAGGCCAAAACTTTAATTGTGCTGTTCATATATACTCCTTTAATTTATGTAGTATTTAATAAATCGTTTTTGTGAGTATAATTATAAACATCTATATTTCAATTTAAAGCATATTTTATGCGTGTTTATGCATGTTTATTTATAAAGCTCCACTAGCAGGCTCATTTTATTACGTGTTTTTAGTAGATTTTTTCTTTGTATCGATTCTGAATTTCTCTTATAACCGGGTACTCACAGATTATCCGGCTTACACTATCAATTTTACATATATTATAGTTTGAGACTTTATCTAATTTAGAGAGAGAGCACATAATGTTGACGTCCTCACTATTTTCCACCAGATATCTTTTTATTGCCGCTTCATCATCATATGGATAAGGAACCGTTATACCACTTTCCGCATCAACGGCATAGGCTCCGATAAAACACTGGTCAAAATGATAATCCGCCAACTGCTTTAATACACTCTCGCCTACCGTGGTCTGTGACTCCTTATTTATTCTGCCCCCCAAAAATATAACATCGACTCTCTGCCGTTTACGAAGTTCCTCAGCAACCGGAAAACTATTCGTTACCACTCTCAGCTTTATAGAAAGCGGTATGATGGATGCAAATCTTAGGTTTGTTGTTCCTCCATCTATAGCTATAAGTGAATCCGGCTTTAACAGTGCAACCGCTTTTCGGCCTACTATGTATTTCCTATCCTTCTCAACATTCATACGTTTATCAATATCTGCTGCCAGCATTTTAAAAGGTACGGCTCCCCCGAATACACGTCTTAAAATCCCCTGTTCTTCAAGCTCCGTCAAATCTCTTCGAATGGAGTCCTTTGATACCCTGAATTCATCGGAAAGCTTATTAACCGTCACATTGCCATATTCATATAACCTGTCTAGGATTAATTGCTGTCTTTCTTCTTTAAGCACTTTTCTCACCTCAATAAATGGTTTTCAAATGAGTACATATGTAATCGGCTTTTCCCCTCATACTAGCTCCCATGGCATAAATCGTGAAGAATAGCCTTTTTTGCTATACTTCTAATGACTCGCATGCATTTCGCGAGGCAATTCACAATACTATTTTAATATTAAAATATTGTTCCTGAAAATGAACCTGCTTCCTTATTTCTTCTATGGTAAAAGTCATATCAATAGGTGCCACTACCCATTTTTCTTCAATATCATCATATCTGTGAATGATTGCAATGACCTTTCCGATAAATTCCTGTTGTGGAAATTCCACACCTAAAATATAAGCATCCTGTTCTTCACCGTCAGGTGCCATATTCTACACCTCTTCTAATTCCTGTATTAATTGCACTTAGGGTTATCTCTTTAAAGAGTTATTTGCTCCAAATATGTCAATATCTGTATTTCATAATATCACCAATTATATCATTGATTATAATGAATGACAACATATTCCAGTGATAGAAGCGGAGATATCATCTGCTGCCAGATAGTTTACTCCTCAAATCAGTGTGTGGAAAGCAGTAAAAATCATCCGAATCCTGTTACGTTCAATAAGCCAGAATTCGGATTTTAATTTGTTCTACGTATTGAATTTTCTAAATGATAGATTAGGTTTATGTTTAAAACGATTTGCGTAAAAGTTAGGAAAATTATGGAATGGTCTTTCCCAAATACGTCTTTTGTAACTCCAGGGGTATATTTATAATCACATTCTTTTCATATAAATTAGTTTAATTACACCGCTTATAATAACCTGACATATTGCAACAATTATAAGTATATAGAAAACTTCTGTATTAAAGTATCCTGCTATGATTCCAGTTAACATCATCAGGATCGAAAAGATAGGAACGATTGGAATGCCAGCTTTACTTTTAATTGCTTTGTATCTCTCATCATTCTCTTTGTTAAATTCCAATTTCAGTTTGTTATCATCTTTAAGTATTTTATTATATTTAATAATATGAATCGAAGATAGAATACAGATAGCAGCTAACGCTCCCCCTTGAAACTCAAATACCGCCATATTTTTTAGAGTTTCAGGAGCAAAAAATACATCATAAACTCCTATTAATGCAGTAGTGAGTGAAAGTACAACGAGCCATACTGTTCTTATTTTTATTTTTTTTCTGAATTGATCCATTTCCTAGACCCTCCCTTTAATCATCTAATTGAGAAAAATCAAATACCTCTTCTATTGACATATTGAAATAATGGGCAATTTTATATGCCAAAGGCAAAGATGCAACATATTTTTCAACTTCTATAGAAGTAATGGTTTGTCGGGTAACCCCGACAGCTAAAGCAAGTTCTTCCTGCGATATTCTTTTTTCTTTACGCAATTCGGCAATCCTTGATTTCAAATTTATTTTCCTCCTTGCAATGTTTACTTTGCATTTTAAGTATAGTCTGCCTTGCAATAATTGTCAAGCATACTTTGCATATAATAGTAAAATAATAGCAGACTCAAATCCGCGTCTGCTAAGAAATACATAGTATGCAAATATGAATACGAACTCCCCAGAAACCTGAATTTTTCAAAATTTCTGAGGAGTTTAGAATTATATTTTAAGCGAAAAGACACCACCAAACACCGTATTTATCAATTAATTCCACTCCGCATGGGCAGAAACTTAACTCTCCAAATGGTGTAATAATTTCGCTCCCTTCACCTAAGACTTCATACGCTTTTCTTACCATATCTTCTTGACCTTCTCCAAATTGAATACAAAACTGCATCGTATTACCTGTTACTCTATTTTCGCCTCCTGCGCGGGTGCCATCATCCGCCTCACCAACCGCAATAGCCTGTCCGCTAACATTAAGCTCTCTATGTAGCACAACACCATTCTCATCGATATCCTGATAACCTGTTTGGGCATCAAAAGCCTTCTTATATAATTCAAAAGCTTCATCGCTTCCCTTAACATATATTTGTAATATTGACCTCAACATGGAACGCCTCCTAATATCATTGAAACTCTTAGTAAGTATTAATATATTATTCTTAAAATTCAATACATCCAAAATTCTTAAGAAAACGCAGTTTTTCAATTGCCTTGTATGCTTTCCACCAGTTTTCACTAATGGCAAATTCCTTACTATATCTACTCATATTATCAAACCATGTCCAAGTAATTCCCCAAACATCATTCTGAGGTATCGTTTCCATAAGATATTTTATTTCCTTATCCGTAATATCCTTATTCTCCGCATAATAAATACTTTGAGGACTTTTTATGTAATTTGAAGGACGGACACCATAATATATCCATTTTGATATGTCCTTTTCGATAGAGCTTTTAACTAATTCGTTTATTTTAAGTTGTAATGAGGTATAATCATACTCATTGATGCCTAATTCCTGCATAGCTTGTATAAGTTCTATATAACCACCGATACCCATATCACCAAAATTATTTCCAGTCAACAGACAATCTATAGAACCTTTCACCAATCCACTTACTTTTTGATATAACGGAGAATTATGATCGGCATATTTTAATACGAATACAGATAGTCCTGCGCTTATTCCTATACTTTCGGTAATGTTTGCTGCTTCATCGAAATTCCACCATGGAGCATGAGGAAAGTCATTATTCGTTAAAACACTAAACCTCCAGCCATATTCCGTCATATCTTTTTCACTGTAAAGATATTTTAAAATCCCTTTATAGATTGGGTGGTTTAAATCCACAAACTCAATCTCTTTTAAAATATTGATTGCATACAAGGTAGTATAGGGGGTGGAGTTCGGATTCCAGTTATCCGGTTCTAAAGCGTTTCCAAACCCTCCATCTTCATTCTGATAAAAGGATAAGGCTGAAATCACACCGTCTTTACTTCCGTTTTCAAAATGATATTTCCATAAATTAAGTTCAATATCTCTTCCATTCCTGTTTACCCATTCTTTTATCTTTACAAACTTGTTCTTTGATATCATAATCCACCTTCCTATTTACATAAAAGCTCCCTTGGCATAAATCAGGGTGTGAAATGTCCTTTATTCACACTAGCTCCCATTGCTTAAATCAGGGTATGAAATGTCTTTTATTTCACATTAACGCCATGCCTTCCTGGCAGAAATCGTGAAGATAACCTCTTTTGATATCCTTCTGATGATTCGTATGCATATCACGAGGCAATTCGCGCTAATTCCTAATATGATTATTTTACTCTTTTATATCATAATTGTATTGTAAATTTACGACATCATTTTGTTTCATCTTATCTAGTGCATATCGTCTTGCTTCACTTGGTAATACGGAATGATATTTTTTAAAATCATGTAATAAATGTGATTGGTCTGTATAACCATACAACTGTACTGCATCTGCTGCATTAAAATGCTTACTAAATAAAATATCGTTCCATAAATTCTGATAACGAACTAATGAGGCTAATTGTTTCGGGGAAATACCTATGTATTCATTAAATATACGCTCTAACTGCCTGCTGCTCACATAAATTTCATTAGCCAGAGAGCTTGCTTTCATAACCCCCTTACCGTTAAGTATATGAAATATTGCGGTTTCTAAAGTACTATTGATTCGATTTTGATTTAACCTGCCTAGAAGAATTTTTTCAGTTACTGCAATCCGCTCACTTAAGGTTGATTTATCAAATAAGAATGGTTCTATCGCAGATTTTATCTTAGAATAATGCTGTTGGGTATCAAAAGTTTTATTTTTTACACCGGTCATAGATTCATCTGAGAATAATACCGCCGTCCACGCATAAAACCGGATAGCAAAAGTGGATGTTGTAAACTCCTCCTCATTTTGAACGGCCGTTTTGAAAGCTTCATTATTAATTCCTATAAAACTGCTATTTATCGTATTCTTTGAGTAATTTACATCAAAAATAATATCCATACATGTATCAGGAATTATGATTTCTTCTGATACGATATCATTTTTTGTTTTAGTAATAGGTCTCTGTGTCCCCCAGAAGCATCTTATATAAGGTTTTAAACTATTACATGGTATAATTTCAGTATAGGAGCTATTGGTTCTGAATGGTGCAGCAGTTATAGGTTTATATAAAGAATTAAAATTGTGCATTACGGATACCTCCGACATCTAAATACAAATACACTATTCCATATAAACTAAATTAAGCACAAAGGTAAGTTTTGATATTATAGTCATAGTATACCTGTATGGGATTAGAAATATTAATTTCATATGATGTGTTTTTGTTCCACACGGTTAATTTTTATTTATAAACGATGGCCATCAATTCTTGCTTTTTTAAATCCCATATACGTTAATGTTGCATTATCATCTATATTTGATAGCTGAAATCCGCAATTTCTATAAAAATCGTAGTTTTCCGGTGTTGTATGCGCCCACCAATTCCCATGTGGTAGTTTCTGCAAACATAGCTCAACAAGTTTTTTTCCAATACCTTTCATTTGATATTCTTTAATAACTACCAAATCTTGTATTGTTGCTGTCATTACCCTATCCGATACCACCCTTATCATCGCTATCATATCTTCTTTATCCCAAACCGTATACACCCATGTTGAATTTTTAAAGCAGATTTCATATTTCTCATCTTGCCATTTAGGTTGATCTGGTGAAATCCATCCTGCATCATAATATAGATTCTTTATTTTATTTCCTAACAGCCCTTCAGAACCTTCTCTTATAATCAATCCGTTAAAATACTGATACATAATAAACCCCTCCATAACTTTTTCTTATGACAATTTCTGTATATCATAACACATAAAACAATAAAAATAAACTTCCCTATGCCATAAAAAAAACAAGGCCGAATAATTCGGCCCTGTAAAACTTACTATTATAGATACAAATTTTATATGGATATAAATAAGAGTACATCTAATAATTTGTTTTAATTACGGTTTATGCTATGCAAACATTTGCTGCACTAGTCTTCTTGCTTTTAGGATCTGTTTGAATATCAAAAGTCACTGCCTGACCTTCTTCAAGACTCTTAAATCCATTGGAAGAAATTGCAGAGTAATGTACAAATATATCTTCTCCGCCATTTTCATTAGTAATAAAACCATAACCTTTTTGAGCATTAAACCATTTTACTGTACCGTTATACATTTACGATACCTCCACTATAATATTTGCATCAAATAAATATGAAAAAAGCTGGCGTGAACACAAATCAGTTAAAAGAACGACTTGTATAATAGGCCAACTCTGATAATTTTTTGATTACTAATAGATAATATCACATATTCCAATTGATGTCAACTAATATTTTACAATTTTATATACGATGATTATAATTTGAATATATGAAGGATTCTTCCTTCGAAGAATCCTTCATATATTCAGAACAGGATTCAAACCTTACCCCTATTCTATCCTACTAATAGTAAAAGATAGTGGCATTCAATCCTTTTATACACACATAATTGCGAATAGAACTTTTATGAACAAAAATTATTGACTAAATGAAATATATTTTACCATAATATTAAATTACATTCTCCATAAAAATGCGGTATCTGATTCAGCATACTTAATCATGCCAATCTTCTGCAAGACCTTCTGTGAAGGAATATTATCTTTTTCAGTTTCAGCAATAACAGATAAAACTCCTTCCTGTTCAAGTGCCCATTTTATAGTTTCTTTAATTGCTTCGGTAGCATATCCCTGGCATTGATACTCATCATCAATACCATAACCTATTTCTACCTCTCCATTTTCATTAGGAGCTCCTTTAAATAATACGCCTCCAACTTTTTTGTTATCTTGCACACTGATAAATCTCCAAAGTCTAAACCAAAGTCTATCCTTTTCATTATTCAATGCTAAGCTATAAAATTCTCTAGCCAATTCTTTTTCAATTTCATTCGGTTTACTTATTGTGAAGCCTTTGCTCTTTTCAAATTCCTCTTCGCCTATACCTTTTGTTAGCAATTCCATATCCTTTAAACATAAACATAGAATTTTAAGGCGCTCTGTTTTTCTTACAATTGTATCCTCTTCTATATTATATTCTAACATTAGTTCATTCGTTAGCTTTTCGTTTACTAATTTCATTCCAGTCTCCTAGCAGTTAATTAATATCTTTCTGAAGTTTAAAGGTAATCGTTGTATCTGACATAACTTGTGGACCACTAACAATTTTATACCCCATATTCTCCCAAAATGTAATAGCTTGTTTATTATTAATCTGAACACCTGCTAAAATTGATTTGATCCTATGGTTTTTTAACATTTCTGCTTCTACAAGTTTAACAGCCTCCTTACCAATTCCCTGTTTTCGATAATTTGCAGAAATCATAAGTAATGAAAGATATGAATGGCTTGGAATACCTTCAAAGCCACTCAAAACAAAATCTATTACTCCGATCATTTTCCCTTGAAAGAATATGCCACAATATATACCGCCTTCATCTTCTGATATTTTAAAATCATCTAAAATCATTTGTTTTGAGGCGACAGGTACCGGACCTAACGATAGAAAATCCTCACAATTTATATAAACATTATAGATACTATTAATATCTTTTCTATCAACTTTTTGTATTGTAATGTTATTCCCCTGTAAAATCATTTCATCCCCCTACTCATAGCTATCCGTAACACTAAAAATATAATCTCCTGAAGCATCATAAACCATAAACTTCTGACGAATTCAGTTAAGCAGAAGCGCGATTCGAAACACAATCTCATTCTAAAATTACGGAAAGAAAGGAGTTCTATCCACTTCTGATTTATGTGCATGTAATGACTTATAATAAAATGTAATTATTTAACTCTAACTAATTTTATAATAAAAAATATGATTGAACCAAACATCAAGGTTAAAAATACAGGAAGAAACCAAACTGATAATGGCATTGTCTGTGAAGAATTTATAGTTAAGTACACAAAAACGGCTACCACTATTAATTTCATTGTGTTTAACATATTTTTTAGAACCGAATAAACTCTAATGCTTATGTGGAACAGTTTAAGTGTATTTGACTATTAGAGAAATTTATTCTTCGATTATTATTTTCGATGCTCCATTTATGTATACCTGTATCTCCGGTAGATAGGAAGATATTATCATTAATTGGTAACTGTAAAAAACTTCTGAAAAGCATGTTTATCATACCACCATGTGAAACAACTGCTATAAAATCGTCTGGTTGATTTTCATTAATAATTTTTGAAAGAATATTTTCTGCACGAGCTCTGAACTGTATCATGCTTTCACACTCATACATTGCTGTATGAGGATATTTTATCGGTGGCGCAGGATATCTAATTTGTGCTTCTTCACGGGGAAGTCCTGCTAAAAGACCGTTTTGCCATTCCATAAGGTCATCTTCAAACTGAACTGCTATTCCAATTTTTTGGCTTAAATATTGTGCTGTTTGAGTGGTTCTTTTTAGTGGACTTGCAAAAATTTTATTTACATTAAAGTTTTCTGCAACCCATGTAGCCATTAACTGCGCTTGATTTTTTCCTTCATCCGTTAATTCATAGTTTGCTCTGCCTTCAATTACCTTTAATATATCTGCTTCTGACTGCCCATGTCTAATAATTAATAAATTCATTAATATACACCACCTAATATAATCTGTAGTTCGCCTTTGTAACAATAGCGAAGAACTCAACTTCTCTGATTGTTACGTTTTTACAAAATTGATACCATTATTATAGAATAATCATTATAGATTGTCATTACATTATTTCCCTAATAATGATGGCAAAACGGGTTCTTACTTATGTGGAACGATAATGAAAACCCATGTTGTGCTATCTTCATTACTATCAACCGTCGTACAATGGCAAATTCCAAATGATAATCCATGTAGAAAAACAAATGTACATAAGAGGAATAAGTTCAAAGAGGAAGTTGCGAATCGCTTTACCTTGGTGGAAACTTAATTGTTTTTACATGAATTGGACAAAAGCGATCAAAATCATTATCAAGGGAGCAAAAATAGTCGCTAAAACAAAAATAAGGATTACAACAAATCGCTGTAATCCTTGTTTTACTAAGCGCGAGACGGGATTCGAACCCGCGACCCTCGCCTTGGCAAGGCGATACTCCACCACTGAGCCACTCGCGCATATTCATGTATCTGTTTCTTTATCTTTTTGTATGTCCCAGACACATATGAAAGTATAACTCATGGAGGCCTTTTTGTCAACCGATTTTTTTCATATTTTTTGAATTTTTGATAATATTTAATAATAAACCCACAATTTGTAATTATTAGCCTTATCTTACCGTTTTCTAATGAAAATGCAGCTTATCGATGTATGACCGTTCTAGAAAAAGCTAGTACCATCCTACCCAAAGCAAAATCATCCTATATTATATAATCTGAAGTTCTTTCATTGCATAGGCAATGCCGTCTTCATGAATATCTCTTGTGACAAAACTTGCTATGTCATAAACACAGGCATCACTGTTGCCCATTGCAACGCTGTTTGGTACATACTCAAACATAGGTAGATCATTGGAACTGTCTCCAAAAACGAATGCATTTTCAAGGGGCAGCTGATAATGTTCCAGCACCCGTTTGATACCGCTGGCTTTTGAATATCCCTCCGGCACGATTTCATAAAGACTATTTCCCCGGTCAATATATTGATAACCATTCCCTAATTCAGTTTTAAAGGCTTCCATATCCGCGTCACTGTTGGCTTTTGCAAATATTTTATCAAAAATCAGGCCTTCGGTATCCCAGTTTTTCTCAAGCCCATAGCCTCTGTTCGTAAAATGCTCCCGGATCCACTTCATATCGTCGGATTCGGTTTCAGTAGAATCAAAAAACACATCCTCCAGGCCTTCCAATACGGCATCCATTTTGTGTTTCCGTAATAAATCGATTATTTTCCGACAGTTAGCCTCTTCAATCGTCGTTGCCTCTACTACCTGATTATCTATGTTAATATAGGTTCCGCAGCCGCAGACAAAACCATCAAAACCGATATCCCTGATTTCTTTCTCAACATTAAAAAAAGTTCTGCCGGTATTAATAAAAGCCAGATGCCCCTTTTCTCTTGCTTTCTTTATGGCAGCGGCAGTACTCTCGGGAATTATATGAGTATCTTCTGTCAATATTGTTCCATCAATGTCAAAGAACATTACTTTCCTTTCCATGTCCTACATCCTTTCCAGGTGAATTTTTCCCATACATCATATTTTGTAATTATAGCTGGAAATAACGAATATTGCAAATTAAATTCAGAAAACGTCGGTTCTTGAATTCAATGTTAGATTTTACAGATTTCTATGTTGATATAAATATTATACGATACGAATTCTTTTCTTTAACCCTATGTATGTAAAAACTATGTAATTTTTTATTTATTATCTTTCTGCTGAGACAACCTATGAAAAATAGGTACTTCACTTGGTTATGTGTAATATACAAGTGATGAACTATATGATATAATCAGGATTGTTTCCAGGTATTGGTTATTCAGCTTAATAATATGATTATAATAGGTAAGATACACCGTATTGAATCTATAAACCATACAGCTAATATAATTTTAGAACTTAAAACTTTTCCGGAGGGTTATTGAAGTTATGAAATATATCAAACAAGAACCGCACATCTCTTTCTGCGGCCATTTTATTATCTGCCGGTCATGGTCTGGTTTACACGGGAACTTATAGTTTCACACATACCTATACAATTATAAATAAATGAGGAGGTTATATATGGCAATACACAATGTGAAGACCTACCATGAAAAAAGCAGATCTTTCTATATTGATAATCTGCGTCTGCTAATAATCTGTTTGGTTGTAATGGTTCACCTGGCGGTAACCTACAGCGGCATCGGGAGCTGGTATTTTATGGATACTACTTCTCTCGGTGCGGAGTCCATGGTATTTTTCGGTTTATTCCAGTCCTTTACACAGGCTTATTTTATGGGCTTTATGTTTCTGATTTCAGGCTATTTTGTTGTGGCATCCTACGATAAAAAAGGAGTAAAACAATTTTTAAAGGAACGTTTTATCCGACTGGGTATACCAACTCTGATCTATATGCTGGTTATCAATCCTTTTATCGTATACATACTTATCGGCAACACCTGGAATAGACCCGGGTTTTTTAAATATTATCTTTACTATATCCTAACTCTCGATTTTCTGGGCTCCAGCGGGCCGCTTTGGTTCGCATTTGCACTGCTGCTCTTTAACTGTGTTTATGCTGCTTACCGCAGTATTACAAAAAACCGCCCCCTTCCTGCCGCAAAAGGCCTGCCGGGACGAAAGGACATCCTGTCAGTAATATTATTGATTTCCGCTTCAGCTTTTCTTATCCGTTTAGTTCAGCCCATAGATACCAGTATATTAAATATGCAGCTCTGTTTTTTCTCCCAATATGTTATCTTATTTGCATTTGGTATTAAGGCCGGACGATATGACTGGTTCGGAAAGCTTCCTTACTCAACCGGACGTAAATGGCTGTTCGCAGCGATTTTACCAGGAATTCTGCTCTGGATTGTATTAATGATAGCCGGCGGAGCTTTAGATGGCGGGTTTGACCTTTATAAAGGCGGTTTAACCTGGCAGAGTGCCGCTTATGCCCTTTGGGAATCCTTCATATCCGTTGCCATGTCCATTGGATTAATTGCTCTATTTAGAGAAAAGTACAATAAACAATCCGGACTTGTTAAAGCCATTTCAGATAGTTCTTTTACGGTTTACATGTTCCATGCTCCCATTATAATAACACTTTCAATTATTATGACAAATATACCGATGCATCCAATTCTTAAGTTCATGGCCGCCTGTCTGCTGGGGCTGCCGTTAAGCTTTGCAATCTCCTATTACATAATTCGGAGAATTCCTGTATTAAATAAAATATTATAATAGAGTTACTATAAGTGATATTAATACTGAATAAGCAGGCGATGGAATTTGATATGCTTCCTCCTAAGTAACAAGTTTTTATTATTTCACTTGTCTACTTAAAAGGAAGCATATCATTGAACCCACCGGCCTGCTTTATTCATTCTTAATATTCGATCTTTATATCAATTGAACCAATTTTTGGGTAACCGTACGGCACAAATCACAGGGTGAATAGTAATCTGACGGATCGACGGTTATACCTTTCTCTTCCGCCAGTTTGCAGATACCAGCAATTCCCTGATTCAGAAGTGCCAACATAATAGGATTCTTAAATGGATCATAATCCTTTATAATATCCAGAATGTTTCTGCTATATATATTTCCTATCGGAAAATGACATACCATTACCTCACCCTCCGGATTAACTGAAATAGTCTTTACTTCATCCAGTTTTGTTGTATAGGGTGCCTGTCCGCACTGAAAGTCCATGGGTATATCGGTTTTTTCATAAAACTCCGACAGATATATTTTCGCATTTCCTGCGGGAAATATATTATTGCCATTAGAAACCGGGATGTCTAAATCTTTAAAGTAATCCAAACTTTTTTCCGTTGCTGCATTGTACTCATTATTGTGTTCCCGGTTTACCACCCAGGCCGGATGAAGTCTTAAATGCTTAAAATCCCTGTCGCACAAAGCTTTAGCAAAATTATACTGCTGCTTAAGAGGCAGATACTCGCTATGAAAGCTATCCACCGAAAGCAGCATATCATTTACACCGCTCTCAAGCAGCTTGCCTGCAGTTACCGCCGCCTTATTCTCATCCTTTGTAAAAAAGCCGTTGGTTATAAGCTGCCTTTTAACAATGCCGCACTCCTCCGCTGCTTTATGTATTTCACAAACAGTTTCCGGGTATAACAGCGGCTCACCTCCGAAAGTCATTAAGGAACTGACTGTAAAATGCTCCGCTAACTCCTTAACCATATTTACGGCCGCTTTGGTGTCAATGTGGGCCGCCGATTGGGGGTTACCTACGGAACAATGCCGGCATCTGCTTGTGCAGGTATAAGTGACGGCAAATTCAATCCGGTCAATATTAGGTATGTATTTATTTAATACTTTCATACTCTGTACTCCTTTATTTTATCTTACTTTAATCAGTACAGTTTCAACTGCCGGCGCTTTCCGTTTACATGAACAATTGCCAGCCTATCAAAACTGTACACAGTTATTGAAAACATTCATAGAAACTCTCTGCCAGACCTAAATGCAATTTATAATTTCGATCCATAACATTCAGGATTACCTCTAAACAACTTTGCCTATAAATAACCCATGATTACTATAACCAATCAGATCCTCACGTTCACAGGTATGTAAGTGATATTGAAGCCAAGTCGCAAATAATTCCTCATCTGCATTGTCAATCTCCTCACGGAAATGATTCGTCATTCCGTCGGATGCCACCATATGCAGACGTTCAACCGGGAAACCGCTCATTAAATCCCGGATTTCCGAAGCGGTAATCATTTCAAACAGCAGTTCAGGCTTACCGATACAATGAAACTCCTCCGTTACAATTCCTTCTTTTCTGCCTTTTGCTAAATTCCCGTCCCGAAGGCCCCAGTCCAATATAACTGCATCGTTCATAATAAAGGCCAGATAGATATACCCGCCCGGCTTCGTTACCCGACAAGCCTCCGCTATGGCTTTTTTCTTATCTTCCTCATTATATAAGTGATATAACGGTCCTAGAACAAGAGTCATGTCAAACTGGTTATCCTCGTAATGCGAAAGATCACAGGCATTACCTTGACAGATATTTACCTGCATATCTTCTTTTATTTTACTCTTAAAACAGGTTATATTATGTTCAACCAGTTCAACCGCTTCCACCCTATAGCCTTTCGCTGCATAATGAAGGGAATATCGGCCTGTTGCGGCACCTACTTCAAGAACTTTCATACCCGGTTCCAAATACTTATCAATATATCTGGAAGTCGTTAAAAATTCTACAGAACCATGTCTGCTTAGCAGCCGCCCTTCTTCATCATAATTGCTATAGTAATCCTTTAAAAATTGATTTTCCATAAGCCCTCCTGTTTTGTGAAATCTAGATAACTTCCTATAAGACTAACATTTTCACAGAACAGAGTCAATCAACTTATTCCATTTTTTTCAAAAAATATTTTGACAATTTATGTAAAATGTTGTATAATAACATCATGTAAAAAATAAGTTTTAGGTGAACCTTGTTTCTATTTTACTATGTATTTTCGGTTCATTAAGACGATACTTCTAAATTTAGCCGTATCATCTGCTATCCAGTAAATCAATCCTATCCCCCAAATCCCCCCTCAACACTATAAATGTTAACAAATCACTATCTATGTTTTAGCACAACGGCTTACCTTCGGTTTATTTATTATCTAACTGTACTCTGCCAATCTAATATTCTATATCAACAAAATCTGTATTTTCAAACCATATGACAAAGAAGGTGTAAATATGAATCAAGACGAATTCCTAATTAATTTAATAAAAAATGCTGATAATCTCTTACAAACAACTCTAAAGGAATCTTTAAGCAAAAATCCTGCATATGCTGAACTTGTTCAAAAGGAAGCTGACGCAGCCACCAATTTTTTTAATATTTTGTCCACGCTTGATAATGAGCAAAAAGAAATCATAGACAGCTGGATTGAAAAACGGGACCTCCTTAACGCAGAATACAATACCATGTCCTATATTCAAGGCTATAAGGATTGTATCCATTTGCTGAAGATATTCAAATAAATATTTTGAATTGCCATTGGAAGAACCGAATCTTAATTTTGAAATCTAAAAGTATTTACTCAGGGGATAAGATGTTTTGCACGGCAGATGAATCTGTTTAACCCAAAACAGAAAAGAAAAACGAAAAAAGTAATAATCTGGATAAAAAAAGATTGACTACATATACTAAATGTGTTATACCATTTAATAAATAATGTAAATACGATGAATCAGAGAAGTATGTTTAAATTCCTGGAGACAGCGAATCAAGGCCTGGTGTGAGCTTGATATCCATATTTAATCAGAAAAGAGCTGAGGAGTAACCTCATAAAAATTGCCCCCGGCAAACATTGAGGCCGTAGGTCTGCGTTAAAGACAATTGAGTGGCAGCTATATACCGGCTGCAATTAGAGTGGTACCGCGATACTTCGTCTCTTTTTTGAGACGAAGTTTTTTTATTGCATAGGATTCTGGTTTCGGTTATCCCTCAGAATTTCCATAAAACTAATAAAGCCCTCTTAGAAAGTTCACACTTCGGCGAAAAAATTTTTTTACTATTGTTACCATTCACTCCGACAGCTTGTTATATTACTTTAATACCCAACAGCTAAGAATATAACCTGCCGCTCCACGATTCATCCAAAAAGGAGAAGCACCATGCAGTTTTTTAAAAATCAAATCATCCGGGCAATACAGAAAAATTATCCCGAATTAGAAGTCATTTTTTCAGTACCCCCAAATGTGGAAACCGGTCATATGTCAATCCCCTGCTTTCAGTTTGGGAAGGTATTAAAAAAATCTCCCCAGGAGATTGCTGTAAAGCTTACTGAACTGATTAAACCTATGTTTTTTATTGAAAAAGTAGAATTTGCAGGGGGATATTTAAATTGTTTTATTTTCGAAGATATTCTTTTTGAGGTGATTATAACAGACGTACTGAATCAGAAAGAAAAATACGGTTCCAACCAAAGCGGTCTGAACAAAACCGCTTTAATCGAACATACCAGCATTAACCCCAATGCCTCACCCCATGTGGGAAGAGCCCGTAATGCTCTGATCGGAGATTCTATTGTAAGACTGCTGCGGTTTGAACGTTACATGGTAGAAGTTCATTACTTTGTCAATGATATCGGCAAGCAAATTGCCATGTTGCTGCTGGGGGCACAAAAAAGAGAAAAGGTTACTTTTCATGATCTGCTTGACCTCTATATTGATATCAATAACCAGTTAAACTCCAATCCGGAGCTGGAGCAGGAAATCTTTAATCTCCTCTATCAACTGGAGAGCGGAAACGAAATAGTGCGCAGACAGTTTAAAGATCTGGTAAATATCTGTATTAATGGTCAGACTGATATCCTAAAAGAACTGGGTATAAAATATGATATATTTGACTATGAATCGGATTATCTGTTCAGCGACCGACTAAAAGGACTTTTAGAAGAGTTAAATGCTTCCGGTGAACTGGAAGAAGATGCCGAGGAGCGTTATGTACTGAATCAGTCCAAATACAATCTGCCGGTGAAAGCTCCCTATCTGGTACTGACTAGAAAAGATAAGACCTCCCTGTATCCCTTAAGAGATATTGCTTATACCATTGACAAAGTAAAGCGCAAACCAGACCGTAATATTATCGTACTGGGCGAAGACCAGAAGCTTTACTACCGTCAGATATCGGCTGCCCTGGATTTACTGGGTTATGAGGCTCCTGAAGTGGTCCATTACTCCTTTGTCCTCCTGGCAGAGGGCAAGATGGCAACAAGAAACGGAACTGTTGTCCTCCTGGAGGATTTTATGAAAGAAGCCTATCAGAAGGCTGCCACAGAAATCAGGAAAAGAAGAGATACGGCAGAAGAAAGTTCCGCAAAAGCAATCGCCTATGGGGCTGTCAAATATTCCATCTTAAAAACCTCCAACGATAAGAATGTAACTTTTGACTGGGATAATGCCCTGAGCTTTGAAGGGGATTCCGGACCCTACTTACAGTACAGTCTGGCTAGAATCTTTTCGATTCTAAGAAACTTTAATGGTATCTATAACCGCAGACCGGATTATACGTTACTTGGGGAAAAGGAAGAATTGGAACTGATTCTGGAACTGGCAGGAATGCAGGAAGTAATTGCCCTTGCCGCCAAAACCTTAAGTCCTCATATTGTAGCCAATTATCTGTATGGGCTGGCACAGAAATTTTCCCGTTTTTATCACCAGCATTCCATACTGAATGCTCCCAGCGAAGGGATTAAAATTGCAAGACTTTTTTTAATTTCAGCTGTAAAGCAGGTTATGATAAACTGCATGGACATTCTTGGTATCGATTATGTTGAAAAGATGTAGCATTTAAAAATCCTTCTTTAATTTATCTAAAATACCGGATATATCATATCCATTGCTTGGTGTATCCGGTATTTATTTATAGACGTGTTAGATTTTCTCCCACTATTTATTACTTCTACTAACTCTATTTTAATCCTGCTTTCCCAACAGTATTTTACTCAGCACGAGTTTTATTTTACTTATAGCTGCAGAGTCTTTCAGAATTACTGGTCCAATCCTTCGAGCGATCCAGCTAATTAATATTCCAATGACCAAAAAATACAAAACTAACATATTAGTCCATCCCCCTATTTAATTCTTAGACTTATTATATTATAAACATAATACATGTTTATTATCTTGCTGCTCCAATTGGAATTCGAAAACAAGTTTGCCTGGCTAACTTGTTTGCATTATCCTCATACCACTTTCATTATCCTCATACCGCTTTCATTATATCACATTGGATAAAAGGTGCAATAATAAAACGGAGCGGATCTGTTATTACGTTATCGCATAATCATATTACTTTTCATTTGTTAAAACCCTAGGTAATATAAATTCATACTATGCAATTACATTACATATTTGCTTTTGTATTAACAATATCAACTTTATATGTTATTATTTGTATATAACTATAAATTTTATTATGCCATTAAGTATTTCCCGGAGGTTTCTATGAAACGTTTCCTTATGAGGCACAAGCCTGTCTCGGTGCGGTTTAATAATCTGATAACAGATTGTACCGAGGTTCATTAATTTGTTATCAGTAAACTGCTGGCTTTACTTCTTAATTAAAAAGCGAAGGAGCGTAGTTTCATGAAATTCAAGAAAATAACAGTATGTTTTGACATGGCGGGCTGTCCTAACAGATGCAAACATTGCTGGCTTGGTGCAGAACCAAACAGGTCCAGACCGGCTGAAGATCTTTTATATATAGCAAATGCCTTCCGGCCCTTTACACAGTCACTCGAAATAGCCAGCTGGTACAGAGAACCTGACTTCAGGGACGATTATAAAGAGCTCTGGAATATAGAATGCAGCTTATCGGATGAAAAACTGCCTCATTTTGAACTGGCCAGCTTTTGGAGATTAACAAGGGATACGGATTATGCCGGGTGGCTTTCTTCCCTGGGAGTTCGGGCATGCCAGCTCACACTATTCGGATCGGAAACGGTCACCGATTACTATGTCGGCAGAAAAGGCGCATTTGAGGAAATCCTGGAATCAGTTGATATTTTACTTAACCATAACATAGCACCCAGAATCCAGGTTTTTGTAAACCGGAACAACCTAGACGAACTGCACTATATAGAGTCGTTAATCGACAGGCTGGATTTCGACAAACGCTGCCAGGCGATAGGACAGGATTTTAATTTATTTATACATCAGGGTTCCTGTGAGGGCGAAAACGAAAAACTCTACGATATAAGGGTTACCGGCAGAGAGCTGGATCAAATACCAAAATCCCTGACAGACCGGACTTTAAAATATTTTAATTGCAGTTCCTTATATGATATTTTCGGTAAACCGGAGGATGTTTTATATGCGGAATTATTACTGGATAACACGGTAAAGTCAATTCAATCGGATACGCCGGTATTTTATATTAACGGTGATTATAATGTGTTCCCTAATGCATCCCAACCGGCAGCCTGGTGGTGTCTTGGTAATTTAAAATCCGGCAGCGCAGAACAGATTATTAAGAATTATCAATACGATTATTCAACAGCTCAGAAAAATATAAGTACGATTCCGTTATCTCAAATGGTGCGTCGGTGCGGAAATCCGAACAGTCAACGGTTATTTACCAAAGGGGATTATATAACATATATTCAGAATCAGTTTTGCAAACTGCAGTTATAGCAGCTTTTGAAACTGGATATAAATCATATCTAAAAAAATCACCTTTATCCCACAAGGATTTAGGTGATTTTTAATTTTAGAAACACAATTATAAACTACAACTTTATAACTTATTTCGTACTAAACATATATTTTACATACTTATATCTAAAAACCCCATCTCATTTCATTACTTTTTTCAAAACAAATTGTCCTTCTTCAAAATCCTTAGGATTATCAATTTTCACACAATGAAAACCACATTTGTTAATATAGAAATTATGATTTCTTCTGCTGAAGATCGGTGTTTCGGTGCTCCAGGTTAAGGTATCCGGATACATTTCTTCAATCATCTTCCATACCTTTGTGCCAACCCCTTTATTTTCAGCACTGGGATCCAGATAGATTACTCCAAGAAAATTATGCCGGTTGGAGTTAATCCATAGGATAACCCCTCCCATGAGTTTTTCATCGAGATAGATTTTAAACGATGTAGTCTTTGATTCTATTCCCCATTTCCTTAAAAAACTTCCATCGTCATATCCGGGAGGGCCTCCCTCTTCTCTTCCCAGATGTATTTTACTATCTTCATCAAATGCTCTTTTCATAATGGGTGTTAATTCCTCAATATCCTTGCTTTCCATCGGCTCTAATCTGATCATGTCTGTCATATCTGCTTACCTCCTTCTTTTTTAAACAATTCTAAACCTCAGCATCAAAGCTCTACTGCCTTTCGGCTTCGGTATAATCAATGTTAAGACCAGTATAAATCCTTACGTCGCGTCAAAGTCAAGAATAAAAAGAAACTTTCATGATTCCTGATTTCAATACAGAAGCTGAGGCCCTATGCATGTTCAAGAAACTTCAAACCCTTTCACATTCCGAGGGCCATTATGAACGCGGCATTTATATTGGACAACAGCTTCCTCCAATTCATATTATTTGTGATAAGGGGCAGTTGCATAAATATTAATAGGGTTTATATTTCTCAGATTTTGATCCAAGTGGAGCATATAAGCGCTGCATTTTCTATCTTACAGTCATATGCACATACTTTTCACAAAATATCTGCGAAATATAAACCCTTATTCTTTCCAAGCTGGACAGTTTTTGAATTATGCAATAGCCCCTGACATAATAATTTATTATTTTATTTCAAAGATTGCCTCAATCTCAACCGGTATATTTCCAGGAAGAACATTCACACCAATGGCTGAGCGGCTGGGCGCCCCTGCTTCTTCACCGAATAAATCCACCAGCAGCTGGGAGCCTCCGTTTGCCACAAAAGGCTGGTCATAAAATTCATCCGCACTTGCTACAAAAACCAAAATTTTCACAGCTTGTTTTACTTTATTCAAATCACCGATTTGTGCTTCCAAAACTGATAAAACATTTAACATGGAATTTCTGGAGAATTCTTTTGCCTCTTCCTTGGTAAACTCTTTGCCGGCTTTTCCGATAATGGGGCTATCTATAACCGGGCCACATCCGGATATGTATACCAGATTCCCGTTAAAAGGTTTCGATGGAGAATAAACGCCTCCTCTCTCCGGTGCCTTGGGCAGCTTAAGTCCTAATTCCTTTAATTTTGCATATACATCACTCATATTTACCTCACATTCCGCCGCGTAGCAGCATAAAAATCTGATGAAAAACCGCAGAAGGGTTCATCCGGAGTGAAAATACTTTCACTCTCCTCATCTTATTGTTTATTATATTTTAATTATACCGCCGTGTTTGCGGTTGATTAACTTATCCATAGAAACAGCCGTTTTACCGTTTACCAATACTTTATGGAATCCGGTACACAACTGTTTGGGTGCTTCATACACTGCATGGTCGCTTAATTGTTCAGGGTCAAACAGAATAATATCTGCATAATATCCCTCACAAATCATCCCTCTGCACTGAAGGGAAAGGCGCTTTGCCGGGAGTAAAGTCATCTTCTTAATGGCTTCTTCCATGGTAAGTATCTGCCGTTCTCTTACATACTCCCTGATCATTTTAGGAAAAGAACCGTACAGTCTTGGGTGAGGGCAGTCACTTACTCCATACAAAGAATCTGAAATCACCATAGAGTAGGGCAGCTTTGCCACCCTGTCCACATCCTGCTGCGACATGGACAAGACGATAATACCTACTTTACCCCGCTCTTCTGCCAATAGCTCGCACATAAAATCACCGGGTTCTTCATATCCGGCCAGCGCTGCCGCTTCCGTAAACTTAAGCCCGGAAAACCTTCGGTTACTCTCCCTGGTAACAGAACTAATCAGTATCCGCTCCCAGCCGATGGCTGTAATCATATTATCCCAGCCCGGATGTTCCTGATAAAGTTCTCTTTTCAGCTTTTCTCTCCCGCTTTCTCCCGCCAGTTTGTTCAAAGTCAGCTCCAGACTGTTCTCCATAAAGGACGGTGGAATAAGACTAAGCAGGGTGGTGGAACCTCCGCAGTAAGGGTAAAAGTCCACGGTGACATCCTGCCCCTTATCACGTGCGTCTTCCACCAGATCAATTGCCTGATCTATGACGCTGCCCCAGTTCTTCACACCGGTAGCTTTAAAGTGGCTGATATTTAAAGGTATTTCCGCTGCCTTCGCAAGATCTAATATTTCTCTTACTGAGGAAACCAGGTTATTCCCTTCTCCACGGATATGACAGGCCAGAGGGCGTCCGTATGGTGAAGCGGCCAAGAGCAGTTCCTTCATCTCCCCGAAACCGGAATAACATTCCGGCGGATACATAATCCCCATGGAGAGTCCTACCGCACCAGCCTCCAGCCCCTCCCTTATATAAGCTTTTGCACAATCCATCTCAGCACGGGTGAAGGGTGATTTTCCATACCCTTTTATCGCTGCCTTTAAGGTACCCGTACCGATATAACTGCCTGTGTGAATTGGAAGTTCTTTTTCCTCCAGAGCCTTTAAATATTCTGCAAAATGCTCCATCTTAAATTGCTCCGGTGCAATTCCAAGACAGGGTTCAATAAAATCCAGAATATTTTTCCGGAAGGTCTCCGGTGCCGGAATTGGTGCAAGGCCGCAGTTACCTCCGATTACGGTGGTAAGTCCCTGGGCCAGTTCAAGGACACCGAAGTCCGGATTATATAAGGCATCCAGATCACAGTGTCTGTGAGTATCAATAAATCCCGGCGTGACACAAAGTCCGGACGCATCAATTATTTCTTCTGCGGGAACTTCTAACTTATCTCTAATGGCCGCTATCTTACTTTCCTCAATCAGAATGTCTTTTCGGATGGGAGGATTTCCGCTGCCGTCATAGATTAAACCATTCTTAATTAACTTTTTCATACCAGCATACCTCTGGCCGCTACCTTTTCCTGTCTTAAACTTTCCCCATCATAAAGATAAACCTGATTCTGCATATTGACAGCGGTACAAACATGTATGGGAATCAGCGCAAGCTTATCACCTACTTTAAGCCCCGTATCCCCTTTTTTACTTGTAATAATTCCATGCTCTTCGTTCATCCTTTTCAGCTGCAGATCCTCATTTCCTTCCACCAGTGCGTAGCCGGGATAATAATAAGGCGGCGCATCTAAAGGGATATCCATGGGAAAGGTCTTGGTGCCTCCGTCGATTACGGCATACTCTGTGCTTGGTACACTAACTACGGTAGCATAAAACCGGACTGCAATGTCTTCTATACCGGCTGCCCCTTCTTTATACAGCATGTAATCATTAAACAAATAGGTGCCGGGCCGTATTTCTCCTACTTTCCCGGTCTTAGCCACTTCAAGTCCCGTAGGTGTGGAACCGGCGCTGATTTCTTTAATGGGTATACCTGCATTGCGGATCTCACAGGCTATCTGCTCCATTAAGTCTCCCTCTTCCACTCCGGCAAGGTGTTTATCTTCCGTAGCCTTATCCTGGTAAACCAGGCTCTTAAAAGTATAGATTCCGGTCAGCTCCAGATTAGGAAGACCATGAATCTCCTTTGCTAGTCTGGCCGCCCGGTTTCTTAAAACTCCGGTACGCTTTGCACCGGTGTCTACTTCCAGACGTACCTCAAAGATAATTCCGGCTGCTTTTGCAGCCTCATTTAACATAATAGCACATTCGAGACTGTCAACTGCCAGGATCAGTCTTTTAATACGTTTCGCCAGTTCGATGGCTCTTTTAATACGAAATTCTCCTACCATAGGATAAGCAATAAAAATATCCTCAGCCCCGCCGTCTGCCATTACCTCGGCTTCTGTTACTTTAGCACAAGTTATGCCGGAAGCACCATGTGACAGCTGCATCCTTGCAAAAAGCGGCATCTTATGGGTTTTGATATGGGGTCTTAAGCTGCAATTATATGTATCGGCAGCTTCCTGCATTTTAGCCACATTCTTTTCTGTTTTTGCAATATCTATAACAATGCAGGGCGTCTCCAGCTGATCTATTAATTCTTTCTGCATACTCCTTCCTCCTCTTCTATCATTAATGCTAAAGACCGGTATAATATCCATGGATATTATACCACAAAGTATAATTTATGTTTAAATATATACTTGAAAACGTAAATTTATCTCCACACTTACCGAAATCCTGCTTAATAAGGTATTCCTAAAAATAAATGTGAAGATGTATTTTTTTATCATGCTCCATTGCACGCATAAACTGACTGCTGTGTTTCCCTTTAACCTTTAATACCGGAAGTTGCAATTCCTTCCACAAAATTTCTTTGAAAAAACAGGAAGAAAATCACCACCGGAATAACAAATATGGTTGCCGCAGCCATCAGATGTGTCCAGTCAACGGAATATTGATTTAAGAATCCCTGCAGGCCTAAGGACAAGGTCAGTTTTTCAGTCTTATTAATATAGATAAGCGGAGCCAAATAATCAGACCAGGCATTGATAAACGCATAAATTCCGACAGTAGTCAGAGCTGGTTTTGATAAAGGCAGGGCGATGGAAAGATAACGCCTTAATTCGCCTGCTCCGTCAATCTTGGCGGCTTCCATTAATGAATTAGGCAATCCTGCAAAGAATTGTCTCATGATAATGATATAAAACGGACTTCCAAAAAAGGTTGGCGCGATTAAGGGAATGTAAGTGTTGGTCAAGCCCAGCGCAGACCATATTTTATACAGCGGTATCATGGTTACGGTATACGGAATCATCATGGAGCCCATAATCAGACTTGCTATAACAGGTGCACCTTTCCACTTGATTTTAGCCAGGGAATAGGCTACTAACGGTGTGGATATAAGCTGCCCGATAATTGACATAGCCGTTATAAATATACTGTTCAGCATATACCTGGCATAGGGTATCTTCTCCATGGCTTCCGGAAAATTGGACCAGATAAATTTTCTTGGAAACAGCTTTACCGGAAGTTCAAAGGCATCTGCATTGGTTTTTAACGCAGTGGTAACCATAACCAGAAACGGCGAGAGAAAAACCAGACATAAACACAGAATCATTATGTACATGGGAATCGGCTTCAGACGTTTTTTATAGTAAGCACTTGTATTTTTCATTATTCGCCTCCCATACCGTTATTAGATACTTTTTTTGTCACTTTAGTCATAACAAAGGTCAATACGGAGACTATTACAAATAAAAACCATGCCATTGCGGAAGCACGTCCCATCTTCATATAGGAAAACGCCGTATTGAACAGGTAAAGCGGATACATTAGTATCGAATTGGCCGGTCCGCCGCCTGCATTACTTGCTCCTCCACCGGAACTGGCATTAATGATAACGTAAACCTGGGTAAAATACTGAAACGAATTGATTATATTGAGTATTCCCTGATATACCAGAACCGGTGCTACCGTGGGAAGTGTAATGCGAAAGAATTTATTGACCGCATTGGCACCGTCAATTTCTGCCGATTCATAGTAGCTTCTGGGAACATTTTGAAGGGCCGCAAGACAGATCAGCATTGTGGTCCCGGTACACCAGGTGCCCATTAAGACCAAGGCCCATTTTGTATAAGCCGGATTAACCAGCCAGGCCGGTCCGTGTATACCGATAACCCCCAGAACCCGGTTAATATAACCATAGGTAGGGTCAAACATCCAGATCCATACCATAGTTGCCGCAATCATCGGTATAATGGAGGGCATAAAGAAAAGTGTCCTCACAATGCCTCTTCCCTTATACTTACTGTTTAGCAAAGAAGCAAGGAGCATAGCAATAAAGAGATTAATGGGAGTTGATACGAATGCCATAAATAAGGTGTTTTTTAAACTCTTTAAAACTAACGGATCCTTTAATAAATACTGATAATTTTCCAAACCCACCCATTCCGGCGCCTTTACCGGGTTAAATGAAGTAAAACTGTAATACAGTGAAGTCAGCAATGGAATCAGACTGAAACAGACAAAGCCAACAATCCAGGGAAGTGCAAATAAAAATCCGTTAATATTGTCCTGCCGTTCTGTTTTTTTCATTTTTACAGTCGTTTTCGGCATATGACTACTCCTCCTTTCTTAAATTAAAGTACGCCGGGGCTTTATCCCAGTCGGAAAAATCCTAATCAGGAACATCACTTATCTATACTTATAAGTGACATTCCTGTACTTAGGCAATAATTAAACATTCTGTAATTTACTTTAATAACTCGGATTGTTCTTTTAGTTTTTTCAGAACATCTTCCGGTGTCTCCATACCGTTATAAGCATAATCCAGATGTTCTTCTATCAAGGAAGTGTATTTGGAAAGATCCTCAATCTTCGGATACTGAATGCCGTTATCCGTTTTCAGAGCTGCAACAAATACATCAAAGTTGGGCTGTGCCAGGATATCCGCATCATCATACAGGGAAAGCTGTGTCGGAAGATTGGCTATACCAATCAAAAGTTCCTTGGTAGTATCGCTATTCGTGAAGTATTTGATAAAATCCCATGCACCGTCTTTTTCCTCCGCTACAACCGGAATTGTCAGAGTGTTTGTTTCATAACGGCTGGTTCCTTGTAATTCAGGATTTGCCTGAGTCCCCGGTATCAATGCAACACCATAGTTAACCGTTGAGTTATTGTTTTTAATCATGGCCGCTAACCAGGGACCGTCAAAACGGAATAACTGCTTTCCGGCAAAGAACATATCATTTTCCGTATAACGGTTTGTATTGGCAGTTGCAACGAATTCCTGAACTTTTTCCACGCCATACTGGCTTCTGTACTTTAGGTTCATATTTAAGCTGTCCAGTATTCCGGGATTATCCGGTGTCAGAGTCACTCCGTCTTCTGCCCACCATCTGCCGCCGAAAGCATAAATTAATTCCTGTCTGGCGCTGGCTAAAGGAAATAAAGGATAACCCAGTCTGGTAATCGTACCCTTTTCATCCACCTGTGTAGCTTTCACGGCCATATCGTACAATTCTTCCATCGTCTTTGGCGGCTCTGTATATCCGATCTCCTGAAGTATATCCTTATTATAAAACATCTGGATAATCATAGCCGCAAAAGGAATACCGTATACCTTGTCCTCCAGTGTATTGGCAATCAGCGACTGTTCCGCAAATTGATCTGTCAAAGAATAATTATCCGCTGACGCCATATCATTCACCGGTTCGATTAATCCGCTGGTAGCATATGTAATAACATCCTGGTTCGAGGCTTCGATTACATCCGGTGCTTCATTACCGGAAATTGCAACGATAACTTTCTGTTTATCGGTAACACTTAAACCCTCTACTTCATACTTATCCTGACTCTCATTGTAAGCTTTGATTGCATTATCAAAGACTGCTGCTTCATCACCTGTATGGGAATACCAGAAAACTACTTTTTTCTTTTCAACACTTGGTGTCTTGACGCTGCCGCCGGAATCATTCTGTGTACTTCCGGTGCTTTCGGCCGGTGTGTTCGCCTCGGAACTTCCGCTTTTCCCACAGGCTGTCAATGATCCGATTACCAGAGCCGTAACCAGCATGAATGACATAAATCTTTTCTTCATAGATTGCTCCTCCTTTTCTTCGCATCAAGTTTTTATAAACTTTGTAATGTTTATCAAACTTTTTTTATGCTTTTTTCACGTTTTTTAATAACAAATTTAGATTATCATACTTTTTGTTAGTTTACAAGAATTATTTTTATATTTTTTGTACTTTTCTTGCAATTTTATATCTTCTTACTAACTTTTTTTAATCATTTTGCCAAACTGTTCTATAATTTTCTTCTATAATCTCTAACTTTATGTTTGATTTCCACAAAAGACATTTTTATGTATTCTAATTTAAAATCATAATTAATATTATTTCGTTTCTACAAATAAAAAAAAATATCATCAATGTTATAAACGACAACAGGCTATAGAAACGGTAGTAACAATATTAACAGCTAAAAACTAAACTGGTAAACCGGTCCGATCTGAGAAGTGGGTATAAAAAATTTATTGTAACGGCTGCACTTTGGTAGTAAAATCTCTAATGATTATTATTCATTCTATTACATTTCTTCATCCATATATTATTTTCTGCCAAAAATTTAGTTAGTATAAATTTTCACTCATCATATTATTTTACAGTAAATTCTTTAAAACTTTTTAACTGCAGCAAACACACTGTTTTGGGCTGGCTACACGGTCAGTAATAAGGAAACCCGGTCAGGCATACCAGCCATTACTTTTTTTTAGATTCTCATATTGTTTAAAAAATTCTATTATGCTATAATGATTTTTAATTAGGTTAATATAACAATATATTCTAACTTTATTTTAGTATTTGAGGTGAATTAAATGAAATCATTAGACGACGCTATGCCGTTGTTCCAGCAATTACTGACCTTAATAGAAAAACACTTTGGTAATAAATGCGAAGTTGTTCTTCACGATCTGACAAAAGACTATAACCATTCTATCGTAGATATCCGCAACGGTAATATTACCAACCGTACGATCGGCGGCTGCGGAAGTAACTTAGGCCTTGAAGTTCTGCGCGGTACGGTGGTTGACGGTGACCGGTTTAACTATATCACCACAACACAGGACGGCAAAATTCTCCGTTCCTCCTCTATCTATTTAAAAGATGATAACGGCAATGTTATGGGCTCTATCTGCATTAATATGGATATAACGGAAACCCTCCAGTTTGAAGGCTATCTCCGTCAGTTTAATCAATTTGAGAGTTTTACCAATGAAGAAGAGATTTTTGCTCCGGATGTAAACAATCTTCTGGCACATCTGATTCAAAAGGGCCAGGAGCAGATCGGTAAACCGGCAATTGATATGAATAAGAATGAAAAGATAGAATTTATACGTTTTCTGGACGAAAAAGGAGCTTTCCTGATTACAAAGTCAGGAGAACAGATTTGCGAATTACTCGGAATCAGTAAATTTACTTTTTATAATTATCTGGAAACAAGCCGCAATCAGGCTGTATCCAATTCCGACCTTTGATAACCCTCTGCGCATAATCCGCATCGGCATTCATTCCCGGTATACAATAAAAGGTCTGATTTGTAACAAACTGATTAAGCAGATTGAAACATCCTATTATTTTAAGATTACTGGCAGCAAGAATAAAGAGTACGAAAAAGATTTAAGATTTCTAATCTTTTTCGTACTCTTTATTCTTTAATCTATAAACTATTGTTATTGCTATTGCTAAACTGTATCTTTATACCGTTACTATTTATTATTTATCTGCATACTATTGTTTAATTTCGAGGGTACTGGCACCTTCAAAGTATAAGAGGAAATCTTTACTGAACTATTCCTTCCTTTTCACAGATGTAATCCAGCAAAAGCAAACAGCCTTCCTGCACATCTTCGTAGGTTTTATCAAAATCTCCCGTATACCATGGATCCGCGATATCTCTTGGTTTTGGCGCTAAATCCAGCAATCTCATAATCTTATTCCCGGCATCGCCCTTAAAAATCCGTTCCATAGAACGCAAATTGCTTTGTTCCATACCAAGAATATAGTCATAACCGTTATAATCTTCTTTTTTTAACTGCACTGCCCTTTTTAATGACGCATCGATTCCGAATTCCTTTAGTTTTTTAAAGGTACCCCGGTGTACTGGGTTCCCCGTCTCTTCGCTGCTGGTAGCAGCTGAGGCAATGACAAACTGATCAGAGAGTCCCCTTTTTTGAACCATATCCCGAAATACATACTCTGCCATTGGGGATCTGCATATATTTCCCAGGCATACAAACAGTACCTTAATCATACTTTTCTCCTGTCAACTGTTTTTATGTGAAAATGCGTCTACGGAATGATTTCAAATTTATAATCCGTATTATAAGTTCGTACATATAATATGTTATCTTTCTCAATTATAACAGACGGTGCACTCTTTAACGGAGTTTTCTCCAGAACTTTGCCGTTATAGGTATCAATTTGATATAAGAAGTCGTCTTCATCCGTAAATCCGTAGCCGCAGACAATTACATCGCCGATCATCTGGAAATTACGGGAATTGCTGACTAAAGCATCCGTTCTCCATATTATGCTCATGTCATTTAAATCAATGGCAGTAATATACGCATTCATACCTTTGGAACTTTTTGCATAGGTATTGTGACTGTTGCTTACATATAATATGTTATCCTTTATAGCTGCCCAGTTGACTTTTTGCTGGATATAATCATAATCCGCTTCTACATACTCTGCGGAATATCGGTAATTGGAGAAATCCAGGGAATACAGTTTTTTATTTGTCTGTATATCATATATATTCAGAATATACCCCTCTGCAAAATTTGCACCATAGGTACAATAGGTATAGGATTCATCCTGAAACATGGATGTAATACTCAGTCCGTTCACTTCCTGATCAATTTCGTTCGGTTCATTAGCGGCGCTATCTTCCATTATGCCGAATACCGGGTTGGCGTTCAGCGTAAGATCATTTTTTATTAACCATTCATCTTCGTCTATGATATTATTCGGTTCACCGGATAAAAGCTTTAACTGTATGGCCTGCCCCTCCTTATCGGTTATCTTATCCGAACTGTAAAAACCAAATGGAGGTTCCGGCAAGAGATACGGTTCATCCGTTAATTCAATTACAGAATCGTCCGATGTCTCATTTACAGCATCACTTGTTGAATTACCGTTTCCAGCAGCTGCATCAGCAGTATTCTGTTCCGGCTCAGCCGTTTCCTCTGTCACTCCTGATTCTCCTGATTCGGTCTGCGTATCCTCAGTGTCTAAAGTATCTCCGGTTTCCACCTGTACATCGGCATCATTTTTACTAACCGCCGAATCTTTATCACAGGCTGTAAAAGCGGAAGAAATCAGTAACAGCAGGGCTGTGATTATTACTTTTTGTTTCATTCTTGTGTACTTCATACTCTTTCGCTCCTGTATCTTATGTTCCATTATTTCGTGTTCCGTTATCTTTTGTTCCGTTATCTTCTGTTTCATTATTATACCCATTGCAATCGCAATCCCGCTTGCGATACTGCCATAATATAAAAGCTGAAAAAATCCTGTTATGGCATCCTTTCTATTATTTATTTTCTTTCAACTTTCCCGACATGATCCCACTTTACGGCGTCACATATACAACGTGAAGAATAGCCGCTTTAGCTATCCTTATAATGACTCGCATGCTTGTCGCGAGGCAATTCCCACTAGCTCCCATGGCATAAATCTTCTGCTGTAGATGATTTACTACCTCAAATCAGGGTGTGAAATGTCCTTTGTTTCACACTAACCCCATGCAGGCCACAAGCCTGCTTGCGGTACTGCCCAAATAAGAAGTGTGAAATGTCTTTTATTTCACGTAACCCCTAACCACTACATTGTCAATTCCTTAACAACTAACATATTCCATTATAACACATATATAAAATATTGCAAAACCTTAACCAGACCTGCTTGCGCAGCTTTATGGTTTTTGCTTTACTTTTTATCCTTGTCTTCTTGTAGTTCCAGAATTCTTTCTGCAAAGTATTTGGTCAATATATCAAAAACCGACTCAATACCTGCGGACAGTTTTTCATATCCGGCCGGATTGCCCGCATACCCTAACGGTACCGTATCTCTTACAATCTCGCCGCCGGACAGCCAGTTGCTTAACTCCTGTTCTGATAAAGAACTGGATTTTAACTTTACAGCCAGCTCTGTCTGAACCGCCTCCGGATAAAAATAGTTCATGGCTGCCGTTTCAAAGGCACCTGCATGGATGTCCATCAGGCCTTTTTCACTTTCATCTTCACCTTCAAATAATTCCGCAGGGAACTCTGCATGATTGGTTAAAATATAATCTTCCTCACCGGATAAGCTATAAAACTGCAGCTCATATGCTTCCATTAACAACCGGTTACTCATATGATACTTTTCATTTGCTGCCTTAATGGCTTCTAATATAGTTGCCACATGCCTGGCATCCCCATGATAATTTACACAGTACACCTGGTTAAAACCAAAGCGGTGAAGATTTTCAAATATATCAAACAAAATGCTTTTCATGGTTTCGGGTTTCACTGAAAAGGTTCCGGGGAATGCACCGGTACAATGATTAACTCCCCAATAAAACGGAGGTGCGATCAAGGAATCTGTTTTTAGATTGTTCAATGCTTCTTTTATTTTCCTGCTTACGGCATAACTAAAATAGATATCCGTTCCCAGGGGCAGATGGGGGCCATGCTCTTCTATAACACCCAGCGGAAACAAGACCGGTATTTTTTCCTTGCCCTTAGCTTCAATTTCTTTCCAGTTCATATCTGCAATTGTGTCGTTAAAAATGGAATAATTCATATGATACTCTCCTCATTATGATCTATTATTATACTGTATAATCATATCGAAATTC